>NZ_JABDWC010000001.1:0-92395 GCF_019685155.1 Rhizobium sp. NZLR1b
GCGTACAACATCATCCGCCTTCCCAAATTGATCGGATCGACGGGCGAAGTGTGTCTTGAGGGAGATCAATAAGCCGATATGGCCAGAAAACCCGCCTCAATCGGCCAAAATCCCACCGCACGACAGCCAGTCTGTAAAAAAATCAGACCCACAGCAAGCAACTGCGCCAACGCAGAGCGAATTTCAGCAGCCTGCTAGAGCATGATGCCGAAAAGTGTGAGCGGTTTTCGGACGACATCATGCTCTAACTCTTTAATTCAGAACCGACATTGATCCGGTCGCGCGGCAAGCGCGACAAGCCGCTGGACTCACATTCGCCAAAGGGCATAATTCCGGCCGCAAATCCCGGGAGGAACGACCCTTGACGTTACGACACCAGATCATCGCGTTGGCGATCGTCCCGCTCGTCATCTCGATCCTTGCGATCACCACCTTTATCACCTGGCAATCGGCAAATCTCGCCAAGAACAGCATCGACACGTTCGAGCAGAACATGCTGAAGACCAAGGAAGCCGAGATCCTCAATCTGACCAACCTTGCGCTGTCGGCCATCCAGACGATCTATGACAAGGCCGGGGCCAACGACGAGGCCGCCAAGGAGCAGGTGGCCGCGATCCTGACCTCGCTCGACTACGGCAAGGATGGATATTTCTTCGTCTACGACTATGACGGCAACAATATCGTCCACCCGCGCCAGAGCTTCCGGCATGGGCACAATTGGCTCGATCTCACCGATCCGGATGGCGACAAGGTCATCGCCGAACTGATCGCCACCGCGCGAGCGGGCGGCGGCCTGCATCAGTACAAATGGCAAAAGCCATCGACCGGACAGATCGCCGACAAACTCTCCTTCGTCGTCAGTCTCGACAAGTGGCGCTGGGTCGTCGGCACCGGCGTCTATCTCGATGACGTCTTTGCCCAGAGTGCCGCCGCCAACAAGGTGATGCGCGTCAACATAAGACGGACCTTCGTCATCGTCGCGCTGATCGCCGTGCCTTCGGTGCTCGTCGTGTTCACCACCTGCATGCTGCTGACCTTCCACGAGCGCCGCATGGCCGATAGCCGGCTCAAGGCGCTGACGCAGCGGGTCATCGACACCCAGGAAGAAGAGCGCGCGCGGCTTGCCCGCGAACTACATGACGGCATTTCCCAAAATCTCGTCGGCGTGCGCTATGCGATGGATCTCGCCGGCCGCAAGGTCAGGACCAATGTCGACGATGCGGCGCTGACCATCGACCGCGGCGTCGAGGCGCTGAACGGCGCCATCAAGGAGATCAGGCGGCTCTCGCACGACCTGCGCCCACGCGTGCTCGACGACCTCGGCCTGAAGGCGGCGCTTGAGGCGCTCTGCTACAATTTCGCCGAGCGGACAGGAATCGAGACGGAAATCGACGCTTCCGCGTTCACCGACAGGCTGAAAGCCGAAGCCAACACCGCACTTTATCGCGTCGCACAGGAAGCATTCAACAATGTCGAGCGCCATGCGGGCGCCTCCCGGCTTACGGTCAAGCTCTGGAGCGACGGCGGCCGCGCCCGCATGACCATCTCCGACAACGGCACCGGCTTCGACGGCAGCAAGGACGGCGCCTCAGGCAGAGCGGGACTCGGCCTGCGCAACATGCAGGAGCGGATGGCACATTTCCGCGGTCTGTTGTTGATCAACAGCAGCGAGGCCGGCACGACGCTGACGGCCATGATGCCGAGATCGGCCAATCTTGCCGCCGGCAAGCAGGCGGAAGCCGCATGACGGCACGCCCGAAAATCAAGGTGCTGCTGATCGACAACCATCCGCTGGTGCTGGACGGGCTGAAAGCCGTGCTCGACACATTCGACCATATCGAAGTCGCCGGCACCGCCGGCTTGGCTCAAACCGGGCTCGACATCGCCCGGCAGGTTCAGCCGCAGGTGGTGCTGATGGATATCAACATGCCGAAGCTCAGCGGCATCGATGCGATCGAATTGTTCAGGAACGAACTTCCGCAAACTCGCGTCGTGATGCTCTCCATGCATGACAGCCGCGAGTATATTTCCTCGTCGGTCATGCATGGCGCCGCCGGCTACGTCCTCAAAGACGTCTCGACCGACGAGATCGTCGCAGCTATCGAAACCGTCGCCGGCGGCGGCACCTATTTCTCCTCCGGCGTCTTCGATGCGCTGATGGGCGAACGCGCGGAGGAGGGGAGCGATCCCTTGACGCCGCGTGAGCGCGACACTCTCGGGCTGATCGTTGCAGGCAGGAGCAACCGCGAGATCGCAGAGGTGCTGGGGATAAGCTCCGCCACGGCCGAAACACATCGCAAGAACCTCAAGAAAAAGCTCGGCATCGCAACGACAGCAGGTCTCATCCGCTATGCGCTCGACCACGGCATCGTCCCGAAAGTCGGCGTGGATCCGCGCCTACCCACTTCTGGGTAGAGCCCGGCACTTCAGCTCCTCGCCCATCTTGTGAGGATAAATCCGACGCCCTAGGACTCCATTCGCCGCTAGCCAAGTGCAAGCCGCTGGGAGGAATTCACATGCGTTACATCAGCTTCCGAACGTCCGGAAAAGCTCGAGCGACCCGAACAGGGCCTGCTGCCGCCGCCGGCTGACAGACCTGCCTTCCACGCCGACAACTGGAACATGGCGACCGCCGCCCGCGGCGCCTGAAAGGTATTCCGACATGGAAAAACCACGTAGCAAGGCAGCGCTCTGGCTGCTGATCATTCCGTATATAGGCCTGCTCTGGCCGGCATTTTACAATGTCCGCGAGCCGTCCCTTTTCGGCTTTCCGTTCTTCTACTGGTATCAGCTTCTCTGGGTGCCGATCACCGCGACGCTAACCTGGATCGCTTATCGGAGCACCCGCCATGACGACTGATATCAACGGCCAGGCGCTTGCCGTCTTCATCTTCTTCTTCGTCCTCGTCACGGTCATGGGCTTCGTCGCCAGCCGCTGGCGCAAGCCCGAGACGCTCGCCCATATCGATGAATGGGGCCTCGGCGGCCGCAACTTCGGCACCTGGATCACCTGGTTCCTCGTCGGCGGCGATTTCTATACCGCCTATACGGTGATCGCCGTCCCGGCGCTGGTCTATACGGTCGGCGCCTACGGCTTCTTCGCGCTGCCCTACACCATCGTCGTCTACCCCTTCGTCTTCATGGTCATGCCGGTTCTGTGGAAACGCGCCAAAGAGTTCGGTTATGTGACGGCTGCCGACGTCGTCCACGGCCAATACGGATCGCGCGGCCTCGAACTCGCCGTCGCGGCAACGGGCGTCATCGCCACCATGCCCTACATCGCCCTCCAGCTCGTCGGTATGACTGCGGTCCTGAAGGCGCTCGGGCTGCATGGCGAATTGCCGCTCGCGATCGCCTTCATCGTGCTGGCGCTCTATACCTATTCGGCGGGCCTGCGCGCGCCGGCCCTGATCGCCTTTGTCAAGGACATCATGATCTACATCGTGGTGATCGCAGCCGTCGCACTGATCCCGTCGAAGCTCGGCGGCTACGCCAATGTCTTCGCCTCGGCCGATGCGGCCTTCCAGGCCAAGGGCTCCGGCAACCTGCTGCTCGGCGGCAATCAATATGTCGCCTATGCCACGCTGGCGCTGGGTTCGGCGCTTGCCGCCTTCATGTATCCGCATACGCTGACAGGCATCTTTGCCTCCAACAGCGGCAAGACGATCCGCAAGAACGCGATCATGCTGCCCGCCTATACGCTGCTGCTCGGTCTTCTGGCACTGCTCGGCTATATGGGTCATGCCGCCAATCTGAAGCTCGACAGTGCCAATGATGTCGTTCCGACCCTGTTCAAGACGCTGTTTTCGGGCTGGTTCTCCGGCTTCGCCTTTGCGGCGATCGCCATCGGCGCGCTGGTGCCGGCGGCGGTGATGAGCATTGGTGCCGCCAATCTCTTCACCCGCAACTTCTGGAAAGCCTATGTCGATCCGAAGGTCAGCGATGCGGGAGAGGCGAAGGTCGCAAAGATCACCTCGTTGGTGGTGAAGGTCGGTGCGCTGCTCGTCATCATCTTCCTGCCGACGCAGTTCGCACTCGACCTGCAGCTGCTCGGCGGCATCTGGATCCTGCAGACACTTCCGGCCCTGGTCTTCGGCCTTTACACCAACTGGTTTCGAGCACCCGCTCTGCTGGCCGGTTGGTTCGTCGGCTTCTGCGGCGGCACCTTCCTGGTCTGGGATGCCGGTTGGAAACCGCTGCATATGATCAGCCTCGGCGGCGAGCCCTTCACCGTCTACACGGGACTGCTGGCGCTTGCGGCAAACATCGCGGTCGCAGTCGTGCTCAATGCCCTGCTTCCGGCCAAGGTTCCGGCCCGGGCGTGAGACCAATCAAAGCAAAGGGCGGCACACGCCGCCCTTTGCAATTTGCTATCCAGCAGAAGCTGACCGGAAATCAGTCCGATTTAAAACTCTTCCCAATCGCCGGCCAATGCTGCGTTCCCCTGGGCCGCATTTCCCTGGCCCGCGCTTCGCTGAAACGACCTGCCTACCTTGGCAATCATCTGGCGCGCCGGCGAGGACACCGGCTGAGCATGTTGTGCCGCGGCAGCGGGCTGCGTTGAGCGCTTCGATACCACCGCGCCCCCGATGCTGAACTGGCCTAGGAGCTGGAACAGCGCGTCGGCTTCCTTGGCGAGGTTATGGGCGGCGGCCGTCGCTTCTTCCACCATGGCTGCGTTCTGCTGCGTGCCCTGATCCATCCTGTTGACAGCGGTGTTGATCTCCTTCAGACCCGTTGCCTGCTCTTGCGAAGCGCCGACAATAGCGCCGACATTGCCGTCGACCTGCTGCACTTGTGCGACGATCTCTTGCAAGGCTTTTCCGGTCTCGCCGACCAAGGCGACGCCGTTTTTCACGTGGCCGTTCGACGCGTTGATCAGCTCTTTGATTTCCTTTGCAGCCTTGGCGGAACGTTGCGCCAATTCGCGCACCTCCTGGGCAACGACGGCAAAACCCTTGCCTGCTTCACCGGCGCGGGCGGCTTCGACACCGGCATTCAACGCAAGCAGGTTGGTCTGGAAGGCGATTTCATCGATGACACCGATGATGCTTCCGATTTCAGTAGCGGAGGATTCGATCTTGCCCATCGCGTCGACCGCACCCCGGACGACGCTGCCCGAACGCTCCGCGCTGTCCTTCGTCTTGCGAACGAGCTGCCCTGCTTCCTGGGCCTTGTTGCTCGAGTCGGCGACAGTGGTGGTGATTTCCTCGAGCGCAGCAGCGGTTTCCTCAACGGATGCGGCCTGCTGTTCGGTCCGCTTGGCGAGATCATCCGACGAAGATCGGATCTCCTGTGCGCCGGCGGCGATCGCACTTGCGTTCTGAGCAACCTTCTGCATGGCGGCGCGGAGCTTTTCGACAGCGGTATTGAAGTCGGCTCTGAGCTTTTCCAGAGACGGGATGAACGGCGTGTCGATCTGCTGTGTGAGGTCGCCGTCGGCCAGCGCCTGCAATGCATCGCCAAGCTGGCCGACAGCCCGGTCGGTCTGCTCGGCAAGAGTGCGGCGTTCATCGGCATCCTGTTCGAGCCGATGCCGTTCTGCGACAGCCCGCTTGGCTTCCGTGTCAGCTTCCCGTTCGGCCTTTGTCGAAATGGCGTCACGCAAGCCGGCCACAGCGCGCGCAAGCTTGCCGATCTCATCACCTCGCGCTTCGAGGCGACGATCGCCGTCGAGATTGCCCTCCGCCATCGCTTTCAACGAAAGCTGCAATTTTGCCAGCGGGCCGACGATCGTACGCGCGGTAATCGCAGCCGCAATGATCGAAAGAAGAGCCGCGATACCCAACGCCGTCAGCACGATCGGCTTGAAGCCGCTTGCCGTGCTGCGAACCTCGCCACCAATCGATTTGTTCAGTGCTTCCTGATAATCGATGAATTTGTTGATGGCGCCCAGCCAGGAAATGAAGGCCGGTCTTGCCTGTTCGAGCAGGATCTTGCGGGCCGCGTCGCCATCGCCCTTTTCCTGCAGCGCAATGATCTGAGCGACCAAAGGATTGGTTTTCGCCTGTATGTCGGCGATGTCGCCCAGAATGGTCTTTTCCTGATCCGTCGCACCTGCCGGAGATGCAACCATATCCGCCATGCGCTTTTCATTCTCGGCGTAGGTGGCGGCCAGCTTTTCGATCAATGCCTCGGCCGCTTTGCGTTCATCGGCAGAGGTCACCAGAGTGACGTCGCGAATGGCAATCGCCCGATCGTGCACGCTGCCGCGATAGTTGATGGCAAACCGCTGCTTGACGCTGTTGACGTCGTTGATCGTTCCAAGGTTGCTGTTGATCTCATCGACCTGTACCGCCGAGTAGATGCTCAGGCCGGCCATCAGCACAATCAGGAAGCTGAAGCCAAGAGCGAGACGCATCGCGATCCCGAAACGTTTAATAGTATCCATTGCCACGCTCCATCGTGTTGGCGAGGTTTGTCAAAGGTGTCTATGACCAGGATCTGTGCCCGAATACGTCCGCCGTGCACTACTGCGCGCGTCGCGCCTAAAGCGGGGCGAGCGTCAGCGTAACAACGTCGATTCATGCGAGATTTCGGTATACCTGGCCGGCCATCATGGCGTAGGTGACGATCCTCAGAACGTCGCTCCGATACCCTTAAAAATAGGGGGAGATATTTTAGAGAGTGTAAACGAAGCCGGCAGGGCGTCATATTGCTGCGCTTTTTGACTATTTTGTCGCATTTTTCGTCTTAAACGGCTCGACGTCCGCGCGGAAAACCTACACCAAGTTGTTGGTTTGAAGTGACGCACATCTCCTGTTGCAAACGGACGGTTTGAATCCACTTGCCAAGAGCCAAGCATTGATCTGCCTAGGCGTAGTCGATGTTCAGCGATGCAATCGGCATGAATTGCAGCTTCTGCGCCGCGTTGCTGGGCGACACTGGACAGGAAGGCTGTCTGACGATCCGGATGGGCGGCGAGGAATTCCTGCTGTTGTTTCCCGGGCGAGTGCCGGGGACACCTTTGCCGATGTCGAGCGGCTGCGGACCACGAATGGCCAAGGTGACCCCGAAGCTTGAAGTCACCTGTTCCATCGGCCGACTGCCTGGGGGCGGCGCTGCATATGGCGGACGCCAACCTTTATATCGCCAGGAATTCCGGCCGCAATCGATGAGTTGCGACGGCGACCTGACGCAGTCATCAAGACCATCACCCGGAAAACATGCGTTGCTTGCCGAAATCGATGCGCCGATCTCAGGCGGTATGCGGCGAGTATTCGTTGGCCTGGAAGACGTGATGATGCACCTTGCCGGTGAAGAGCTGGAGGAGTTCGCCGGTGACCTCGCGGCTCTCGAAGCGCACATCGGAGCGAAGCGCTGCGTTCACTGCATCCATATCCGGGTAACGAATGGCCAAGGCCATGGCATAGACCGGGGCGCCTTCGTCGCGCTCCATCCCGTCCAGCACCCGGACTTCCTCGGCGCCCGGAAATTTCGTCCAGAGCGGGACGAGCCGCTGTTTCACGAAGTCGCGGAATTCCTCTTCCCGACCGGGATGGATTTCACCTTCAAATAAAGCATAACGAATAATCATAGCTTCTCTTTTAAAAAACTCGCCGGAGCTGGATCGATGGGGATGCGAGGAAGTGAGGGCGTATCGACCGATACGCCCTGATCGGAGGCTTATTTGCCCCAGACTTTCTTGTATTGATCGCGATAGCCGTTATCGGGATCGAAGCTGTTCTTCGGTCCGCCGTCGAACTCGACGTTGGCGCTGGTCACCACATGCAGTGGCGACACGTAACCCGACCACGGAACGCCCGCAAAGGCGCGGTTAAGCTCGTCGACGAGCTGCCAGCCCTGGAGGTTGAGCGGCTCGGCGACCGTGACGGCCTGAAACTGCTTGGCGCGGATACGTTGATAGGCGCTCTCCGAACCATCGCCTGCTGCAACGTTCACCGGTTTTCCGTCGCCGGCAATGCCGGCTGAAGCGAGCGAAGGCCCCATGAAGTCGTAATAGAGGTCGTTGATCGCCAGAGAATGCGTCCACTTGGCGCCATACTTCTGCAGCAGCGACGTGGTCAATTGCGGCATGCGCTGAGAGGTTTCGGCAATCGGCGTGTCGACATATTCGAGCACCGTGCCGCCGAGATCCTCGATCTCCTTCTTCATGCGGTCGGCCTTGGCGATCGCGATCGCATAGGTGGAGTCGGTAAAGATGATGACGCCAGGCTTGCCGCCTGCGTCGACGAAGGCCCAATCGGCCGCAGACTTCGATACTTCCATCGCATCGGTCGTCACGTTAGCGAAGACGCCGACTTCGGGAACGGGGCCGACAGCCGAGGCGGCGTGCCAGGAAACCATTGGAATACCGGCCGCCTTGGCCGCTTCCATCGCCGGCTTCTGCTCGACCGCGTCGAAGCCGTTGATGATGATGCCATCCGGCTTCAGGGCCATCGCCTGGCCGAACGCCGCGGTCCGCCCGCCGATCGAACCGGCGCCGTCAAGCGCCTTGACCGTCCACCCCAGCGCGCCCGCCGCTTCCTGAACGCCATTGACCACGCCGAGAATGCCGCCATTCTTCATGTCGCCGGCCAGAATGACGATGTTCTTTCCGCTGGCGCCCTTGGGGCCGCTCGTCGGGCCATCCCAGGCGCTCACCTTGGAAGCATACTTGCCGACAACGGCCTTGGCGTCGGCCATTGAATCGGCCAATGCCGGCATGCTGAGCATAACGGCGACGGTTGCGACCGTTGCCTGCAATAATGTTCTGCGCTTCATGTCCACTCCTCCATTTTGTTTGTTGTAAGATGCCGGGATGAGCCGGCATCCTCATTTGGATGCGGGTGTGATCCTCCTCACAGCTCCGCGCTTGCGCTGGGCATACCCTGCTATGCCGATCGCAATCAGCAGGGTTACGCCGTTGAACAGCGGCTCGACGAAGAACGACCCGCCGAATTGCTGAATTCCGGATATGCCGACCGCCAGAATGATGACGCCGATCAAAGTGCCCCAGACGTTCACCCGCCCCGGCTTGATCGTCGTCGATCCGAGAAATGCGCCGACAAGCGCCGGTAGCAGATATTCGAGGCCGACGCTGGCCTGGCCGATGCGCAGCTTCGAGGCGAGAAGGACCCCGGTCAGCGCTGCCAGCAGGCCTGAGGTGACGAATGCGCCGATCACGAATTTGCGGACCGGAATGCCATTGAGGGCTGCCGCCTTGGGATTGGCGCCGATGGCGTAGAGATAGCGGCCGATCGGCAGGTATTCGAGCACGACCCACATGCAGATGGCGATCAGCAGCACGTAGAAGCCGGTGATCGGCAGGCCGAACAGCATGGTGCCATTCAGCGCATAGAAACCCTCCGGCAAGACGCCGACCACCTGCCGCCCGCCGGTGTGCCAGAGGGCAAGCGCGTAGAGAACCGTTCCCGTACCGAGCGTGGCGATGAAGCTGTCGATCTTTGCGACTTCGACCAACAGCCCGTTGATGAAGCCGGTGAGGACGCCGAGCGCCAGAACGATGATCACGGCGACCGGCCAGGGCAGGCCATAAGCGGTCTGCAGGCTGATGGCGAGAATATGCCAGAGCACGATGCCGTAGCCAACGGTCAGATCGATGCGGCCCGATGCCATCGGGATCATCGCGGCGAGCGACAGAAGCGCGATGATTGCCTTGTCTGAGACAATCGAGCGAACGTTCAGCACGGTGGGGAACGTATCCGGCAGAAGGATCGAGAAGATCACGATCAGGCCGACGGTCAGGATCACCAGCCCGTAGACCGGGATCAGGCGTCCGATCTTCTGGCCTGTGGACAGGCCGGCCATTTCGCTCTTGGTTGGCTCCAGCGCGGTGGATTCAATGGATTGCATGGCTGTTCTCCCGATGGCTCAAGCCGCTTCCGACGCGGAGGCGGCGGTGATGACCGCCTCCGTCGTGAGGGCGCTTCCAGTCAGTTCGCTGACGATTTTGCCGCGCGAGAAGACCAGCGCGCGGTGGCATATATGGGCGATTTCCTCGAAATCGGTCGAGACGACGACAACCGCGAGACCCGCCTCGAGCGCCTGGGTGATCAGACGGTAGATCTCGGCACGCGCGCCGATGTCGACGCCGGCGGTCGGATCTTCCGCGACCAGCAGCTTGCGGCCGGTCGCCAGCCAGCGACCGACGACCACCTTCTGCTGGTTGCCGCCCGACAGGGCCTCGACCGGCAGATCCGGATCGTTCGGCCGCAGGCCGACGGTGTGGCCGATCGCATGGGCAAGGTCGGCTTCGCCGCGCGGCGACAGGAAGGACAAAAGCCCGCGGCCGACGGCGCCTGGATTGAGATAGGTATTTTCCCGGATGGAAAGCGACAGAGCAACGGATTCTTCCGTCCGGTCACGGGCAATCAATCCGATCCCCGACGCCATGGCCCGTCGCGGGCTCGAAAGATCCGGGGCCTCGTCATGCAGCAGAACCGTGCCGTTGAAGGGCTCGCAACCGAACAGCGCCCGGCCGATCCGTTCCTGGCCGGCGCCACGCAATCCGGCCAGGCCGAGCAGCTCACCTTCGCGGATATCGAAGGATATCGGGCTCGTGCCGGCACAGATGAGGTCACGAACCTTGACGATCGCCTTGCCGGGCGTAATCGCGGCCTTGGAAAAGAGACTATCGCCGCTGCGACCGATGATCATCGTCACCAGCTCGTCGGGCGCCGTTTCGCTGACCGGCTTCTGTCCGACCATGCATCCGTCACGCAGAACGGCGACCCGATCGGCAATACGGAAAATCTCGTCGAGCCTGTGGGAGACATAGATCATGCCGACGCCGCGATCCTTTAGAGGACGGATCGCATTGAACAGCCGGTCGACTTCATCGGCGGGCAGGCTCGCCGTCGGCTCGTCGAGCACCAGAACGTCAGCTTCGACGGCAAGTGCGCGAGCGATGGCGACAAGCGATTTTTCGGTGCGCGACAACGTCGAGACCCGCGTGGTGGGGTCAAAATCGCAGCCAACCAGTTTCAGGGCTTCCTTGGCGCGCGCTTGCGTCCTGTTCCAATCGATCAGGCCGCGGCGCATCGAGAAGCCCTGCGACAGGCCCATATTCTCGCCGACCGTCATCCACTCGATCAAACCGAGATCCTGGTGGATGAAGGCAACCGGCTGCCGCTCGTTCGGCTTCGGGGGGCGATGGTGGTAGCTCTCGCCGCGGAAAAGGATGTCGCCGCTATCTGGCTTGTAGATGCCGGCGAGCGTCTTGATGAGCGTCGATTTGCCGGCGCCGTTTTCTCCGAGCAGCGCGAGAATTTCTCCCTCGCGCAAATCGATCGAGACATCACGCAGCGCTTGCGTGCCGCCGAAGCTCTTGGTGATCGATTGGAACTCCAGCAGTCTCCTGGCTTCCACTGTAGCTCCTCCCAAAGCTGCGGTTGTTATTGGCTGTATGTTATCGATAACATTTGCTGATGGTCAAGCGGAAAGATGACAATCTCGAATTTCGAATAAAGATTGGCGTCAGCCGGGCTGAAGCCCGTCGAGAAGGCGCATCATTTCGGCGGAGTCCTTCGGCCCGAGCCCGGCGGCGCAGAGCAGTCGGTGGATTTCGACTACCGCGCCGGTCATCGGCAAGGGCGTCTTTGTCTTCAGCGCAAAGGCCTGCAGCGAATCCAGGTCCTTCAGCATGTTGTCGATCCTGCCGGTCGGTGAGAAATCCCGGGCGGCGAATTTTGCCATGAATTCCTGCATGATCCGATTGTCCGCCCGACCGCCGGCAAGAGCTGCCGGGATGGCTGAGGGATCGACGCCGCCGGCTTCGGCAAGCTTGACGGCTTCAGCGACGGCCTGAAACAGCACGGCGCAAAACAGCTGGTTGATCAGCTTCGTGGTCTGCCCGGCGCCGGATCCGCCCATCAGCGTGTAATTGGCGGCAAGATGCCGCATCACCACGCGCGCCCGTTCGAAATCCTCAGGGCTGCCGCCGGCCATGATCGTCAGGCGCCCGCTCAGCGCACCGGGCACGCCGCCGGAAAGCGGGCAATCCACCCATGCCATGCCCGTTTCCCGGCGCAGTCGCATCGCCATGTCCGCGGTCTCGGCGGGATCGATGGAGGACATGTCGATCAGCAGCTTGTCGGCGCTCGCCGCCGCTGCAACGCCCTTCTCGCCGAAGACGACGGCACGCACGATGTTCGCATGATTGAGGCTGAGCACGCAGAATTCCGACGCCGCGACCGCATCTTGCACGGAACTCGCCGCGTGGGCGCCCTTGGCTGCTAATGCCGCAACTTTTTCGGCATCCAGGTCAAAGACCGATACTTTGTGGCCGGTTTCGATCAGTCGGCTGACGATCGCCGTTCCCATGATGCCCGCGCCGATGACGGCGACATCTGCTCTATAGTCACACTGCATGAAACCCTCCCTTGACAGCCACGCCGCTCAGCCCTTTGCAAGCCAGCGCCACAATATCGTCCAACACATTATCGATCGGCACCGTCACCACGTGAGGTTCACCGGCCGGCGGCTCCAGCGCCTGCAGTTGGCTGTCAAGCAAGGACGCCGGCATGAAATGACCCTTGCGGGCCTGCATCCGCGACAGCAATAAATCGCGAGACCCTTCCAGGAAAACGAAGGCCAGACGCCCGCTTGCCGCCTGCCGCAGCCTGTCCCGATAGGCTTTCTTCAGCGCCGAACACGAGATCACCAATCCCTGCGACGCGCCTTGCGCAGTGGTTATTTCCTCACCAATCCGGTCGAGCCAGGGCAGCCGGTCGGCGTCGGTGAGCGGGGTGCCCTCAGCCATTTTCGCGACATTTCCGACGGGGTGGAGTTGATCGCCCTCGACAAATCGCATGCCGTATTCAGCGGCGATGCGCTCTCCAACCGAGGATTTGCCGCAGCCGCTTACGCCCATGACAACGACGGCAAGAGGCGGTGCCTTTCTTTCGAAGTCCATTGTCTCGTCTCTGTCAGAGGCAGGTCGTGATGCCGCCGTCGACATAAAGCGTGTGGCCGTTGATGAAGGACGAACCGCCGCCCGACAGGAAAACGGCAGCGCCGACCAGTTCCTCGACATTGCCCCACCGTCCGGCCGGCGTCCGCTTCTCGAGCCAAGACGAGAATTCGGGGTTGTCGACGAGCGCCTGGTTGAGCGGCGTCTTGAAATAACCTGGCGCAATCGCGTTGATCTGCAGGCCGTACTTGGCCCAGTCGGCGCACATGCCGCGCGTCAGATTGCGCACCGCGCCCTTGGTTGCCGTATAAGGAGCAATGCCGGGGCGGGCGAGTTCGCTTTGAACCGAGGCGATGTTGATAATCTTGCCCTTGCCGCGGGCGATCATGGCTTTGGCGGCTGCCTGGCCGACGTAAAACACGCTCGAAATATTGGTGGTCAACAGCAGTTCCCATTTGTCCGCCGGAAAATCTTCCAGCGGGCTTCGAAACTGCATGCCGGCATTGTTGATCAGGATGTCGAGCGACCCGATATCGGCTTCGACCGCGTCAATGCCCTGTTTGGCCGCATCCTTGCTGGTCACGTCGAAGATCGCCGCATGGGCAGACAGGCCCTGAGCCTTGAGGCTCTCGACTGCGCGCTTGACGCTTTCGGGCGTGCGGCCGTTGATGATGACCTCGGCGCCGTGTTGGGCCAGGCCTTCCGCCAGGGCATAGCCGATCCCCTGGCTCGAGCCGGTGATCAGGGCAAGCCGTCCGGTCAGATCAAACAGGTTCTTCATGCAAATAACTCCTCCAGTGTCGCTGCGAATGACCGCTTATACCGCCACTCGCGGTGAAACTCACTTGACATCCCGCCTTCGAATTATATGTTATCGATAACATAATCAACTGTCAAAATGCCGGATGGAGACGGAATGCCTGAGGTAGAAATCTTGATGACCGGAGCCTATCCGGAGTGGGACATGGTGGATCTGGAGGCGAAGTATCGCGTCCATCGCCTGTGGGAAGCGGCAGACCGGCAAGAACTGATCGTAAGGGTCGGCAGGGATATTCGCGCCATCGCGACGCGTGGTGAACTCGGCGCCTCCGCCGAGCTGATGAAGCAACTGCCGAAGCTGGAGATCGTCTCCTGTTACGGCGTCGGCACCGACGCGATCGACCTGTCCTTTTCCCGCGCCAATGGCATTCGCGTGACCAATACCCCCGATGTGCTCACCGAAGATGTCGCCGACATCGCCATCGGGCTGCTGCTTGCCACGGCGAGACAGGTTCCGCAGGCCGACGTTTTCGTCCGCTCCGGCCAATGGGGCAGTGTCGCCATGCCGCTGGTGACGCGCGTCTCCGGCAAGAAGGTCGGGATCATCGGCATGGGCCGGATCGGCCAGGCAATCGCCAGAAGGGCTGCCGGTTTCGGCTGCGACATCGCCTATTTCACTCGCCACGAGCACACGGATGTCGCCTATGCCTACCAGCCGGACCTGGTGGCGCTTGCCGATTGGGCCGATTTTCTGATCGTCATCGTTCCGGGAGGGGAGGCGACTGTGAAGATCATCGACGCCGATGTGCTTAAAGCCCTCGGCCCCAACGGCATTTTGATCAATGTTTCGCGCGGGACGACCGTCGACGAAGAGGCGCTGATCGCCGCACTGCAAGACCGTAGCATTCAGGCTGCAGGCCTCGATGTCTTCCTGAACGAACCCAAGATCGATGCGCGTTTCCTGACGCTCAAAAACGTTGTGTTGCAGCCCCATCATGGCTCCGGTACCGTCGAGACACGCAAGGCAATGGGCCAACTGGTCAGAGACAATCTCGCTGCGCATTTTGCCGGTCGCCCACTTCCAACTCCCGTCGTGTAAGGATTTCGATATGAAAGCCATCGTCATTCATGCCGCCAAGGATCTGAGGATCGAAGAGCGAGAGCCGGAGGTTGTAGGCGCGGGGCAGGTTGAGATTGCCATCGAAGCCGGCGGCATCTGCGGTTCCGACCTGCACTATTACAATCACGGCGGCTTCGGCACCGTTCGTCTGCGCGAACCGATGATTCTCGGCCATGAGATTGCCGGGACGGTCAAGGCACTGGGCGCCGGCGTTGCCGATCTTGCCATGGGAGACCGTGTTGCGGTTTCCCCAAGCCGGCCGTGCAATCATTGCCAATATTGCCTGAAGGGACAGCAGAACCACTGCCTCAACATGCGGTTTTATGGCAGCGCCATGCCGATGCCGCATATTCAGGGCGGTTTTCGCCAGCGACTGGTGGCGGAGCGCTGGCAATGCCACAAGGTCACTGAGGGCATTTCCATTCATGAGGCCGCCTTCGCAGAACCCTTTGCTGTAACTTTACATGCGGCAAACCGCGCCGGATCGCTGCTGGGCAAACGGGTGCTCGTCACCGGCTGCGGCCCGATCGGGATGTTGGCAATCATTGCGGCGCGCGTTCTCGGCGCCCGCGAAATCGTCGCGACTGACGTGACGGATAGCGTTCTGGCCATCGCCCGCACCAGCGGCGCGGATCGAACGATCAATGTTGCCACCCATGCTTCCGACCTTGCGGCCTACAGTGCCGAAAAGGGATACTTCGATGTGATGTTCGAGGCGTCAGGTAATGAGCGAGCCGTGCGCGCCGGCCTGGAAACGCTGAAGCCTCGCGCCGTTCTGGTGCAACTGGGCCTTGGCGGTGATGTCTCCATCCCACAGAACATGATCGTTGCCAAAGAAATCGAGATGCGCGGGACGTTCCGTTTTCACGAGGAATTCGCGCTCGCCGTCGAGCTGATTAACGCGCGCCGCGTCGATCTGAAACCGTTGCTGACGGGCGTTTTTGCCATCGATGAGGCCGTTGCCGCCTTTGAGCTGGCAGGTGACCGCAGCAAATCGATGAAAGTGCAGATCGCCTTCTGATATCGGCATCCGACTATTGGGCGGCGCTGCGGCCCGTGCTTTCGCGCAGGACGACCCTATAGCCGGTCAATATGATCTCGTCGCCGGTCGCCTCGCCGCTGCCCTGCAGCGCGTCCAGCAGGCGGGCGGCGGCCTGGCGGCCGATGCCGTAACAGTCGACATTGATGGTCGTGATGCTGGGATGACAGATCGACGAAATCTCGTAGTCGCCGAAACCGGCGATGGCGATATCACCCGGCACTTTCATTCCCCTGCGCTTGCATTCCATGATCGCACCGAAAGCGGAAAGGTCGGAGACGCAGAGAACGACTTCCGTGTCCGGCCAGCGCTCCAAGAGGCTGACGATCGCCTGGCCGCCCTGTTCCATGGTGATCGGCGGTACGCCGAAGGAAATCATCCGCCCCGGTCCCAGGCCGAGTTCTTCGACAGCCTTCTGGAAACCGCTTCGCCGCTGACTGCCGCGCGTATCGCGTGCCGTCGTTCCGCCGATATAGCCAAACTTCCGGTATCCCTGGCCGGCGAGCGCCCGCACCAGAAGGGCCATCGCCTCGCTGTTGGAAAAGCCGACGACATGATTGATCGGGTCTTCTGGAAGCTCCCAGGTCTCGACAACAGGAATGCCGGCTTTTGCAAGCATCCGCCGGGCGCGCGCCGTGTGCGAACCACCGGTCAGGATAATGCCCTCAGGACGACGGCGCAGCATCGCCTCGATCAGCTCTTCTTCTTTCTCCGCCGCGTAGTCGGTATAGCCGAGAAGAAGCTGAAGGCCGGTATTCTCCAGCGCATCGGTGATGCCGCGCGCGGTGTCGGAAAAATTCGAATTGTTGATGGAGGGCACCAGCGCGGCGATGAAGCCGCTGCGCCTTGACGAAAGACTGCCGGCCGACAGGTCGAGCACGTAGCCGAGCGCGTCGACAGCTTCCATGATGCGCTTTCGCGTCTCCTCGGAAACGCTTGCATCCTGGCGGAAGGCCCGCGAAACGGTCATGGCGGATACGCCGACATATTTGGCAACCTCCGCCATCGTCAGCTTTTGAGCGTCTCCCGGCTTCAGACGCTTGTCTTTCGGCTCATCCTCGTTTTTCACTGGTCTCCGCTTTCAAACACGCTTCCTGCGCTCGACAATCCAGACACGATAAAGTTATCGCTATCATCGCACAATCGATATTTTCACAAGAATGCGCCACTTCCTCCGGCAAAAACCTGCGTTTCTGGTGCAATGCACAGGAACGACGTCAGGTCGGATGGCTGTACGAAGCCTACAAAACACGACATTATGATATCGATAACACTCAAGAGTAACGGAGGAACAGATGTTCGGGGAAATTGACGGTACAGGTTTTGAGGTTCTCGACCCGCGCTTTGAAAGCTGCTTCGTCGGTCACGCACGTGTCGAACGGCTTTGGACCGGCGGCCGCTGGCTGGAGGGGCCAGCCTGGTTTGCCGCCGGGCGTTATCTGGTTTTCTCGGACATCCCCAATAACCGAATGATGCGCTACGACCATACCAGCGGCCATACGTCGGTCTTCCGCGCCCCCAGCGACAATTCGAACGGCAATACCGTCGACACTCAGGGCCGGCTCATCACCTGCGAGCATCTGACGCGTCGCGTCACGCGAACCGACTTCAACGGCCAGATCAGCATTCTGGCCGACCGAATTGCCGGCAACCGGCTCAACTCTCCAAACGACGTCACCGTCAAATCCGATGGAACTATCTGGTTCACCGACCCGAGCTACGGCATCCTTCACGACTATGAAGGCGACTACGGCGAAGAGGAAATCGGCGGATGCCACGTCTACCGGCATGACCCGGCAACGGGCACGACAGACCAGATGACGTCCGATTTCGTCAAGCCGAACGGGCTGGCTTTTTCCCCCGACGAAAAGCTGCTCTATGTCGCCGACACCGGAGGTACGCATCTATCAGGCGGTCCGCGCCATATACGAAAGCTTGCTGTATCCGACGATGGAAAGCTGACCGATCTCGGTATTTTCGCCGAATGCACCTCGGGCTTTTTCGACGGTTTTCGTGTCGACCGGAAGGGAAGGATCTGGACGAGCGCCGGCGACGGTGTGCACGCTTACGATCCGGATGGCACGCTGATCGGCAAAATCCATATTCCCGAGATCGTCTCCAATGTCGCCTTCGGCGGCGAGAAATTGAATCGCCTGTTCATCACGGCAACAACGTCCCTTTATGCTGTCTACCTTACGGCCAATGGATCAAGACCCGGCTAAACACCAAGCAGGAGAGGCCGCCTTTCCGGGCGGCCTCTCCTTTGCGCTTCTCCACTTATCGTTGGCTGAGGCCATCCGCCAGCCGGACCAGCCCGAGGAAATCCGATCGATAGCCGAACGGATCCGTGCCCCGCGACGCCGCCGCGAGATCGACAATCGCCTGATAGGAATAGGCATCGAGGGCGGCGCTGCGGCTCAGTTTCTGGCCGAAGGCGGCGACGGCCACCGAGAAACGGACATCCTGAGGCGCGGCGTCGACAGTGGCGACCACGTTGCCGTTGTCGACAGGTGTGGTGATG
Source organism: Rhizobium sp. NZLR1b (assembly GCF_019685155.1). Lineage (NCBI taxonomy): Bacteria > Pseudomonadati > Pseudomonadota > Alphaproteobacteria > Hyphomicrobiales > Rhizobiaceae > Rhizobium > Rhizobium sp. NZLR1b. The sequence goes on from NZ_JABDWC010000001.1 coordinate 18,314, forward strand.
AGGGCGCTCTTATCCTCGCCCGGCCGCTTGTAGCGCATCTTGACGAAGGCAAGCTCGCCGCCATGAGCGCTATCGGAGGCCTGTGCCGGCGCCTTGTCGGCTGCGCCATAACGCAGGTCGTCATTCATGACCGCAGGGCTTCCTTTGGGGGTAATCTCGTAGATCGCCGTGACGCTGTGGCCGGAGCCGATATCGCCGGCATCGACACGGTCATTGTTGAAATCCTCGCGGTTGAGGGCGCGTGTCTCGTAGCCGATCAGCCGGTATTCGGCGATCCGTTCCGGATTGAACTCGACCTGGAACTTGACGTCCTTGGCGATCGGAAACAGCGTCGACCCGGCCTCTTCAACGAGCGTCTTCTGCGCCTCCGCCAAGGTGTCGATATAGGCGGCGCTGCCATTGCCGTTCTGCGCCAGCGTCTGCATCAGCGAGTCGTTGAGATTGCCGCGTCCGAAGCCAAGAACAGTGAGGAAGATGCCGTCCTTGCGCCTCTCTTCGATGATGCGCTTCAAATCCTCGTCGCTTGATGGGCCGACATTGAAGTCGCCGTCCGTCGCCAGCATCACCCGATTGACGCCGTCCTTGACGAATGCCTGTTTGGCAAGGTCGTAAGCTGCCTCGATGCCCTCGGCGCCGCCGGTCGAACCTCCAGCTTCCAGCCTGTCGATTGCCGACAGGATCTTTGACTTCTCCATCACGCGCGTCGGCTGAAGCACGGTCCCGGCATTGCCGGCATAGGTGACGATCGAGACTGTATCGTCAGCCTTCAGCCGGTTGACCAGAAGGCGGAAGGCGCTTTTCAGCAGCGGCAGCTTATCCGGCTCGTCCATCGAGCCCGAGACGTCGATCAGGAAGACCAGATTGGCGTGCGGCGCAGTCGCCGGCGCGATGTCATAGCCCTTGATCGCCACATGCATCAATTCCGTGTCGTGGTTCCACGGCGTCGGCATCACCGTCACAGTCGCCTTGAAGGGCTGCTCGGCCTTATCGGGACCCGGCCAGTCATAGGGGAAATAATTGATCATCTCCTCGACGCGGACCGATTGCGGATCGGGCATCGCCCCGCCCGTTAACGACCGGCGGACGAAGGAATAGGATGCGCTGTCGACATCGGCTGAGAAAGTCGAGACCGGATCGGTCGCGACACTCTTGATCGGATTAGCCGCGGCATTGGCAAAGCGCTCGTGGCTGGGATCGAGCTGAAGCTGGACACGTCCGTCCGCCGGCGGAGCAGGGGAAGGGGCGACAGCAGCCATCGGTTCGGCTGGCTGCTGTTGGGGGGCGATGCCGGGTGCAATGGAGCGTTTGGCTTCGCCGAGCGTTGTGGCGGAACCCTCCGACTTATTCAGAAGAGTCGACATTTCATCGGCATCGAACTCAGAGGTCTGCGGCGCCTTGGCTTTCGCGGCAGCTTGCTGCTCCTTGTCCTGCAACGCTTCGGCGTTGCCGGCCGCTGACGATCGAGCCAGTTTGTTCTCTTCGGCCGCTGCCTCGGGAAGTTGAGGCGCAGCCGCAACTGGGTCTGCCGGCTTGCCTGCCGGTTCGGCCGGTTTCGACGTCCCATTCTGCGAAAGATTGCCGGCGATCTCAGTCTGGTCGATGATCGGCAATCCGTTTCGGGTCAGCTCGACTACGAGATAACCGGCGGCGGGAATGACAAGCAGCGTCGCAAGCGCTGAACCGGCAAGGAATTTCTTGTTCATGGCTGGGCTCCATATCCAGTTGATGACGGAGCTTTGACGCCAGCCTCTCGCATTTCCTTGGGCTGCCGCCACATTATTTTCTGCGCCGTCGAAGGCCTGCATCGCCGCGGCAAGGGCGCGTACGCGCGCCTCCGGATCGGCTGCCGGCGGGGTGAGGCGGGAGAGCTTTTCAAGTTCCTTGTCCACGGTCATACCTCTTCCTTGCCGAGCATGGCCTTCAACCTTTTGCGCGCCTCATGCACCTGCCAGGACACGGTCGTTTCCGAACAGCCCATGATATCGGCGGCAGCGGAATGGCTAAGGCCTTCGCCATAGACGAGCAGCACGGCGTCGCATTGCCTTTCCGGCAAGGCGCGCACGGCTGCCCATAATTCACTCGATAACTCGTCGTCGTTTGCGGCCGGCGCATCCTGCCGCGGTTCGGCGGCGAATGCGCGAAATGTCTGCTCTTCTCGCGCAAGCTTCCGTCTATGGTCGCGGGCCGCGTTGAGCGTCAGCGTATAGAGCCATGTCCTGAAGCGGCTGGCGCCACGAAAGCCGCGAATGGCTGCGCCGAGTTTGACGCAAACCTCCTGGGCAATATCGTCCGCGTCGGTGGAACTGCCCGACCACCGCCATGCCGCCGCATGGACGAAATCATAGTGGCGCGAAACCAGTTGCCCGAAGGCCTCCCGGTCGCCGCCCTGTGCTCGTTCTATGAGCTCCGCATCCAATGCGCACCTACCCCCAAGCTATCCAGCAAGATGCTATTTCGGAATTGAGACGTTTCTCCGAAGGCTTTCCTTGGGTCGATGACGAAAAAATATCGGATTTTTGAAAAAAAGCCGAAATCTGGAAATGCGGGTTCAAAATAATCGAGTGTCGCGACATTTATGGGTCGCGACCAGACAGATTGCCTCCGTCACCTTGACGCATGATGAGCGCAGAGTCGGCCAGGGACATGGGTCTGCATGTCCCAAATCGAAAGGACCTTCAATGTCCGCTCCATCGCCTGCGCCCACCGAAAAGGGCATCCTGCAGTTTCTTGAGATCTGCGATAGCTTCTATCCCGCGGACGCCGTTGACGCGTCGGCCGAGCAGCAGCGGCATTGGTACGACGCTCTTTGCGCCCGCTTCGACCGACCGTTGCCCCCGGAGATGATCTTTGCGGACGGCATGCTTCAGCGCATACCGATTCGGCGCTACCGCCCACGGAAGATCGTCACGCGGACCATCCTGCTCTATCTGCATGGCGGCGGCTTCGTTGTCGGGTCGCTCGAGAGCCACCATGCCATCTGCGCCGAGATTGCCGATTTTGCCGGCGCGGAACTCGTTTCCGTCGATTACCGGCTGGCCCCGGAATATCGCTGGCCGGCACAGACGGATGACGGCTTTACCGTGTTGAAGCATCTGCTTTCCGCCAACAGCAAGGTCGTGCTGATCGGCGACAGCGCCGGCGGCAATCTTGCGGCGGGCCTTGCATTGCGTGCACGCGACGAGGGCCTGTCCGGCCTCATTGGCCAGGTCCTGATCTACCCCGCGCTCGGCGGGGACCTTACGGCAGGCTCTTACGTCGAGATGGCCGAGGCCCCAGGGCTGACGACGGCGGATGTCGCCTATTATCGCGACATCCTGCAGGCGACGGCAGGCAGTGAGATCGCTGAGCCGCTGCAGGCAGCCTCGCTGGCCGGGCTGCCGCCGGCCTTCATCACGGTCGCGCATTTCGATCCTCTCCGCGACGACGGCCGGCACTATGCCGCCCGGCTTACCGCGGAGGGCGTCGAAGTCTGGTTTCGGGAGGAGCCGCAAATGGTGCATGCTTGGCTGCGCGCCCGCCACATCAGCGATGGCGCACGCGATGGTTTCCATGCCGTCTGCGAGGCAGTCCGGCATTTCGCGGCGCCCTGACGATCACATCAGGTCGCGTCGGATCCGCTTTTCCGCAAAGACCTTTTCGAAGATCTGCACGTCGTCCTCGAAAGCGGTGACGACGGCGCTGATGATCCAATCGGTCGCAGTGCAGGCAATCCGCGCCGTTGAGACTGTGCGGACGAACCAGCCGGGGCGGCGCATGTCGCAGGTCCAGGTCGATGTTCCTGTCATCGACAGCGGATCATCCGGTGAAATCGACCAGACTTCCTCGCGCAATTGCCGGGTTGACAGGCCCGTCTGCGGATGTTCGTGGAGCCCGGTATCCTCGTGGATGCGATAATCCGTCCGGTTGGCAGACAGGTCGCGGACGACCTGCCGTTTCGTCGCAGCCGCCGCATGTTCAATATATTTTGGCAGAGGATCGGGATTGGCCGGTTCCTCGATTTCAATCCTGCGATGGTCGCCGAGCACCGGCAGCCCCAGGCCGAGCGATGCCATATCGATCTCTACCCCTTCATCCTCAGGCGGCGGAAGGATCATCGGCCAATAGGCCGTCGAAAGCGAAAGACGGATGCGATGCCCCTTGCGGAAGCGATAACCGCAGGCGTCGAGCGCGAGCCGGATCGACACTGTCTCGCCTGGAATCAGCGGCTTGGGATCGGCATTGCCGTCACGGTGGGTAAGATTGACAACGCCGAAGGCGACACGCGTTGCCGTGCCATCCGGATGGACGTCGACGAGCCGGGCGCAGAGATTCCCACCCGCCGCGCCGGGACGTAGCGCAAGCGTCAGCACCGGCCGGCCGAGATAGTCGCAATCGCCGGCAAGCGGCATCGTATCGAAAACCAATGAGCCGGCATCGTCCGAGCGCTGATCGATCGCCATTTCGGCATCCGGCTTCAGCGTGAAATATTCACCCGATGCCGTCCCGATGTCGAGCCGAGAGCTCACATAGACGGGATGCTCGGGCGCATGCGGGATCGGCATGCCCTCCGTCAACCTGCCGAATTGCTCGACATAGAAGCATTGCATGTGCGGCGGCGTCCAGACATCCTTGGCGATCCAGAAACCCCGATCACTATCGCGGCGGGGCGCAGGGCGGATGGCATCGAGAATATAGGCGCGGGCCTGCGGCAAGCGGTCGATGCCATTGTCCTCGCCACGCAGCCACTTGTTCCACCAGGCGATCGCTTCGCCATGGAAATCCGTGCGGGGTTTCGGCCAGGCGAAGTGCGGGTATTTATGCACCCAAGGGCCGATCAACGCCTTGGCTTTATCGCCCAAGCCCTCGACCGCCATCAGCGGCGTATTGCGGTAGCCATCCGCCCAGCCGGCGATCACCAGCGTCGGGATCTCGACGCTTGAAAAATCCTCTGCGATCGAGCCGTGACGCCAGAAATCGTCGCGCCGTTGGTGGGCCAGCCACTCCTCCATGAAGAAGGGTTCGCCTGCCAGGCGCTCCAACCACATTTCCTTCCAGCGCTCGCCGACCAGCGCCGGATCGGGCGGGCGCGACTGGTAGCCGAGCATCGTCGCCGCCCAGGAGAGCTGGGCGGAGAGATGGCAGCCGTTCTTGTAGTGGATATCGTCATTGTAGCGGTCGACGGTCGAGGCGAGCGAGATGACGGCTTTCAGCGCCGGCGGGCGCAGAGCTGCGACCTGCAGGCTGTTGAACCCGCCCCAGGAGATGCCCATCATGCCGACCGAGCCGTTCGACCATGGCTGGGCGGCAATCCACGCGATCAGCTCGCAGGCATCGGCGAGCTCACGCTCGGTATATTCGCCATCGATGACGCCATCGGATTCTCCCGATCCCCGGATATCGACGCGCACGCCGGCAATGCCTGCGGCCGCAAACACTGGATAGGTCGACTCGTCCCTGAGGCAGGTTCCATCGCGTTTGCGATAGGGCAGGAATTCGAAGACGGCGGGAACGGGATCCTGCTCCGCGCCGTCGGGCATCCAGATGCGCGCGGCAAGCCGTGTTCCATCCTTCAGCGTGATCCATTCATTTTCGATCGTGGCAAAGCCGCGCGAGCCCATGTTCATTCCTTTCAGTGATCGGCCCATTCAATGGCCGGCGCTCTCCATGCGTCGCGTCGCAAGCACACGTTCCAGCCAGCCGATTTCCATTTCCGGCACGGATTTCAAAAGCAGATCGGTGTAGTCGTCGAAGGGCGGTGAAAGCGCTGTCGATTTCGGGCCGAAGCGCACCAGCCTGCCGCGATGCATCACCGCCACGCTGTCGGCGATTGCCCGGACGATCGCGATGTCGTGGGTGATGAAGACATAGGACAGCTGCTCTTCTTCCTGTAGGCGGAGCAGCAGCTTGAGGATACCCTCCGCCACCAGCGGGTCGAGCGCCGAAGTCGGCTCATCGCAGAGGATGAGTTCGGGCTTGGCGGCAAGGGCTCTGGCGATCGCCACGCGCTGCTTCTGTCCACCGGACAGTTCGGCCGGATAGCGATCGATGAAGCCGTTGCTCATCTCGATCTGGTCGAGCAATTCCTTCACCCGGGCGGTTTTCTCAGCACCTCTCAGACCATAATAGAAGGTCAGCGGGCGGCCGATGATGTCACGGACCGTCTGCCGCGGGTTCATCGCCGTATCAGCCATCTGGTAGATCAGCTGAATGCGCCTGAGGTCGTCGTTCGGCCGGCTCTTGAGGTGGGGCATCAGCGGTTTGCCGCCAAAGACGATGCGGCCGCCGCTTGGCGGCAACAGGCCGGTAATGACGCGCGCCAAGGATGATTTGCCCGAACCGGATTCGCCGACGATGGCGAGCGTCTGCCCCTTCGGCACGTGCAGCGAGACATCATGCAGCACCTTGAAGCCGTTGGAATATTCGGCGCTGACATTTTCCACCTTGAGAAGTGCGGCAGACTGGTCGGCGGCCTCCTCGCGATAGGCCTGCCTGACATTGACGAGCGCGCGCGTATACTCTTCCCGCGGCGCCTCGATGATCTGCTGGACGCTGCCATATTCCACCTGCCTGCCGTGGCGCAGCACCATGATGTCGTCGGATATCTGGGCAACGACGGCAAGGTCGTGGGTGATGTAGAGGGCGGCCGTGTGCGTTTCCTCGATGGCATGTTTGATTGCCGCCAGCACGTCGATCTGCGTGGTGACGTCAAGGGCTGTGGTCGGCTCGTCGAAAACGATGAGTTCGGGGTTGGAACAGAGCGCCATCGCCGTCATCGCCCGCTGCAATTGGCCGCCGGAGACCTGATGGGCGAAGCGCTCACCGAAGGTTTCAGGATTGGGCAGGCCCAAGACCCGGAACAGATAAAGCGCCCGTTTGCGCGCCTCCTCCCTGATCATCAACCCATGTTTGAGCGACGCTTCGATCACCTGATCGCCAAGCCGGTGCGCCGGATTGAAGGCGGCGGCGGCCGATTGCGCGACGTAGCAGACCCGGGCGCCACGAATTTTTCGGATGCCGTTCTTGCCGAGTGGCAGGATATCGGCGCCGTCGAGCCGTACCTCGCCGCCGGTGATTTCGGCGCCACCCCGGCCATAGGCCAGCGCCGCAAGGCCGATCGTCGACTTGCCGGCGCCCGATTCACCGATCAGGCCCAGAACCTTGCCCTTCTGCAGGTCGAAGGAAACGCCGTCGACGATCGTCACCCGCTTGGGCGGTTCGCCGGGGGGATAGCTGGTTGCTTCGATCTTCAGATTGCGAACGGAAAGAAGCTCAGGCATCGCCGCGCCCTCCCTTGAGGCTGGATGTACGTTTCAGGAGCCAGTCGACCACGAGGTTGACGCAGACGGCAAGCACGGCGATCGCCGTGCCCGGCACCAGCGCGGCGGAGATGCCGAAGATGATGCCGTCCTTGTTGTCCTTGACCATGCCGCCCCAATCGGCCGCCGGCGGCTGAATGCCGAGGCCGAGGAAGGAAAGCGTCGAGAGGAACAGGATCGAGAAGGCGAAGCGCAGCCCGAACTCGGCAAGCAGAGGCGACAGCGTGTTCGGCAGGATTTCGCGGAAGATGATCCAGAGCCTGCCTTCGCCGCGTAGCTTGGCCGCCTCGACGAATTCCATCACCGCGACATCGAGCGCCACGGCGCGGCCGAGGCGATAAACGCGGGTGGAATCGAGGATCGCCATCACCAGGATCAGGACGATGATGTTCTGCGGCAGGACCGCAAGAACCACCAGCGCAAAGATCAGCGTCGGGATCGACATCATCAGATCGTTGAAGCGCGAGAACACCGTGTCGATGATGCCGCGCGAAACCGCGGCGGTGAAGCTCAGGATGATACCGAGCGAGAAGGAGATGATGGTGGCCGCGGATGAGACCAGCAGTGTCGTGCGCGCGCCGTAGATCAGCCGCGAGAAGATGTCGCGGCCGAGGTTGTCGAGGCCGAAGATATAGTGATCATCCGGCAGTTGCCAGACGTCGCCGACGACCTGCGTCTCGCCATAGGGGGCGAGCCAAGGTGCAAAGAGCGCAAAGATGAAGGCGATGGCGATGCCGGTGATGCCGATCCAGGCGGTGATGGGGATGTCTCTCAATCTCATCGCGGATGCCTCAGCCGGGGATTGGCGACGATCGCGAGGATATCGGCCGTCATATTGAGGAAGATGTAGACCGCCGCGAAGATCAGGCCGCAGGCTTGCACGACCGGCATGTCGCGCACGGTGACCGCATCGACCATATATTGCCCCATGCCGGGATAGACGAAGACCACTTCGACAACGACGACGCCGACGACGAGATAGGCGAGGTTCAGCGCGACGACGTTGATGATCGGCGCCAGCGCATTGGGCGCCGCGTGCTTGACGATCGAGCGGAAGGCGCTGAGGCCTTTCAGCTCGGCGGTCTCCATATAGGCGGAAGACATCACCGAGAGGATGGCGGCCCGCGTCATCCGCATCATGTGGGCGAGCACGACGAGCACCAGGGTGGCCGTCGGTAAGGCGATCGCCTTCAACCGCTCGACGAAGCCCATGCTGTCATAGACCGTCGCCGGAAAGGTGGCGATGCCGAGGTTCACCGCGAAGAAGAGGATGAGCAGATAGCCGATGAAGAATTCCGGCAGCGAGATCGCCGCAAGCGAGATCACATTGATGATCTTGTCCGGCAGCCGGTTGCGGAAATGCACCGAGAACATGCCGAGGCCGACGGCGAGCGGCACTGATATCACCGCGGCGAAACCCGCCAGGAAGAGCGAATTGCCAAGGCGCTTGCCGATCTGCTCGCTCACCGAATTTTTGCTGGCCCAGGATGTGCCGAAGTTCCCTTGAACGGCGTTGCCGAGCCATTCGACGTAGCGCGTCGTGACCGGACGGTTCAGCCCGAGATCCTGACGAATATTGGCGACAGCCTGCGGTGTGGCCGACTGGCCGAGATAGGTGGTGGCAAAATCGCCGGGCAGGGCTTCGAGCCCGCCGAAAATCAGGATGGAAACGGCGAAAAGCAGCACGATGCTGAGCACGAAGCGCTCGAGGATGAGGGCGAGCAGCGGAAAACGCTGCCGGAACCTCAAGCCCGGCAAGATATTGCTCGGGACTGGATTGGTCATGGCGAAGGCCTCTCGTAAAACGTCAGGAGGGACCGCAGGTTTCATCCCGCGGTCCCGGCTTCGTCGGAGATCAAAGGGCGTTGCGCCCCTCAGGCGTCCAGCCAGACGCGGGTTGCGACATAACCGTTCGACATGTCGTTGCCGATGTCGTGGACATAACCCTTCACCTGCTTGGTGGAGGCGTTCACGAAGTCGTTGAACATCGGCAGAATCACCCCGCCTTCGTCGCGCACCATCATCGCCATGGCGCGGTACATGTCCTTGCGCTTGGCTTCATCCAGTTCGGAGCGGGCCTGTAGCAGCAGTTTGTCGAAGTCGGGACGCTTGAACTTGGTGTCGTTCCAATCCGCCGTCGAGAGATAGGCGGTGGAATACATCTGGTCCTGCGTCGGCCGGCCACCCCAGTAGGAGGTCGAGAAGGGCTGGACGTTCCAGACGTTGGTCCAGTAGCCGTCGCCCGGTTCGCGCTTCACCTCGATCTCGATCCCGGCCTTCTTGCAACTTTCCTGATAGAGGACGGCCGCATCGACGCCGCCGGGGAAAGCGACTTCCGAGGTGCGCAAGAGGACCGAGCCGCTATGGCCCGATTTCTTGTAGTGGAAGGCGGCCTTGTCGGGATCGTAAACGCGCTGCTCGATGCCCTCGGGGAATAGCGCATAGGTGCTGTTGATCGGAAAGTCGTTGCCGACCTTGCCGTAACCGCCGAGGATCTTCTGCACCATGGTTTCGCGGTCCATGGCGTATTTGAGGGCCAAGCGCAGGTCGTTATTGTCGAACGGCGCCTTGTCGCAGTGCATGATGAAGACGTAATGGCCGCGGCCGGCGGTCGAGAGGATCTCGACGTTGGGGGCGCGTTTCAAGAGGTTGACCGTCTTCGGGTCGACGCGGTTGATATAGTGCACCTGGCCGGACGACAGGGCCGCGATGCGGGCGGTCGCGTCATTCATGCCGATCACTTCGATCGAATCGACATAACCCCGGTCGCTGCGCCAGTCGTCCTTGTTCTTTTCGAAGGTGGCGCGAACGCCGGCCTCGAAGCTCGTCAGCTTATAGGGACCGGTGCCGATCGAGGCGAGCGGATCGTCGACGCCGCCGTTCGGCTGGATGACCAGATGGTAATCGGACAGCAGCAACGGCATGTCGGCATCGCCTTCGCTCAGCGTCAGCACGAGATTGCCGCCGTCAGCCTTGACCTCCTTGATCGACCCGAGAACACCGAGCGCGCCGGATTCCGACTTTTTATCGGTGTGGCGCTTCAGCGTCGCAACGACGTCGTCGATCGTGAGTTCCTTGCCATCGTGGAACTTGACACCCTTGCGGATCTTGAAGGTCCAGGTCACCGCGTCCTTCGACGGCTCCCAGGATTCGGCGAGCGCCGGTACGGCGGCACCGGTCAGCGGGTCGGATTCGACCAGCATGTCACCCCAGCAGCGGCCGACGCAGAACATGAACTGCGACAGGAATTTCGCCGGATCCTTGGAATCGGTGGCCGCCCCCCCTTCGAGGCCGAGCTTCAGGTGGCCGCCGCGTTTCGGTTCGGCGGCTTCGGCACTCTCGGTGAAGAGCTTGTCGGCGACGGCAAGTGTGATGCCTGCCGCCATGGCGCGTCCCATGAATTCGCGGCGGCTGAGCCCGCCTGCGGTGACGCGGCTTGCGAGAACTTTGGTATAGTCGTTCATTCCCCAGTTCCTTCTTTATTGTGCGTTGACAGAACTTCCGGGCAGATCCGCAGGCGGTTTCCTCTCCGCCTTCGGTGCCCGCATCATGCGGGAAAACATTGCGGTTGCCGCCGCCTCGTTATTGTCCTTTCCAGATAGGGTTTCGCTTCTCGGCGAAGGCCCGCGCGCCTTCCAATTGGTCTTGGCTCGAATAGAGCCTGTCGACCGTTGCAAACTGCCGCTTGGTGACCTTGTTCATGGCAGTCTGGAACGTCGAACCCTCCGCATCGCGCACGATTTCCTTGATGGCCGCATAGACGAGCGGCGGCCCGCTCGCGAGCAGGCGGGCAAGCTCCCAGGCTCTCTCCATCAGCCGCTCGGCCGGCAAGACCTCGTTGACGAAACCCCAGCGATGCGCCTCGTGAACGTCGAGCCAGCGTCCGGTCAAAAGCATGTCCATGGCGATATGGTAGGGAATGCGTTTCGGCAGCTTGATCGAGGCCGCATCGGCAACCGTACCGGAGCGGATTTCCGGCAGCGCGAAGGTCGCATGTTCGGCGGCGATGATCAGGTCGGCTGAGAGCGCGATCTCCAGTCCGCCGCCGCAACAGATGCCGTTGACCGCACAGATGACGGGCTTGTTGAGATCGCGCAGCTCCTGCAGCCCGCCGAAGCCGCCGACGCCATAATCGCCGTCGACCGCATCGCCTGATGCACCCGCCTTGAGGTCCCAGCCGGCGCAAAAGAACTTCTCGCCCGCGCCCGAGACGATGGCGACACGCAATTCAGAATCGTCGCGGAAATCCCGGAAGATCAATCCCAGAGCACGGCTGGTCGCCAGGTCGATGGCGTTCGCCTTCGGCCGGTCGATGACGACTTCGAGGATGCCGCCGTCATGTCGTACGCGAATTTGGTCGCTCAACCTATGCTACCTCCTCCGCCGTATCAGCGCATCGACTGCTGCAACGCCTTGCCCTTCGGGAAGAACCATCAATGGATTAATGTCCAGTTCCTCCAGCCATGCCGCGTTCGTTACGACATAATCTGCCGCTGCTGCGATAGCGACGACCGCGGCGTCGAGATCGCCTTTTGGCCGCCCGCGATAGCCATAGATCAATTTTGCAAGTTTGAGACGAGAAATCGCCGCGTAAATCTCGGTTTTCGTCGCGGGAAGCGGAAGAATGACCGAATCCTCAAGCAATTCAACGAGGATTCCTCCCGCTCCGAGCGTGAGCGACAATCCGAAGACAGGGTCGCGGACGGCGCCGACAATGAGCTCGGCGACCGGCGGATCGATCATCTTCTCGACGAGATAACCGGCATTTAGCGGCATGGCCGCCGCCGCGTTCGAAACCGTTTCAACATCCTTAAGGTTGAGCGCGACAGCCCCGGCCTCGGTCTTGTGAGCGATGCCGAGAGCCTTCAGGACGACGGGAAAACCGAGCCGTTCGGCCTGTTCGCCGGCATCGCGGGGAGAAAAAGCCTGCAGCCCCCGGGGAACAGGGAGGCCGCAGGCAGCAAGTTCGGTCTTCGCATCGGCTTCCGTCAGCGTCACGATCTCGCCGCCCAAGCACGACACGTTGAGCAGCGGCAGGGCAGGTGGTGCTCCCCAAGCTTGGCCGATGCCGGCCGCGACTTCCACAGCGGTGATGGTTTCGTCGATGCCTGAGAAGGCAATCATTCCATTTGCCATCAGTCGATTGGCGATCGGCTCGGGCATATTTTCCGGAAGTGTCGCCAGAATACCGGCCAGCGCGCCGGTGGCGGAGGCGGCAGTGATGACCGCGTCGGCCGTCATCGCCCATTCGGAGGCATCGCAGCGGTCACCGCGCGGGAAGTCGAGGACCACGAGATTGAGGGCATAACCGCCTTCGAACATGGCGCTGAAGGCTTCGGTCTGGCGCGCGAGATCACCCCAGACGAAGGTGTGGTAGTCGAGCGGATTGGAAAGCGTCACCATCTCGCCGAGGACCCGCCGCAGACGCGGCAATTGTTGCGGCTGCAGGGGTGGGAATTCGACATTGCGGCCGACGGCGGCATCGGCCATCAGCGAAGCCTCGCCGCCCGAGCAGCTCATCGACGAGATCGAACGGCTTGCGAGCGGGCCGGCGACATGCAGCAGCTTCAGGATTTCCAACAGCGCCGGCAAGCTCTGGACGCGGCCGAGGCCGAGACGAGCGAGTACGGCGTCTGCCACGGCATCGCTGCCGGCAAGCGAGGCAGTGTGCGACACCGCCGCGCGTTTTGCCTGCTCGGACCTGCCGACCTTCAGCACGACCACCGGCTTCCTCGATCGGCGGGCAGCGGCAGCCAAGTGTTCCAGGGAAGCAAGATCGCCGAAACCTTCGACATGGAGGCCGACCGCCGTGACGCGCGGATCGTCGATCAGCGCGCAGGCGATATCGGCAAGCGATGTCTGCGCCTGATTGCCGGCCGTGACCACATAGGCGATCGGCAGCCCACGGGTCTGCATGGTCAGGTTGATGGCGATATTGGAGGATTGCGTGAGGATCGCCACACCCCGTTCGATCCGCTGCATGCCGTGCTGATCGGGCCACAGCAGCGCGCCGTCGAGACCGTTGATCAGCCCGTAGCAGTTCGGCCCGAGGATCGGCATATCGCCAGCCGCTTCCAGCAGGGCTTGCTGCAGCTCGGCGCCGTCGCCGAGTTCGCCGGTCGCCTCGCTGAAGCCGGAGGCATAACAGACCGCGCCGCCGGCACCGGCCGCAGAAAGGCTGCGCACGATCTCGACGGTCAGCGTCCTGTTGACGCCGACGAAGGCGGCGTCCGGCGCCGACGGCAGATCGGAGACCGAGCGATAGCAGGCCCGTCCAAGCACCTCGTCGAGTTTGGGATGGACGGGCCAGATCTTGCCTGAAAAGCCCATGCGGTCGCACTGCTCGATCACCCTGCGCGCCTCACGGCCGCCGAAGACGGCGATCGTTTGCGGTCTAAGCAGGCGGTCGAGAGGGCTCGCTGTCATCGGCTCATGCTCCCAGAGGCCGAAGCAGGTCGCGGCTGATGATATGCCGCTGGATTTCCGATGTGCCGTCCCAGATGCGCTCGACGCGGGCATCGCGCCAGAAGCGGGCAAGCGGCAGATCGTCCATCAGCCCCATGCCGCCGAAGATCTGGATCGCCTCATCCGTCACCCTCGCCAGCATTTCGGAGGCGTAGAGCTTGGCCGAAGCGATCTGCCGGTCGGCCGACAGGCCGTCATCGAGCCGCCAGGCGGCTGAAAGCGTCAGCCATTCGGCCGCGTCGATCTCGGTGATCATATCGGCGAGCTTGAACGACACGCCCTGATTGGCGCCGATCGGCCTGCCGAACTGTTTGCGCTCGGCGGCATAGGGCAGGGCCATCTCGAAGACACGCCGCGCCCGGCCGACGCAGGTGGCGGCAACCGTCAGCCGCGTGCCGTAAAGCCATTGATTGGCAATATCGAAGCCGCGATGCACCTCGCCCAACACTTGGGCTTCGGGGATGCGGCAATCTGCGAAGTTGAGCGTCGAGTTGTGGTAGCCGCGATGCGAAACGGAATCGTAGCCCTTCAGGATTTCAAACCCCGGCGTGCCGCGGTCCACCAGGAAAGCGGTGATCTTCTTCTTGATGCCCTTCGGCGTTTCCTCTTCGCCCGTCGCGGCAAAGACGATCACGAAATCGGCGACGTCGGCATGGGAGATGAAATGTTTCGTGCCGTTCAAGACGAAATCGCCGCCGTCGCGGCGGGCAGCACACTTCATGCCGCGCATATCAGAGCCGGCGTCTGGCTCGGTGATGGCAAGCGCGTCGATCTTCTCGCCACGCACCGCAGGCAGCAGGTAACGCTCGCGCTGCTCGCCCTCGCAGGCCATCAGGATGCCCGAGGGCCGACCGAAAAAAACCGTCAGCCCGAGCGAGCCGCGCCCGAGCTCGCGCTCGACCAGCGTGAAGGTGACATGGTCGATGCCGGCGCCGCCGACCTCCTCGGGGAAATTGCAGGCGTAGAAGCCGAGATCGACGCATTTGCGCTGGATCTCGCGGCCGAGTTCCGGCGGGACGATGCCGGTCCGCTCGACCTCGTTCTCATGCGGATAGATTTCGGTTTCAACGAAGGTGCGGACCGTCTCGACGATCATTTCCTGTTCTTGGCTGAGACCGAAATCCATGTTGATCCTCTAGCGCTTCTGGCCGATGTGGCGGCCGACGCCTTCAGGCAGCGCCAACGCCGCATGGGCGTTCGCGATCGCCTTCGCCTTGTCGAGCAGGGCGGCCGGCGCTGGCACAGCCTTGCCGGCCTTGCTGTCGACATGCAGCAGCATGTGCTCGGCGGTTGCCAGAGCTTCGTCCGTCGCCGTGTCGTAGAGAGTATGGAAGAGATGCAGCCGCTTTTCGTCGACGGACAGAATCCGGCAGGTCGCATGGATTGCCTGGCCGAGCTTCGCCTCGCCGAGATGACGGATGTGGGTTTCCACCGTGTAATAGCTCTGCCCCGCCTCGACATAAGCGAGATCGACGCCGATGAGGCGCAGCAATGCGTCGGAGGTGTCGCCGAAAACCTGGAGGTAGCGGTGCTCGGTCATATGGCCGTTATAGTCGACCCAGGCGGGGCTGACTTTTGCCTCGATGAGCCGCAGCGGTTTCGATGGGTCGAAAGACGCGGTCGCACCGCCGCCTTCTGCCCAGAGCGATTGCTCGAAATCCTTCAGCAGCTTGCCGGCGCCCCAGCCCTTGCCGCCATCGCCGCCTTTCAGCGCCTGCAGGATGCCGACGAGGTTTTCGTCGCGGATGCGTTCGAGTTCGCGGATCGAGAGACCGGCCGCCTGTTCGTCGGATTGCCGGCCGATCTTTTCGATCAGTGCATCGTCGAGATCGACGACATCGGTGAGCTTGGTCCAGGGCCAGGCAAGGCAGGGACCGAACTGGGCGAGGAAGTGGCGCATCCCGGCCTCGCCGCCGGCGATGCGGTAGGTCTGGAACAGGCCCATCTGCGCCCAGCGCAGGCCGAAGGAATAGCGGATGACGTCGTCGAGCGTCTCGACGGTGCAGATATCGTCGTGGATGAGCCACAAGGCCTCGCGCCAGAGTGCTTCGAGCAGCCGGTCGCCGACGAAGGCCTCGATCTCCTTGGCGATATGAACGCCCTTCATGCCGATCGGGACCAGTTTTTCCATCGCCGCATGGATGGTCGCCGCCGAGGTCTTCTCTCCGCCGACGATTTCGACGAGCGGCAGCAGATAGACGGGATTATAAGGGTGAGCGACGAACAGGCGTTCGGGATGCTTCATGTCGCGCTGCAGATCGGTTGGCAGCAGCCCTGACGTGGAAGAGCCGATCAGCGCATCCGGACGCGCTACGGCATCGATCTCGGTCAGCACGCGGCGCTTGAGATCGAGCCTTTCCGGCACGCTTTCCTGGATCCAGTCCGCATCTGTGACGGCTTCCTCTAGCGTCTTGGTGAAGCTAAGCCTGCCGCGCGGCGGCAGCGGTGCGCCGGTTAGCATGGCATAGGCTCTTTCGGCATTGGCGATCACCTCGCCGACGATGCGGCCCGCTTCCGGATGCGGGTCGAACACATCAACGTCGATGCCGGCCAGCAGGAAACGGGCGATCCACCCGCCGCCGATGACGCCGCCGCCGATACAAGCCGCCTTGCTGATCCTTGTCATGCCGTCCTCAGCGCTTCGTCAGTTTGAGTTTCTTGCGCACGTCTTCCGGGCCGATGACCCGCGCCCCCATGGCTTCGACCACCTGCACGGCCTTTTCGACGAGCTGCGCATTGGTGGCGAGCTGGCCCTTGCCGACGAAGAGGTTGTCTTCCAGGCCGACGCGCACATTGCCGCCGGCAAGAACCGCTGCCGCCGGGTAGGCCATGGCGTTGCGGCCAATCGAGAAGGCCGAGAAGGTCCAGCTATCGGGCACGTTGTTGACCATCGCCATGAAGGTATTGAGATCGTCGGGCGCGCCCCACGGAATGCCCATGCAGATCTGGATCAGCACCGGGTCTTCGATGAGGCCTTCCTCGGCAAGCTGTTTGGCGAACCAGAGATGGCCGGTGTCGAAAGCTTCGATCTCCGGCCGCACGCCGAGATCCGTCATCTTCTTCGCCATCGCCCGCAGCATGGCCGGCGTGTTGGTCATGACATAGTCGCCAAGGTTGAAATTCATGGTGCCGCAGTCGAGCGTGCAGATCTCCGGCAGGCATTCGGCGACATGGCTGACGCGCTCGGTGGCCCCTGCCATATCCGTGCCCTTCGGATTGAGGGGAAGGGGGCTTTCGACATCCCCGAAAATCATATCCCCGCCCATGCCGGCGGTGAGATTGAGGACGACGTCGATATCCGCCGAGCGGATGCGGTCGGTGACTTCCCTATAGAGATCGTTGCGGCGGCTGGCGGCCCCCGTTTCAGGATCGCGGACATGGCAGTGAACAACAGCCGCCCCAGCCTTGGCGGCGTCGATCGCGGAGGCGGCGATCTGCTTGGGAGTAATGGGAACATGGCTGGATCTGGAAATCGTATCGCCGGCGCCGGTGACGGCGCAGGTGATGAAAACATCGCGGTTCATCGCAAGAGGCATGTTTTTTTCTCCCCGTCTTACCAACCATTACGCGGCAGGATCGGCGGAGATGCTTTGCATTCTCGGAACTCAACGATACATTATCGGAACAACAGGGAGGTGGCCTTGCTGCAGCGATCGACGGAACGGCTTGATATCGACCTTCTCGTCCTGCCGGATGCGAACCTGATCCTGATCGCGTCTGTCATCGAGCCGCTGCGCGGCGCCAACCGCATCGCCGGCAGTGAACTCTATCGCTGGCGGCTGCTGACGCCGGATGGAGCGCCGGTCCCGACCACCAGCGATATCGCCATCCCGGCCCAGGGGATATTCCAGGCGACGCGGGACGAGGCGCCGCTGTTCGTGCTTGCGAGTTATAATTGGCGCCGCAGCGCGACGCCGGCGCTGAAGATGCAGCTGTCGCAGGCCGCCCGCTACCGTACGACAATCGCCGGCATCGAGTCCGGTACCTGGCTGCTGGCCGAGGCAAGCCTGCTCGACGGCCTGTCGGCAACCGTTCACTGGGAAGACTATGAGGATTTTGCGCTGGCCTATCCTGAGGTGCGGGCCGTCAAGGATCGTTTCGTCATCGACGGCAAGCGGCTGACGACATCGGGATCGCTTCCGACCGTCGATCTGATGCTGGAGGTGATCAGGCAACGGCAAGGCTATTCGCTGGCGCTCGAAGTCAGCCGGCTGTTCCGCTACGAGCATCCGTCTTTCCATGCGGACGAGCCGCTTGCCGCGGCCTCGGCGGGACTGCGCATGCAGGATTCCCGCGTGACGCAGGCGGTGCGGCTGATGGAGGAGCATATCGAGCAGCCATTGGTGCTCGCGCGGCTTGCCCGCAGGGTGGGCATCAGCGCCCGGCATCTGCAGGATCTTTTCCAGCAGAGCATCGGCGCACCGCCGCATGTGCATTATTTGGCGCTACGCCTGAACGCAGCGCGCCGCAAGGTGATCGAGACGACAGCCTCCTTCGCCGACATCGCCGCAGCGACCGGCTTCAATTCGGCTTCGGCCTTTGCGAGAAGCTACCGGGCGAGTTTCTCCGAGAGCCCCTCCGAGACGAGGCGCCGACTGCGCCGCCGCATCACACCATCGCCGGCGCCGCCATAGGCTGGAAGGCTTCGCGCACCATTTCGGCAAGCTCCCGTACGGCTTCGCTGGAACGGAAAGTGCTCCGGCGAAGCACGACCTTCGAGGAATCGACCGGCGGAAAACCGTCTTCGGCGGTCAGCTCCCGGCAGCCGAGCGGGATGCTGCTGCGGGAAAGCGTCGTGACGGCAAGGCCCGCGGTCACGGCATTCTTCAGCCCCGAGCCGGTATCGGCGATGAAGGCGATCCGGTAGTTGCGGCCGATCTGCTCCAGCGACCGGAGCGCAAAATCGCGTGACCACGTGGAGTTGCGATAGGTCGCAACGGGCAGCGGATCGATGTCGTGCAGCCGGTGAACCATCGATGTGACCCAGACTGTCGGATCGACGCAGAGGACTTCGCCTTTGTTCTGGTCGCTCCAGTCGAAAACGACGGCGAGATCGAGTTCGTCCCGTTCCAGGGCGGCAAGGTTGCGGACCGTGTAGTCGCAGGACACCGTGACCTCGACCGCAGGATGGCGCACGGCAAAAGCCGCAAGGGCGGCCGGCAGCACCGTCTGGCTGTATTCCTCGGGAATTCCGATGCGCACCGGCCCGTCGAGAGGCTTGCTGCGGATCGTCGCGGCGGCCTCGTTCAGGAGATCGATCACCCTGCGGGCATAAGGCACCAGTTGCATGCCCTGGCGAGTGAGCAGCACGCCGCGGGCGCCGCGTTGGAAAAGACTTTCGCCGATCGCCTCCTCGAGCCTCTTGACCTGGGTGCTGACGGCCGATTGCGTCCGCCCGATGCGCTGGGCAGCAACGGAGAAGTTCGACGTCTCGGCGACGACCAGGAAGGTTCTCAACAGGTCGCTTTCGATCGGCTGGTGCATTGCTAGCCATAGAAAAAATCGATGATTGCCATCTCTACTATTCGTTTGTCGAATGTCAATTCTCGGCGCAGAACAGGATCGCGTTCGACTTCCTTCTTTGAGACCATCTGCGTGACCATTGAAAATCCGACCACACGCCTCGCAGGCAGCGAGCACGAGAAGGGTGTGCTTCTCATCGTTGCCGCGACGCTCGCCTGGAGTGCGAGCGGCGTTTACGCGCGGCTCCTGACCACCGACGTATGGACGGCGATCGCCTGGCGGTCGTTGTTCGGCGGCCTGTTTCTGCTGATCCCCTGCCTTTTCCTCGAAGGGGGCATCTCGCGGCGGCAATGGCGTTCCGTTTTCCATCCCTCGGGACTTGCGATGATCGCGTGCCAGACCTTCAGTCAGGGCTGCTTCATCGGGGCGCTCTATATGACCACCGTCGCCAATGTGACGATGATCTATGCTACGACGCCGTTCATCGCAGCCTTGTTCGGCTGGCTCATCCTCAAGGAGAGGGTCGCCAGGCGGACGCTGATTGCCGGCGGCGTCTCGCTCTTCGGCGTTGCGGTCATCGTCGCCTCGTCGATCGGCGGGGGCACCGGCTGGGGCGACCTGCTGGCGCTCGGCATGACCGCGTCGTTTGCGCTTGTTATCATCATTCCGCGTATCAATCCCGGCGTGCCGAGCCTGCCGCCGACTGTCGTCAGCGCTTTTCTGACCCTCGTCATCTTCGCGCCGTTCGGTTCGGTCGGCTCACTCGACCTGCACAACTGGATCGTCCTTGCCGCCTTCGGCGCGACTAACTTCTCCCTCGCGCTGGTGCTATTCCTTGCCGGCGCGAAGCGGATGCCGCCGGCCGAGGCAGCGCTGATCGGCACGATGGAAATCGTGCTGACGCCCTTCTGGGTCTGGCTGCTGTTTTCGGAGCAGCCGCCCGTCGCCACCTATTTCGGCGGGGCGATCATCCTCGGCGCCGTGTTCTGGCACACGGCGATCGACTTCAACCTGGGCCGGTGGTCACGTGACTAGATGTCAGGTGGCCGCAACAGGCCGCTAGCCAAAGAACGCACGGAGCTGAGCGAAAAAACCGCCTGGACTGCGATCTGCCATCTTTCGCACGCGACGAGCGACTGTCGCCGCGCTGACGCGTTCACCAAAATGGCAGAAGCAGACAACATCGTGCAACTGCTCGTCGCTGAGTTCGAAGAACCGTCTGGCCTCTCCATAGCTGTCATTTTCCATTCCTGCCGCCCGCAGGATGGGATCAGCGAATGCAACAGAGATCGGGGTGTCGTCATCCCGCAAGGCAAACCGATCTGCGATCGGCTGATATTCGGTTTCGTGAAGCGTTCTAAGATACGGTCTGGGGCTGCGTTCGAGACATTCAGCCCAGCGTTCAATGCGTTCGCGCCGCGTTAGTTCAAGGCGCTTAC
Source organism: Rhizobium sp. NZLR1b (assembly GCF_019685155.1). NCBI lineage: Bacteria > Pseudomonadati > Pseudomonadota > Alphaproteobacteria > Hyphomicrobiales > Rhizobiaceae > Rhizobium > Rhizobium sp. NZLR1b. Next base: position 38,976 of record NZ_JABDWC010000001.1, read on the forward strand.
AGGTCGTGCTGACCTTTGCAACTGCTTTCAGTTGCTCCAGTGCATACTGTTCCATTCCGGCCTCCTATCTTCGCAAAAATAGATGGTCCGCTCCCAACAATAGCGTGGCTCAGGTCGAAGCCGATGTCCAATCACGATTGAAAACGTCATCTGCTGCGGGCCGAGGAGATGTGATCACAGCGCGACAGCCAATTAGCCAAATCAGGCTCCAGAGCACAAACTGAGGCTCGACAGTGGGCGACATCATGCTCAAACTATTTGATCAGAGGCCTACGATCAAATTTCTGAAGCGATCCGGAAAACCGCCCTATTCGAGGGGCCAACTTATCCGCTGGAGCGGCATGCCGCCGCGGCTTCGCCGACGTCGTCTTTGAATTGCACCCATGTCGTTTTTTTGGGCGCTGTTTTCCGCCGGGCGTGGTTTTCTTGTGGTATTCAAGGCGCCGCCTTGCAAGCTGGCGACATGAACCATTGAAAGGCCGGTCCGGCCGCTCGGCAGCTGTTATAAGAACTGAATCCGCAAGGAGATCGCCGGAGAGAGTTCCGGAAGGATATCGAGATGGATCGAAAGGAGGTTCTGGAGCCCGAAACTGGCGCTTACGCAGCAGATCGGCGATGACGAGCGGAACGACAGGCAAGACCTATCGTGTTTACTCTCTCCCTCCATCCAATCTGTCCATTCGTGAAATTCGAATATCGCCCGATGCGGCGATATCCGGCGCGTTGTGAATACCGGGCTGCAGAGGAGGCAGGCCGAAGGAAAGGTTGCCATCGACTGCATCGGTTGCAGCTCGAGGCATCAACAAGTGGGAGGAATCCATGAGCAAGAATAGAGGCGTCGTTTATTTGAGGCCGGGCAAGGTCGAGGTTCGCGATCTCGACGATCCGAAACTGGAAGCGCCCGATGGCCGCCGCATCGAACACGGCGTCATTCTGAAGGTAATATCGACCAACATTTGCGGCTCCGACCAGCACATGGTCCGTGGCCGTACCACGGCAATGCCGGGTCTGGTCCTCGGCCACGAGATCACCGGCGAGATCATCGAGAAAGGCATCGACGTCGAGATGCTCGACATCGGCGATATCGTCTCGGTACCCTTCAATGTCGCCTGCGGCCGTTGCCGCTGCTGCAAGTCCCAGGATACCGGTGTCTGCCTCACCGTAAACCCGTCCCGCGCCGGTGGCGCTTATGGTTATGTCGACATGGGCGGCTGGATCGGCGGACAGGCGCGCTACGTCACCATCCCCTATGCGGATTTCAACCTGCTGAAAATCCCCGATCGGGACAAGGCGATGGCGAAGATCCGCGATCTCACCATGCTCTCCGATATTCTGCCCACCGGTTTCCATGGCGCAGTGCGCGCCGGTGTCGGGGTCGGCTCGACCGTCTACGTCGCTGGCGCCGGCCCTGTCGGCCTTGCGGCTGCGGCTTCGGCACGCATCCTCGGCGCCGCGGTCGTCATGATCGGTGACTTCAACAAGGATCGTCTGGCGCATGCGGCGAGGGTCGGTTTCGAACCGATCGATCTCTCCAAGAGCGACCGTCTTGGCGACATGATCGCCCAGGTCGTCGGCAGCAACGAGGTGGATAGCGCCATCGATGCGGTCGGCTTCGAGGCACGCGGCCATTCGGGCGGCGAACAGCCTGCGATCGTGCTCAACCAGATGATGGAGATTACCCGAGCCGCAGGCTCGATCGGTATTCCCGGCCTCTACGTCACCGAGGATCCGGGCGCCGTCGACAATGCCGCCAAACACGGCAATCTTGCGCTCCGCTTCGGTCTCGGCTGGGCCAAGGCGCAATCTTTCCACACCGGCCAGACGCCGGTGCTCAAATACAATCGTCAGCTCATGCAGGCGATCCTCCACGACCGGCTGCCCATTGCCGATATCGTCAATGCCAAGGTCATCCCGCTCGACGATGCCGCCGCTGGATATGAGAGCTTTGACCATGGAGCCGCGATGAAATATGTCCTCGATCCGCATGGAGACGTCGCGAAAGCCGCATAGCGGCACGATCGAAGATAGCCCTGATGGGATGGTCGGCCGCTAACCGGCCATCCTTCATTTATCAAGCATTTACTGCGAAACTACTGGATGCTGAACGGGAAATATTTTGCGTTGATCATGTCATAGGTCCCGTCCGCCTTGATGCTCTTCAACGCTTCGTTCAAGCGCGTAAGACGCTCCTTGTCATCCAGGCGCAACGCGATGCCGGCACCTTCACCGAAGTATGTGACGTCGACCAGATCCGGTCCTTTGAACTCGCAGCAGGTTCCAGCCTTCGTATTGGCGATCCAGTCGTAGATGGCGAGTTTGTCTTCCAGAATGATATCGACATTGCCGTCCGACAGCCCCTTGTACAATTCAGGCGAAGACCGAAAGACCTTCTTTTTCATCTCCGGATAGAGATGGTTGGCGTAGGATTCCTGCGCTGTCGACGACGTCACCCCGAGAATCTTGCCGCTGAGGGCGGCGGGGCTGACATCGCTGATCGGCGAATCTTTCCGAGCGATGAACACGGACGGGCTGTTGTAGTATTTTTCAGTGAAAGCAACCTTTTGACGCCGCTCGAGGCTCATCGACATGGATGAGATGATCGCGTCGTATTTATCGGCAACGAGATCGGGAATTATGTCGTCCCACTTCTCGATGATGAACTGGCATTCGAACTTGCCGACTTCGCAAAGGGCGTTGGCAACATCGATGTCGAAGCCTTGAAGCTTGTTGTTTGCATCGACGTAATTAAAGGGCGGAAATGCCCCTTCGACGGCAATCCTCATCGGCGTACGATCTTGCGCGGTCGCCTGGATTGGCGCGGCCGCGATCAATAACATACCCAAGCCCCCCGCAATCAGTGCTCCGCGCAACATAGTCTGAAGGGATATGCGCAGCATCGGGAGCTCCTTGGGGCGTATTCGATCTCGCCCATAATGCGCCGTAGCTTTTAATTCTACGTGAACGCTTCTTTGTTAGCGTCGGCGAATACGCCCGTGTCGTGGTGTCCAGGGGTCTAGGCTTGCAAATCGTTGTTCCTTCCAGCTCCAATACGTTTCAGCAATCCTGGATCGCCTCGGGAAGAATTCTCTTTCTGATCGCCGTCAGCGGCCTTGGAGCGATTGGACTTGTCGTGCTTTCGGCGCTGTGGGCAGGAACCGAGAGTGACGCTGCCGCCCTTGATCGCCAACGCCAGCTTGTAAATGCGCGCCTGCGCGAACAGGTCGATCAGGTCGCGCATGTTATCGGTCAGTTCGGCAATGGCTACCTCACACGTGTTTATCCTGCCGCCCGATCGACCGGAGGCTCCTCAAGCCTCGAGGCAGTACTGACGGCGGCGGCCGGAAGTGCGATCAGCCAGACCGCAATGTCCGCCTTCGGCTACGACCAGGCTTTCGTCGTCGACGAGAAGGCTCAACTGCTCATGCTGGCGGACGCCCAGACGGAAAAGCGCTATCGCTGGATGAAGCCTCTCTTTTTGCCTCTCCTTCAGGATGCCCGCCTTGGGGTGAGACAAGGGACGGTTTCCGAACGAACGCCGTCCTCGATGGAAAGCCGCCTTGCGAACGCAACCCGCTCCAACCGTGCCTTGGCCAATCTGATGCGGCTGGAAGGCCGGCCGACGATCGTCGGCGTCGTCGCCATCAACGAGGCCGACCAGGGACAGCAGCAGCCGACGCGGCAATTCCTGATCGTCGTTCGGTTTATCGATGGTGCGGCGCTGGACGAATTGAGCCGGCAACAAGGTCTCAACGGCGCGCGCTTCGCGCGCACCGCCGATGCGGACGAAAACGAGGTTGCGTTTCAGATCGACGCCACGGCAAACGGCGAACCGATCGGCTTCATCGTCTGGCGGCCCGATCTTCCGGGTTCAAGAGTGATCGGCCGCTTGATGCCGGCGCTTTCGATTGCCGCCCTGGTGATCGCCATCCTGTTCTCGGTCCTGCTGGTGCGCCTGCGAAGCAGTCTCGGCGAATTGAAGAAAAGCGAGCTGCATGCACGGCAGCTTGCCCTGCATGATGTGCTGACCGACCTTCCCAATCGCGCCTTGTTCGCCATCCGGTTCGACGAGTGCCTGGCCGAGACAAAAAATTCGGCCGAGCGCTCGGCAGTTGCGCTTCTCGACCTCGACCGCTTCAAAGCCGTGAACGACACGTTCGGCCATGCGGCCGGCGATGAACTCATCAGGATGGCTGCGGAGCGGATCCGCTCCATACTGCGTCCAGGCGACACGCTTGCCCGGCTCGGAGGGGACGAATTTGCCCTGCTTCTCCGGGACATCAAAGACCATGATCAAGTTTTGCCGGCAATCTGCGAAGCGATCGTTGCCGAACTTGGCAAGCCCTTCCCGCTTTTGCGAGGCGAGGCGGTCGCCCGCGTCGGCGGCTCGATCGGCGTAACCGTTGTTCCGGATGCCGGCCGGAATGCCGACGACATCATGCGCTACGCCGACGTCGCGCTTTACGAGGCCAAGATGGGCGGGAGAGGTCAATGGCGCGTCTATTCGTCGTCCATGGACGGCGGCAGGAATGCGCGCGACATTCTCAAAAACGAATTGCGCGAAGTTCTGGCTAAAAGCATGGCCTCATCCGGCGACGGTCCACGCTCAGATCCGGCTGCAAACAGGCCGGATTTCGGATCGCTCGAGGTCTATTACCAAACCGTGCATCGTGCCGAGGGCGGATACTCGGCGTCGGGCGCGGAAGCTCTGGTGCGCTGGCGTCACAGTCAGCGTGGACTGTTGACGCCTGCCAGCTTCATCCCTGTCGCCGAGGAGGGTGGTCTCATCGACGCTCTCGGTTTCTGGGTATTGCGCGAAGCCTGCCGAGCCGCCTGCAAATGGCCTGAAGATACGTTCGTTGCCGTCAATGTATCTCCCGCCCAGTTAAGAAGACCGAATTTTGCCGAGGAAGTCTTCGCCGTGCTTCAGGAGAGCGGGCTGCCGCCATCCCGGCTCGAACTCGAGCTCACCGAATCCTCGCTCATCGAGGATAACTCGGACGTCTATTCGGTGCTGAAGTCGCTGCGCAGTCGGGGTATTCAGATTTCGCTCGACGATTTCGGGACCGGATTTTCATGCCTCAGCCACCTGATGCGCTTCGATATCGACCGCATCAAGATCGATCGTTCCTTCGTCTCGCTGCTCGGCACAAAAGCCAACGGGGCAGCTATCATTGGCGCTATCGTCGCGCTCAGCCGCAACCTCGGGATCTCGACGACGGCGGAAGGGGTTGAAACCGAATATCAACGCGACTTTCTGGCCGCCCTCGGCTGCACCGACCTCCAAGGCTACTTCTTCTCCAAACCAGTTCCTCTTCGTGAACTCGATTGTTTCCGGGAACCTGAAAGCACCACTCGATTACTGACGATCGCTCCGGGCGCCGTTGCCTGAAAGGCTTTTGCTCTTCCGCTGGTTAGAGGAACTTTCGCCCAGCGCGGCGGTTGACGCCTGAAAACCGAATGGAGGATGTGATGGGCGAGGTCGGGGAGTGGCGGCATCTTTGTGCCACGACACTCGGCGCCATCGATCTCGCCTATCGGGTCATCGTGCTGAAGGATGCCGTCTGCAGTGGCGCCGACGATACGCATGACGCCTCACTGGAACTCCTGCACGATCGGTTTTCCGTGCAGCTTGAACTCATGGAGACCGAGGAGTTTTTGAGAGGCGTTGCTTAAAAGCGCGTCGCACCCAGCGTCACGCCGCTTGCCTGATGGAAATCGCCCCAGTGGGTGAGACCGCTTCAATTAGCTCGACGCTGCTGTCGTTGCCATGCAGCGGCGAAGAACGGAATCATGCGATTTCCTCTTCGAGTATCTTCACCGGCCGGTCCCACTGGATCAGCACGACACAGCCGGTATCGCTCCAGACCGAATGCTCGCTGCCGGGTGCATTGACGATATAACTGCCGCTGATGTAATCGCCCGTCTCGTCGGATTGAACACCATCGAGCACCAGGATGGTCTCGAGCCCCTCGTGGAGATGGCGGGGAACGGAGGCGCCGGGCTCATATTTCAACAGCGCCACGCCCGGCTGGTCGCCCTCGAAGGGGCGGATCCAGTGAATGGTGACATTCTCGCGGAAAGGGCCGAATTCCACTTCCTTCCAGCCGCCCGATGTCAGCAGTTCGCGGGTCGTTTCAGGCATTGGCAATGCTTTCCAGAATGTCGTCGACATGGGCGGTCCAGCCGACGATAGCGCCCTGGGCGCGGATCATGGCGATGGCTGCGGCTTTGAATTCGGGGAAATAGCTTTCCGTCGCCTCCTCGGCGAGCAGGCATTCATAGCCGCGGTCGTTTGCTTCGCGCATGGTCGTCTGCACGCAGACTTCGGTGGTGACGCCGGCAAAGACGAGCTGACTGATGCCCTTCTGCTGCAACATGGCGCCAAGCTCGGTAGCGTAGAAGGCGCCCTTGCCGGGTTTTTCGATGATGATTTCCCCCTTCACAGGAGCAAGTTCCGGAAGAATCGCCGTGCCGGGTTCGCCTGAGATCAGGATGCGGCCCATCAGGCCTTCGTCGCCGATCCTGAGCGAAGGATTGCCGCGGTCGCGTTTCGCCGGCGGCAGGTCGGACAGGTCCGGCCGGTGGCACTCCATCGTATGGATCACAGGCAGGCCGGCATTGCGGAAGCCCTGGATCAGGCGTTTGACATCAGGCACGATGCGGGTGATGCGGCTGACATCGTTACCAAGGCTTGCACCGAAGCCGCCGGCTTCGGCGAAATCGCGCTGCATGTCGATGACGATAAGGGCGAGTTCATCGTGCCTCACCGGAAAGGCGAAAGGTTCGGCTTTAATCCCCACCATCAGTGATGCCCCGCCATGTGGGCGCCGATCACGCCGATATCGGCCGAACGCGCCGGTGTCTCGTAAACCAGCCTGCCTTCCGAAATGACCATGATGCGATCGGACATTTCGAGCAGTTCGTCGAGGTCTTCGGAGAGCAGCAGCACGGCAGCACCCAAATTGCGCGCCTTCATGATGCGGGCGCGGATTTCGGCAACGGCCGAGAAATCGAGGCCGAAACACGGGTTGGAGACGATGAGCAGATCGACGTCGCCGGTCAGCTCGCGGGCGAGCACCGCCCGCTGCACGTTGCCGCCTGAAAGCGCTGCAATCGGCGAGGAGGAAGAGGCGGTCCTGACCTTGAAGTCGGAGATCAGCGCCGACGCACGCTTCTTCATGCTGGCCCTGTTCAACCAGATCGCGTCCTTGCCGTCCGGCTTCAAGTCGAAGGTGCGGAACGCAAGGTTCTCGCTCACCGTCATCTTCGGCGCGCAGGCATTCTGCAACGGCTCCTCGGGGATGAAACGCACCCTGTTCTTGCGGGTCTCGTCGCGGGTTGCGCCGTAAGCCTCGCCATTGACCATGACCTGGCCGCTATCGGTCGGGCGCTGGCCGGCGAGGATTTCCGTCAGTTCCTTCTGGCCATTGCCCGATATGCCGGCGATGCCGACGATCTCGCCGAAGCGCACCGTAAGCTCGTCGATTTCGATCGTTTTCAGGCCGGAACGATCCGGGGCTTTCACCCGGCTTACGGACAGCACCGGCCTTGCCGCTTCCGCCACCGGCAGGCGGCTGTCGAGTTCGGCGAGCTTGACGTCGCCGATCATCATCGCCGCCATATCTGATGTGGAGAGCTCACCGACCTTGCCGGCGCCGACCAGTTTGCCGCGCCGCAGGATCGAGACGGCATCGGCGAATTTCGTCACTTCGTGGAATTTGTGAGAAATCATCAGCACGGTGAGTTCGCCGCGCTCGGTCATCCCGCGCACGATGCCGAGCATCTCGTCTGCCTCCGCCGGCGTCAGCACCGAGGTCGGCTCGTCGAGAACGAGAAAGGAGCGGCCGAGGTAGAGCTGCTTGACGATTTCGAGCTTCTGTTTTTCGCCGGCGGCAAGCTGGCTCACCGGCCTGTCGAGCGGGATCTTGAACGGCATGCGCTCCATGAAACCCGCCAGATCCTTGCGTTCCCCGGCCCAGTTGATCACCGCAGGTACTTCGGCACGGCTGATGACCAGGTTTTCCGCGCCGGTCAGAGAGGGAACCAAGGTGAAATGCTGGTAGACCATACCGAGCCCGTAGGTCGCGGCATCCTTGGGTGAGCCGATCGCTACCTCGCGGCCGTCGACCGACAGCGAGCCTGACGTGGCGTGATAGAAGCCCATGATGCATTTGACAAGCGTCGACTTGCCGGCGCCGTTTTCGCCGAGAAGCGCGTGAAAAGAGCCGGCCGGAACGGCGATCGAGACGTTGTCGAGCGCGGTAAAGCTGCCGAAGCGCATGGTCATGCCGAGCGTATCGATACCGATCGCCTTGCCGGCCTTGGGAAGGGGCGTGTCGCGAACGGTGCTCATGACAGCTGGCTCACAAAGGTTTCGGAATTGGAGACCGAGCCGAAGACGCCGCCCTGCATCTTCACCATCTTGATGGCGGCGAGGTGGTTTCCATAGTCCGTCGCCCCACAGCAGTCCTCCAGCAGCAGGCATTCGTAGCCGCGGTCGTTCGCCTCGCGCATCGTCGTCGAGACGCAGACATCGGTGGTGATTCCCGTGAGGATGATGTTCTCGATGCGCTTCTGGTTGAGGATGAGCTCAAGATCGGTGGCGCAGAACGAACCCTTGCCGGGCTTGTCGATGATTGTCTCGCCTTCGGTCGGGTAGAGTTCGGGGATGATGTCCCAGCCGGGTTCGCCACGCGTCAGGATGCGGCCGCAGGGGCCGGGATCCCCTATGCCGGCGCCGATCCGCCGCGAGCGCCAGCGTTTGTTGGCCGGCAGATCGGCGAGGTCGGGGCGATGGCCCTCGCGCGTATGGATGATGTGGTAGCCCTTGGCCCGCATGGCGGCAAGCACGCGTTTGATGGGTTCGATCGGCGCCTGCACCAGCGACAGGTCGTAGCCCATGTGGTCGACATAGCCGCCTTTGCCACAGAAATCCGTCTGCATGTCGATGATGATGAGGGCGGTGTTATCAGGCCTGAGAGCGCCGTTATAGGGCCACGGATACGGATCGGCGTCGATAAAACGCCCTTTGGTTTCGACCATCGCGTCCATCATTCTCTCTCCTATTCCGCGGCAGATTTGTTGAGACCGCCAAGTCCGTTCATCACAAGGCTCCGTTATTTCGTCAGCGACAGCGCGCCCGGCGCACCGGCGAGCGAGCGGGTGGGCGAGGAGGTGGCAATCAGGATGATGAGGGTGAGGACATAAGGGGCAGCGTAGAAGAGGTAGTAGCCTTGTGTGACGCCGACCGATTGCAGCGCCGGGCCGAGCGCGCCGGCACCGCCGAAAAGCAGGGCGGCGAGGAAGCAGCCGATTGGGTTCCAGCGCGCGAAGATCACTAGGGCCACGGCCATCAGGCCCTGACCCGACGAGATGCCTTCGTTCCACGAGCCCGGATAATAGAGCGAAAGGTAGGCGCCGCCGATCGCCGCCAGCGAGCCGCCCGCGGCCGTCGCCAGCAGGCGAACCCGGTCAGGGTCGATGCCCATGGCCCGGGCCGCGTCGGTGCTATCGCCGACGACGCGCAGGATCAGACCGATGCGGGTGTTCTTGAAGGCCCAGAACAGGAAGAGAGCAAGTGCGGCGCCGATGAAGAACAGCACGTTGATATTGAGCGCCGCCTGTAGCTGCGGCATGCTCGACCAGCCTCCGAGCGCGATCGAGGGCAGTTTCGGCGCCACGGGTTGAATGAAGGATTTGCCGAGGAAGAACGCCATGCCGAGACCGAACTGCATCATGGCAATGCCGATGGCGATGTCATTGACCTTGGGGAATTTGCAGATCCAGCCGTGGATGACGCCGAAGATCGCGCCGGCCATCATCGCGGCCACCACGCCGAGGGTCGGTGAGCCAGTCATGACGGCCACCGCATAAGCCGTCATGGCGCCGAAGACCAGCGTGCCTTCCAGGCCGAGATTGATGCGGCCGGAGCGTTCGGTGATCGTCTCGCCGAGGCTAACGAAGATGAACGGGGTGGAAACGCGGATGGCGCCTGCAAAGATCGCCAGCGGCACGCCCCAGATGCCGATGCCTGTCTCTTCCATCAGAGGCTCCTTTTCCAGAGATCGGGATTGAAGATCTTAAAGCGGCCGTAGAATGTCTCGCAGAAAAGAATAACGATGAAGAGCGTTCCCTGCAGCACCAGAACGGTCGCATCCGGCAGGCCCATGCGCCGCTGGATGAGGCCGCCCGAGGCTTCGATGCCGCCGAGCAGGATCGCCACTGGAATGATCGCCAGCGGATTGTGCCTGGCGAGGAAGGCGACGAGGATGCCGGTATAACCGTAGCCCGCCGCAAGCGAAGCATTGGCACTTCCCTGCACCGCCGCCACTTCGATCATGCCCGCCAGACCGGCAAAGCTGCCGGCAAGTGCGGTAAATCCCGCGATCAGCTTGCCGACCGGCAGCCCCTGGATCTGGGCGGCTCGCACGTTGCCGCCGGCGATGCGGGCGGCAAAACCGTAGCTCGTCGCCTCGATCACGATCCACGAGACCATGCAGGCGAGGATGCCGATGACAAGACCCCAATGCACGTCCATGCCGGGTATATTGCCGAGCATGTATTCCGCCGGCAGCGGCCTGGTCGACGGCTTGTTGAGGCTTGCCGGATCGCGGAGCACCCCTTCGACGAACTGGTTCATCAGGGCAATGGCGATATAGGAGAGCAGCAGCGACGATATGGTTTCGTTGACGCCGCGGTAGTGGCGCAGGAACCCGGCGAGGCCGATCCAGATGCCGCCGACCACCATGGCCGCCATCGCCATCAGAACGAGGGTGAGGAAGACCGGCGCGGTGCCGGCGAGCGGCAGAGCCATGGCTGCGGCAGCAACGCCGCCCAACACAACCGCTCCTTCCCCGCCGATGATGACGAGGCCGAGACGGGCGGGCAGGGCGACGCAGAGTGCCGTCAGGAGAAGGGGTGCGGCACGGCTTAGGCTGTTTTGCACCGAAAACCAGCTGCCGAAGCCGCCGGTGTACATCAGTTGGAAGAGGGTGGCCGGCGACTTGCCGACCGCCAGGATGAAGAGGGAGAAAAGCGCAAGACCGATCAGGATGGCCGCGAGGCCGATGACGATCGGCTCGGCTCGCCGCGCGGTCCATTCGAGGACCGGGCGCAGCGAAGCCGGTTTTCCCGCGATCGATATTGCAGGATTGGCCTCGATGGTCATGGCGCTTCTCCCTTCGCGGTTTACGATGTGGACCCGACGACGCCCTCGACCAGATAATTCATGCTTTCGAGCTCGATCGCGTCTTCAGCGTAGCTCTTGTCTGCAGCCACGGCGGTGTCGCCCTTGTTGTCCTTCAACGGTCCCTTGAAAACCGAGAAGCCGCCCTTCATCATGTCCGCCTGCGTGGCTTCGAAGGCCTTGCGGCCCTCTGCGGACACGCCGGGGCCGAGCGCGCTCATCTTGACGAAGCCGTCCTTCAGGCCGCCGCGCACGAAATTGCCGAGCTTTTCGCCGGCCTGCGCCTTCTTGACGAAGTCGCCATAGACGTTGCCCCAGGCCCATTCGGCGCCCGTGAGGTACTTTTCGGGAGCGAGCGGGCTCTGGTTGGCGTGATAGCCGCAGACGAAGGCGCCGCGGCCCGCGGCCGTCTCGACAACCACTTTCGGGCTATCGACGTGGCAGGTGATGACGTCGGCGCCTTGGTCGACCAAGGCGTTGGTGGCTTCGGCCTCCTTGACGGCGAGCGACCACTCGCCGGTGAAGATTACCTGGCAGGTGATAGCAGGGTCGACTGCGCGCGCGCCGAGCAGGAAGGCGTTGATGTTCTGCAGAACCTGCGGGATCGGCTTGGCGGCGACAAAGCCGATCTTCTTGCTCTTCGTCGCATGGCCGGCGGCGATGCCGTTCAGATACTGGCCCTGGAAGATATAGCCGAAATAGGAGCCCGTATTGGCCGGGTGCTTGCCTTCCTGCCAGAGGCCGCCGCAATGGCGGAACTGAACGTCGGGATGTTTAGCGGCCATGGCCAGCATGTGTGGGTCGAAATAGCCGAAGGAGGTCGGAAACAGCAGGGTCGCACCGTCGAGATTGATCATCGACTCCATGGTCTTCTGAACATCGACGGTCTCCGGAACGTTCTCTTCTTCGACCAGCGTCACGCCCGGCAGCGCCTTGACCACGGCGGCGCCTTCCGCATGCGCCTGGTTGTAGCCGTAGTCGTCCTTGGGGCCGACATAGATGAAGCCGATGGTCAGCGCGGTTTGGGCCGCTGCGGAGGAGCCGATCAGGCCCGGTATGGCGCTGGCCAGCGCTCCGGCAGCGGAAGCCTGCAGGAAATTGCGGCGGTTCATGGAAAGGAGTTTGGTCATTGGAATGCTCCTTGCGGCGCTGGGCCGGTTTGCGAAACAGGACAGTAAAGTGCATGCAATGCTCATGCCAGAACCCAATTTATTGTTTTTTATATATTATTTTTGGAGTAGCAGCCTGTATTGTTTAAAGTGCATGCAGATTGACCGCAGTAACGCATAAAAAATAATCATGAACTGTTTTTTACTCAATCTAGGTGCGCAGTCAGCGAGTCGACAAGCTGTTGCGGACTGTGCCTTGCATCGGAAAGTGAAAATCTAACAATATCTTCGCCACGTAGTTTGACTTATGGCGTGCTGAGCGGCATCTGTATGCAGAGTGTTGACGTGAGCAGATTCGTATCGTGAAGCAGGCCAAACGCAGAGAAATCATCCGCACCGGAACCACCGTCGAACAGATGGTGAGGGCGATCTCCGACATGATCGTCACAGGCGAAATCCTGCCGGGCGGAAAGCTGGACGAGGTGTCGCTCGCGGTTCGTTTCGACGTTTCGCGCACACCGGTCAGAGAAGCCTTGCGTGAGCTCAGCGCCATGGGATTGGTTGCGCGCGAACCAAACCGCAGTGCCGTCGTTACCAATGTCACCGAGGCTTATCTGCATTCGATGTTCGAGGCGATGGCGGAACTCGAAGCGATCTGTGCCAGGCTCTCGGCCGAGCGTATGACGGTCGATGAGCGGCGGGCGCTGGAACTGGATCATCGGGGATCGGTGAAGCTCGTGCATGCCGGCGCGGAAGAGGAATATTCGGCTCACAACACCGAATTTCACACCCGGCTTTATCGCGGCGCGCATAACGATCATGTCTTCGAGATGGTGACTCAGACGCGGGCGCGGCTCGCGGCTTTTCGGCGGGCGCAGTTCCGTCTGCCCGGACGTCTGGCGAAATCCTATGAAGAGCACGGCCGGATCGTGACCGCAATCATGCGCGCGGACGCAGCCGCCGCGGGGCAGGCGGCATATTCCCACGTGGAAATTGTCAGCGATGCCAGCGCGGTATTTGCAACGGCCGAGGAGTAAGCAGGCTGCGACCGGTCAATCACGCCGTTGTTTCCGGTCTCTACTCCGCGACTTCGATGAAGCGGTGGCGTTCGTAAAGGAACTTCAGCACGGCCTCCCGGCATTTGAGATATGTCCGGTCGGAGGCGAGTTCGATGCGATTGCGGGGACGAGACATGGTCACATCGAGCACTTCGCCGATGCGGGCCGCCGGGCCGTTGGTCATCATCACGATGCGGTCGGAGAGCAGCACCGCCTCATCGACGTCATGGGTGATCATCACCATCGTGTTGCCGAGCCGGGCGTGGATTTCCATCACTGCGTCCTGAAGATGGGCGCGGGTCAGCGCATCCAGCGCACCGAAAGGCTCGTCGAGCAGCAAGATCTTCGGCTCCATCGAAAGCGCGCGGGCAATGCCGACGCGCTGTTTCATGCCACCGGAAATTTCCGAAGGCCGCTTATCCCTCGCATGCGCCATTTGCACAAGGTCGAGGTTGGCCATGACCCAGTCATGCCGCTCGGCCTTGGTCTTCGTTCGGTTGAAGAGCTTGGAGACGGCCAGATTGACGTTCTCGTAAACCGTCAGCCAAGGCAGCAGGGAGTGGTTCTGGAAAACGACGGCGCGTTCGGGACCGGGTCCGTTGACCTCACGATTTTCGAGGAGCACGGCGCCGGCGGAAACCGGGGTCAGGCCGGCAATGAGGTTGAGCAGAGTGGATTTGCCACAGCCCGAATGGCCGATGATCGAGACGAATTCGCCCGCGGAGATCGTCAGGTTGATGTCTTTCAAAACCTCGGCGCGCACGTCGCTGCGATTGAAATGTTTGTCGATATGATCGAGCTTCAGATAGGCATTCATCGGGACGTTCCTTAGTTGGCGGTGGCGCCGCGCGTGATGAGTTTGCCGAGCGCAGCCACCAGCTTGTCGAGTGCGAAGCCGACGATACCGATATAGGCGAGCGCGACGATGATGTCCGGCAGGCGCGACGAATTCCATGCGTCCCAGATGAAGAAACCGATGCCGACGCCGCCGGTCAGCATTTCGGCCGCGACGATGGCGAGCCAAGAGAGGCCGACTCCGATCCTCAGGCCGGTGAAGATGTAGGGGGCCGCCGATGGCAGCATGATCTTCCAGAAAAACTCGAACTGATTGAGCCGCAGCACCTCGGCAACGTTGCGGTAGTCCTGCGGGATATTACGTACGCCGACGGCGGTGTTGATAATCACCGGCCAGATCGAGGTGATGAAGATGACGAAAATCGCGGAAGGGTTGGAATCCTGGAAGGCTGCGAGCGATAGCGGCAACCAGGCGAGCGGCGGAACCGTTCGCAACACCTGGAAGATCGGATCGAGACCGCGCATTGCCCAGACCGATTGGCCGATGATCGCTCCGACGATAACGCCGGTGACGGAGGCCAAGCCAAAACCATAGAGCACGCGTTGCAGCGAAACGAGCACGCGCCAGCCAAGCCCGATATCCTGGGAGCCGTTGTTGAAGAACGGATAGGCGATCAGGTCGTAGCTCTCCTGCCAGACCCGATGCGGCGAGGGCAAGGACGCATCCGGCGATGAACAGAGCGCCTGCCAGAAGAGCAGGATGAGTGCCAGCACCACGGCTGGCGGAACGACGTTGCGAAACGTGGCGGTTGCCGCATGACGAAAATCGATCCGTGATCTTTGCTTGCCGGATAATGGCAGAATTTTTGCCGCCGGCTTGGCAGAGACGGCAGTGGAGGGATTTGCTTTATTTGCCAGGGCGGACATCGACGCGCTCCTCACATGAACGAAAGGCCGGCGCGCCCGTGGCGCGCCGGAGGCGGGGTTAGGAGACAACCTTGATCGAAAGGCTGTCGAGATAGGCGGAAGGATTTTCAGGGTCGAAGATCTTGCCGTCGAAGAAGGTCTCCTTGCCACGGGAAGACGAGGCGGGAATATCGGCCGCCGCGACACCGAGATCCTTGGCGGCCTCGCGCCAGATATCTTCACGGTTCACCTGGTTGACCAGCGCCTTGATGTCGGTACTCGCCGGCAGATTTCCCCAGCGGATGTTTTCCGTCATGAACCAGGTATCGTGGCTCTTGAACGGATAGGAGGCGCCGTCTTTCCAGAACTTCATGTAGAGGTCGGTGGCCTTAACCTCGCGGCCGTTGCCATAATTGATGTCTCCCTTGAGGCGGCCGAGCACGTCCTTCGTCGGAACGTTGAACCATTGGCGCTTGCCGAGAATGTCCGCCATCTCCGCCTTGTTATCCATGCTCTCGCACCACTGCTGGGCCTCCATGACAGCCATCAGCAAGGCCTTGGCCGCATTGGGATTCTTTTCGATCCATTCGGCGCGGAGCCCCAGCGCCTTTTCGGGATGACCCTTCCAGAGCTCGCCGGTGGTAGCCGCGGTGAAGCCGATGCCTTGGTTGACGAGCTGCTCGTTCCACGGTTCGCCCACACAGAAGACGTCCATGTTGCCGACCTTCATATTGGCAACCATCTGCGGCGGCGGCACGACGATGGTCGAAACGTCCTTGTTTGGATCGATGCCGCCGGCGGCGAGCCAATAGCGTATCCAGAGGTCGTGTGTGCCGCCCGGGAAGGTCATGGCGGCCTTGATCTCCTTGCCTTCTGCCTTCTTTTTCTCGAACGCGGCCTTCAGCTTCGAGGCATCGAGCTGCACGCCGGTTTCGGCATATTCCTTGGCGACGGAAATGCCCTGGCTGTCGAGGTTGAGGCGGGCGAGGATCGCCATCGGCACCGGCTTATTGTTCTGCGTCACCTTGCCGGTATGCATGAGATAGGGCAGCGGCGAGAGGATATGGGCACCGTCGATACCGTTTGCTGCGCCGCCCAGCACGAGATTGTCGCGGGTCGCGCCCCAGGATGCCTGTTTGGCCACATCCGTTTCCGGAAGGCCATGCTTGTCGAAAAAGCCCTTCTCTCTAGCGATGATCAGCGGCGCGGAATCCGTGAGAGCGATAAAGCCGAGCTTGACGCCTTTCACTTCAGGGCCTGCTCCGGCTGCGAAGGCGCCGGACGGAAAGGCAGTTTTGACGGCGCCGATGAGGGCAGCCGCTGCGGTCGTCTTGAGCATGCTGCGGCGGGTTATGCCTATTGTCGAAATCCCAGTCTTCAAATTCGTTGTCATGCGCAGGTTCCCTCTGCTGGCTGAATTTGGACACAAAAAAACGCCGCTGGAAATTGCGTCCAGGGGATGGGAGCATCCCGGAGAGCAAAGACCTTGCGACGTCGGTGTCTGATGTAGGCGCTTATGCCGCGCCTATCCGCACCGGTCGCCGTTGACCGGTGCGTCTCAGGAGTTGCAAGCAGCGTGCCAATTTCAAGAAGAGTTGGTAACGGCATGAAGCAAAAGGAGAAATGCGAAGAATTGATAAATGCCTATTTTTTGGGCTTTGTTATTTTCTGCTTCCGTTTTGTGCGATTACTGCTATGGCCGCAGCCATGGGAGCGCTCTATTTGTGCAGTGCACGCAATATGGAAGTCGCGATGACGAGGACGGGGGAATGGATTCTGCCCGCGGTATTGCCACTGGCAAAGCTCAAGAGGGGAGGGTCAATGCGAGGTGATTGCCTCGCCGTCACCTCATTTCATTGCAGCAAAGATACGAGGCCGTAGAACGCTGCGGATATTGCCGCAGCCGCCGGCATCGTTACGATCCAGGCTATCACGATGTTGCCGGCCAATCCCCAGCGCACGGCTGAAACACGACGAGCCGCGCCCACTCCAACGATTGCTCCAGTGATGGTATGCGTCGTCGAAACGGGAATACCGAGCCACGTCGCTCCGAAGAGTGTCAACGCTCCGCCCGTCTCTGCGCAGAAACCTTGCATGGGGTTGAGCCGAGTGATCTTCGACCCCATGGTATGAACGATCCGCCATCCGCCAAAGAGCGTACCGAGAGCCATTGCCGACTGGCAGGAAATGACCACCCAGAAAGGCACGTAGAATGTCGGGCCAAGATATCCTTGGCTGAACAAGAGTACCGCAATGATGCCCATCGTCTTCTGCGCATCGTTCCCGCCGTGGCCAAGCGAGTAGAGCGAAGCGGACACAAATTGCATGACGCGAAATGTCCGATCCACCGCAAACGGCGTTTGCCGGACGAATAACCAGGAGACGGCGAGCACCAGCACGAGGGCGAGCAGGAAGCCGATGGCTGGCGAAAGGAAAATGGCACCGACGGTCTTTAGGAGGCCGTTCCAGACGATCGAACTGAAACCCACCTTTGCCAGGCCGGCCCCCACCAGCCCACCGACAAGCGCATGCGACGAACTGGACGGAATCCCGAAAATCCAGGTGAGAATATTCCAAATGATAGCGCCCATCAGTGCGGCGAAGATCACTTGAGGCGAAACGATCGCAGGATCGATGATGCCGGTTCCCAGCGTTTCGGCCACATGCAGACCGAAGAACAGGAATGCGATGAAATTGAAGAACGCCGCCCAGGCGACCGCATATTGTGGCCGCAGGACGCGGGTCGAGACGATCGTGGCGATCGAATTGGCCGCATCATGCAGACCGTTGAGAAAGTCGAAGAACAGGGCGACAACGACCAGGCCGACGAGCAGCGGCAAAGCGAGGGAGGCATCCATCAGACGTTCTCGATGAGAATGCCGCTGATCTCGTTGGCGACATCCTCGAAGCGGTCGACGACTTTCTCCAGCTCTCCGTAGATTTCGCTTCCGATCATGTAGGCCATCGCATTGCCGCTGGCGCCATAACGCACAAACAGCTCCTTCAAGCCCTGGTCGTGGAGCTCATCGGAACGTCCCTCCACTCGGGTGACCTCCTCCGCGATGGCTGCGAGACGTTGCGCATTGGCTCCCAATTTGTCGAGGAGGGGTATCGCTTCGGCGACAAGGTTTGCCGCCTTGACGATTTCACTGCCCATCTGCTGCATGAGCGGATCGAAGCAGGATTGCTCGAACAAGCGGATCGTCTTGACAGTTTTGTGCATCATGTCGATCGCATCATCCATCGACTGAATAAGGTCTTTGATGTCCCCCCGGTCGAAGGGCGTGATGAAGCTTCGCCGAACGGCAAGAAGAACCTCACGCGTGACGTCGTCGGCCTCGTTTTCCAATGTGACGATACGTTCACAGTTTTTCTGAACGTCATTGCCCTTCAGGAGTTGATCGAGGGCGTGCGCCGCGGCAACGACGGTCTTCGAATGCTTGGAAAACATTTCAAAGAATCTGTCTTCCCGTGGCATCAGCTTGCGAAAAATGCTCATCATGCCTGCGAACCTTCCTCGTGCGGCCGACTGTCATAAATGTGTCATAAACACGCTCAGGCAATTGAAGCAACAAGCAAATCGGCTACTCCATCGCTATGACGCCTAGCAAAAAAGGCAGGAAGCCTAGACTGGACAAAACCCAGCCACTACTGCGGCAGCTCGCTGCTGTTCCTGAAACGCTGTTCGCCGGCGCATTCCGCCAACAATATGGCGCTATTTGCTTCCGCCATTGCAATGCCGGATCCGAGGTCGAAATCCTGGTGATCACATCGCGCGAGAGCGCACGCTGGGTCATCCCGAAAGGGTGGCCGATGAAGGGGAAAAAGCCTTTCGAAGCAGCAGCAATCGAAGCATGGGAGGAGGCAGGCGTGCGCGGGCTGGTGAAGAAGAAGCCGGTCGGACGCTATACCTATCTCAAAGAATTCGACAATGGCGATGTGGCCCCCTGTATCGTCGACATGTTTCAGATTGAAGTCACGGAAATCAGCGGCGATTTCAAGGAGCGGGATCAGCGTATTCTCGAATGGGTCAGCCCGGATGAAGCGGCACGACGCGTTCGCGAGATCGAACTCAAGTCGCTGCTCGTCCAATTTGAAGTGCGCAGTCGCAAGAAACGCGATCGCGGCTGACCGCTGACACCTTTCCGCACGATGCTCTATCGCTCGAATGGTTCGCCCAGTGAAGCGACGCCGTTCAGTTTCAGCAGGCGGCGGTCGGCGGAGATGATGCCGAGCACGATGATCGTGACCAGATAAGGCAGGCTCGAGAGCAATTGCGAGGGAACGTCCAGCCCGCTTGCCTGGGCTGCAAGCCCCATCAGCGAGACCGCACCGAAGAGGCAGGCGCCGAGGAAGATGCGACCGGTGAGCCAGGTCCCGAAGACGACCAGAGCGACGGCGATCCAGCCGCGTCCGGCGATCATTCCGTCGGCCCAAAGTGGTGTGTAGACGACCGCCGCGTAGGCGCCGGCGAAGCCGGCCATCGCGCCGCCGAAGGCGATGGCGAGGATACGGACCGATATGACCGAATAGCCGATAGCGTGGGCGGCCTTCGGGTTCTCGCCAACGGCCCGGACGATGAGACCAAGCTTGGTGTAGGCAAGTATGGCCCAGAGAGCGAGGGTCGCGGCGAGCGAAATCCACACGACGATGTCCTGGACGAAAAGACCGCCGATGACCGGGAGTTCCGACAGCCCTGGAAGAGCAAGCTTTGAAAGACCTTTGACCGTCAGGCTTTCATAGGTCTTGCCGAAAAGCGCCGAGAGGCCCTGGCCAAGGATGCCGATGGCAAGGCCGGCGGCCACCTGGTTTGCCCGGAACCCGAGCGTGACGAAGGCAAAAAGCAGGGAAAGGGCAGCGCTGCCGAGCCCTGCGGCGATGAAGCCGAGAAAATGTCCGCCGCCATGATAAACGACGATGAAGGCGAGCACGGCGCCAAGCGCCATCAATCCCTCGACCCCGAGGTTGAGGACACCGGCGCGCTCGGCCACCAGTTCGCCGAGTGCTGCCAGAAGAAACGGTGTCGCGGCAGCAAGCATGCCGGCAAGAATGAACTCGATGGCGTTCATGGCAGGCTCCGCTGGGCGGTGCGGCGCCATTCAAGACGGTAGCGCACGAAGGCGACGGCGATCAGGTAGGCGAGCAGCAGACTGCCCTGGAAGACACGGACGGCGGCGATCGGCAGGCCGGCCGAGACCATGGCATTGTCGCCGCCGATATAGATGACCGCCATGACCAGCGCCGAGACCACGATGCCGATTGGATGCAGGCCGCCGAGATAGGCGACGATGATGGCCGCATAACCATAGCCGCTCGCGACCGAACGCTGCAGCTGGCCGAGCGGACCGGCAACTTCGGCGGCGCCGGCAAGGCCGGCAGCAAAACCGCCGATCAGCAGCGAAAGCCAGATCGCCCAACCTTCCCTGAAGCCGGCGTAGCCGGCAGCCCTCGGCGCCAGGCCGCCGACCTGCAGCTTATAGCCGATGAAGCTCTTCTGCATGAAGACCCAGGCCGCAACCGACAAAACGAGGGTGATGAGGAAGGAGACGTTGACACGAGTACCGGCAATCAGGGTCGGCACCATCGCATCGTACTGGAACATCACCGACTGCGGGAAATTGAAGCCGTTCGGATCCTTCCAGGGGCCGAGCAGCAGATAGTTCAACAGTTGCGCGGCAACGAGGCTCAGCATCAGCGAAACGAGGATCTCGTTGGCGTTGAGGCGTACGCGCCAGAAGGCGGTAAGAGAAGCCCAGAGTGCGCCGCCGATGGCGCCGAGCAGCAGCATCGCCGGCCAGATCCACTGGCCCGTCGCCTGGGGAAACCAGACCGGAATGGCGGAGGCGAAGATCGCCCCAAGGATAAACTGGCCTTCGGCGCCGATATTGAAAACCTTGGCGCGAAAGCCGATTGCCAGCCCCTGGGCGATGAGGAGGAGGGGCCCAGCCTTTAAGAGCACTTCCGAAAATGAAGCCCAGGAGAGGAAGGGCTCGAAAAGCATCGCATAGACGACCGCGACGGGGTCGCGGCCCATCAAGACATAAAGGCAAAGATTAAGTGCGATCGCCCCCCCGAGCGCGATGACGGGTGCGCAGAGGGCCGCAGCCAGCGATGCACGCTCCCGGCGGACCAGGGTGGGAACGGAAGCGGGTAACCAAGCGCTCATCACTGGACTTTCTCGGGCGAGGTATGTGCCCCGATCATGTATCGGCCGATCTCCTCGGGCTTCGTGTCCCGCGTTGCGAGCGGCGGGCTGAGCCGGCCGTGATGCAGCACCTGGATGGAATCGCAGAGCTCGAACAGTTCTTCCAGTTCCTCGGAAATGACGAGGATCGCCATGCCCTGATTGCGCAATGCGACCAGGCGGCTGCGGATGGCGGATGCAGCGCCGACATCGACGCCCCAGGTCGGCTGCGCCACGAAAAGCAATTTCGGAGACAGCATGATTTCGCGGCCAACGATGAACTTCTGCAGGTTGCCGCCGGACAGGGTGCCGGCTTCCGCATCCGGACCGGGTGTGCGGACATCATACTGACGGATACAATCCTTGGTGAATGTCATCGCTCGTGCCCTTTCGATGAGACCACGCCGTAAAAGCTTGAGTGGATGGGCCGTCAGCAAGCTGTTGAGGACGAGCGACATTTCCGGCACGGCGCCGCGTCCGAGCCGGTCTTCCGGAACGAAGGCAAATCCGAGCTGCCGCCGCGCGGCGGCATCGAGCCTGCCGACATCCATTCCCATCATGTAGATCCGGTCGCGTTGTTCGCGCCCCAGCATGGTCTCGCCCGAAATCAGCGCGGCAAGCTCACTTTGGCCGTTGCCCGAAATACCGGCGATCCCAAGGATTTCGCCGGAACGCACTTCGAGACTGAGGCCGGAGAGCGGCACCGCAAAGGGATCGTCGGGCTGGTGGTCCAAACCGATGATCTCCAGCCGCTTTTCCCCGCCAGACAGCGGCAGCGCCGAGATGGGTGCCGGCATATCGCGGCCGATCATCATCCGGGCAAGGTCATGGGCGTCGTGATCGCGCGGGTCGATATCTCCGGTCACGCGTCCGCTCCGCAGAATCGTCGCGCGGTCACAGATCGCCCGAATTTCTTCGAGCTTGTGGGAAATCAGCAGGATGGAAACGCCGCCGTCGCGCAGCCGACGCAGGGTGTCGAAGAGTTTCTCCACCAGTTGCGGCGGCAGGACGGAGGTGGGCTCGTCAAGGATCAGCAGCTTCGGATTGGTCATCAGGCTTCGGATGATCTCCACCCGTTGCCGCTCGCCGACCGACAGCGCATGCACATGGGCAAGCGGATCGACTTCGAGGCCGAACTCCCGCCCAAGCGTCCGGATACGTTCCTTGAGATCAGCTTTGCGACCCGGCACCACCAGCTGAATATTCTCGATGACCGTCAATGTCTCGAACAGCGAAAAGTGCTGGAAGACCATGCCGATGCCCTTGCGCCTCGCCTCCGCGGGGGAGGCGAGGCGCAAGGGTGTTCCTTCCCAGACGACATCTCCGTCGTCCGGCTGCTCGACACCGTAAATCAGCTTCATCAGCGTCGATTTTCCCGCCCCGTTTTCTCCGAGGATCGCATGGATCGATTGCGGAGCCACGTCCAGATCGATTGCCTGATTGGCATGGATCTGGCCGTAGCTTTTCGAAATGCCACGCAGCGACAGGAGCGGGGTGGTCATGAATTATCTCGGCAGCGGCGTCGAGACGCCCTTGACGTGCCAATTCATGGCGATGATCTCAGGGTCGGCCATGGTTGCGCCCGAGGCGGCACCTTCGCTGCCGTCGGCCTTGGTGATCGGCCCGGTGAAGGGCGAGAAGCTGCCGTCGGCGATCTTTGCCTCGACCTCTTTGATCTTGGTCATTACGTCGGCCGGAATATCTGGGTTCCAGTCGACCACTTCGACGACCTTGTCGGCGACGCCGAGGAACGTATTGGCCCCCTTGAACGTACCGGCGAGATGGGCATCGACCGAAGCCTTGAAGAAGGGCGACCAGTCCGTCGAGATGCAGCCGAGATAGGTTTTCGGCGCATACTTCTTCATCGACGAATTGAGGTTGAAGGCGTAGACGCCGGCGTCCTCACAGGCAGAGATGACGGATGGCGTGTCCTGTGCATTGGAGAAGATCACGTCGCACTTCTGCGCGATCAGCGCCTTGGCTGCCTCCTGCTCCTTGGCCGGGTCGAACCAGGAATTGACCCAGACGACGGAGACTTCGATATCCGGCTTCACCGCCTGGGCGCCGAGCGTAAAGGCGTTGATCGAGGTAATGAGCTCGGGAATGGCAAAGGCCGAGACGGAGCCGAGCTTGCCGGTCTTGGAAAGCGCCGCCGCGGCCATGCCGAGCAGATAGGTGCCCTGGAAATATTTGGCGGCGAACGGCGAGAAATTCGGAGCAACCTGGAAGCCGGAGGCATGCAGGACCGTCACGCTCGGATCACGGCGGGCGATCTGCAGGGCGCCGTTCTGATAGCCGAAGGAGCCGGCAATCAGGAACTTATTTCCGTCGGCGACGGTCTTGGTCATGATGCGGTCGGCGTCCGGGCCTTCGGCGATATTCTCAAGCACCGTGACCTTCACCTTGTCGCCGTAAGCGGCCTTGATCGGCTCGAGACCGGCGGCAAGGGCGTGCCCCCAGCCGACGTCGCCGATCGGCGAAGGGACGACGAGGGTGATGCCGAGCGGCTGGTCGGCGGCGAAGGCAAGACGGCGGCCGAGCGCGCCGGCAAGGCCGGTGGCGGCAGCGGCCGTCATCAGGTTTCTGCGGGTCAATTTGGTCATGTTCACGGGTTCCCTTTTTTGGTTTTTAGAATTTCACGGCTGCGAGTGCAGCCTCGGCGTCGGCAGAAAGCTTGGCCTCGTCGAGACCGGGGAATTCCCCCTTCTGCCAGACGATGCGGCCATTGATCATCGTCATGTCGGTCGCCATGCCGATGCCGACGCGGGCAATCAGGCTCAACGGATCGTGCCGCGTACCGACATAATCCATGCGGCGCGTGTCAATCGCAAACAGGTCGGCTGCCATGCCGGGCGCCAGCCGGCCGATGTCGCGCCTGCCGAGCAGGCTCGCACCGCCTGTCGTGCCGTAGCCGAGGAAATCGACGGGCGGCGGCACGGGATGGGCGCGGCTGGAGGAGACCAGGCACTGCAGCATATAGGCGGAGTGCAGGCAGTGCATCAGGTTGGAATTGTCGTTGGAGGCGGCCCCGTCGCAACCAAGGCCGATGCGCAGGCCGAAGGCGGCCATGGCGGGAATGTCGGTGACTTCAGCGCCGACCAGATAGACCGGCTCCGGGCAGTGCGCCACGCCGGTGCGGCTCGCCGCCATCTTCCTGAGTTCGTCGTGGCTCAACTCCCAGCAATGGGCATAGAAGGTGTCCGGCCCGGCAAAGCCGACTTCTTCCAGATAATCGACCGTGCGCATGCCATGGCGCGCATGAATGACCGGGCTTTCGCCCTCGCCGACATGGGTGTGCATCATGACGCCGCGATCACGCGCCAGCGCCACCGATTCCGCAAAGGTCTCGCGATAGCAATTCACCGGCTGGCAGGGCGCCACCACGACCTGGCGCATGCTGAAGGGGTTGGCATCGTGGTAAGTGTCGATCAGCCGGGCGCAGTCGGCGATGAATTCATCGGTCGTTTCCAGCATCTCGTCGGGAATGGTCGAGCCCTCCGACTTCGGCAGGGTATTGCCGCCGCGGCCGGCGTGGAAGCGCATGCCGAACAGTTCGGCTGCTTCGAACTGGCGGTCGATCAGCCGCTTCCCGGCGTGCCGCGGGAAATTGTATTGATGGTCAAAAGCCGTGGTACAGCCATGTTTGATCATCTCGGCCATCGCCGTGACGGAGGAGTGGTAAAAACACTCCTCGTTGAGCTGCGAAAAGATCGGGTAGATCCAGTCCAGCCACTCGATGACCGAAAGCTTCGTCCAGTCGAGATCGGCGCGATTGCGCACGAAGCATTGGAAAAAATGATGATGGGTGTTGACGAGGCCGGGATAGACGAACCAGCCGGCAGCATCCTGAACAGTCGTGCCGGCGAAAAGCGCGTCCGCCGCCAGATTTTCGCCGATCGCCACAATCGCCGAACCGTCGGTCAGGAGATCGACATGGCGACGGACGACCGGCCCCTTGCCCTCGTCGACGATCACGGCCGCGCAGTTCTTCAGGAGATAGCCGGTCATGTCACGCCTCGCCCGGTTCTTCGATATGAGGTTCGGGCTTCAATTCGTGCAGCCGGTGAATACCCGGCATTTCGATAAACTTGTCGAGGGCTCGCAGCGCCCGCGACCAGAGCCGGATGGCGGGATAAGCATCCAGCGTCACGCCCCCATCGGGCGCCAGCGCCACATAGGGAAAGCAGGCGATGTCGGCAATTGTCGGCCGGTCGGCGGCAAGAAAGCGCACGCCGCGAAGACCCTGCTCGACGAGCCCGGCCTCGAGCTCGCGAAGTGCGGCGATACCCTGGGCCTGCAGCGCGCCGATATCGCCCGGCCGCAGCAGCATCTCATGAAGTCGCGCGCCGCCGAGGCTTGCCGTCAGCCGGCCGGAGAACGACAGCCATTGCTGCACCTGGGCCGCTTCCCACGCCGCGCCATTACCAAGCCATTCGGGTGCTGCCTTGGCGGCGAGATAGACGAGAATCGCCGACGACTCGGTCAGGATCAGATCACCATCCTCCAGGATCGGAATGGAGCCTGCCGGATTGAGGGTGAGAAGCTCGGGGCCGCGATGCTCGGCGCCGGGATGGAAATCCACCGGACGAAGTTCCAGCTTCACGCCGGTCAGCGCCGCCATCAGGCGCACCTTGTAGCAGCTGGGGGAAAGAATGTAGTCGTAGAGCCTCATTGCGCCACCAGCTGTGCGCCGTAAGTATAATTGTGACGCTTGAGCCAACGCCGGTAAGCGATCGATGTCAGATCGGCCCGCGTCGGGATTTCCATACCGGGATCAAGCGGCAGGAGCCGCGGGATCTGGTTTTCGAGGATCGAACGGTCTTGCAGGAAGATCGTCTGCTGGAAGTGGATGAGGTCGGTCATCGCAGTTTCGTCGTCGAAGAGCGCCATCCACGGCCAGACGTCGCACAGGTCCTCGGCCAGCGGCTGCACGAAGAGCGTGATGACATCCCATTCGCTCGGGCGCGGCGGGCAGGTCTTGTAGAGCACGGAACAGGTCGGTGCCGGCACGCGGTACATATACTCCGTGGTGATCCCGCCGCTTGCCGACTTGGAGGCCTGCGGCTGGTAAAACTTCACCTGCGTTGCCCAGACTTCGTCTTCCTCCTCGCGGATCTCGACCTTGTAGTTCTGAACCTCCGTGTGCGGCTCTGCACCGAGAATGTCGGTGTGGACGAAGGGGAAATGGGCAATGTCGAGGAAGTTCTCGACGGCGCGCAGGGGCGAGCAGCGTACCCGCACCACGCCGACGTCGACGAAACGGCGGCCGGGCTGGTCGGCCTCGGGGATCGGGAAAATATCCTTCTTCGGCTCGCCGAGGGAAGACCAAACATGGCCGTAACGTACGCGCACCGGCAGAACACGGCCGTCGCCGGCCGTTACCCGCGCATTGCCATCGGCGTCGCTCGCCACTTCGATCGGCTCGCCCATCAACGCCGTCCTGCGACCGGGGCTCTCAAGCTGACTGAAAAGCCCGACCGGATACCATTCGTCGATCATCGCCTGCATCCTCACCGCGCGATCTCCTTTTTCTGAAGACCTTCAGCCCGGCGGCGCAGGCCTTCGGCGGCCCGCGAAGCGCCGATGGCGACGGCGGGGCCGACGTCACCCTTCAGCAGCACATGGATCAGCGTCTGCCCATCTTCCTGAGCGGATAATAGCAGACAGAAGCTGCCCGTGGATGCGTCGATCTCGATAAGACCGTCAGGGTTCGCCTTCACGCCGGCTGCCGCCTCGATCGCGGCAGTGCCGGCAAACGCCGTCAGCGAGCGCAGGGGCATGAGGCTGTCAAGCCTCGGCGGCTTCGAAGTGGGCGTGCCGACCGCCACCCAGATCACGCTGCCCGCTTCCTCGACGTCATGGGTGGCGACACGGATGGTTTCCGGCGGCGCCAGCCCCGGATGGGCGGGAATGCGCAGACAGTTTCCGGCCTGACCATAGCTCCAGCCGTGATAGATGCAGGAAAGTGCCTCGCCGCGCACGAAGCCATGGGACAAACGCATGCCGCGGTGCGGACAGCGATCCGCCGATGCCGATATACGCCCCAAAGCGCTGCGCCAGAGGGCTATCGATCCAGATGCCGTCCGGGCCGGCATGACGGTTGCGGCCGGCAGATCCCGGGAAAGGGCGACTGGCGTCCAAAAGCCGGTCGTATCGGATGGCATGACTAGACTTCCTGAACCATACTATGTTTTGTAGAGCACGCTCCACCTTGGCCTCAAGGCAGTTGCGCTCAAGGCCTCACGTTTGCATAGTTATTTCGCATTGGCAATATTGATTAAATAATATGCACATCGCAAAAAACCGCATTTGGTGTCAGGCCGTTTCTCCGATGATCGCCGTGCGTTCTATGCTCTCGACCCATACGTCGATTGGCCCCAGCGAGCACCCCACCTCCATCATGTCGATCAAATCCTCCGGTCCTGAAAGCTCGAGTTCGATCCGCATCGAACTTGTATGAGATATGCTGTGCGAGAGCCCGAGCTTGGCGGCATGGCGCCGGATCCAGGGGACAAAGGACGCAGCCTCGAGATCACCGACAATCGTCATCCGCTCCTGAAGGTGGCTTGTATCTTGTCCCATGCTCGCCCTTGCTTTTCCTGCACCATAGCGCCTGGATGAACTTGCGAAAGGGTCATCATCGAATCGAGGATACGCCGTCGGAGTTTGCTCTGCAAAAGGCCGGTGACCCTCCACGATGCTCAGCTTGCACCGTGGTGAGCCGACAGGTCGATGACGCCGCCTCGACGGCAAGCCCATAGCCATGACGGCCGTTTCTCGAAAAGAACAGAAATCGTGGATGGGCTATGCTTGTCTTGGGCCTTGTTTTGGCCTCAGGCGATGCCGCCGAGGCAGACATATTTGATTTCGGTGAATTCCTCGATGCCGTATTTCGAGCCTTCGCGGCCGAGGCCGGAGAGCTTGACGCCGCCGAAGGGGGCTTCGGCCGTCGAGATCAGCCCGGTATTGACGCCGACCATGCCGTATTCCAGCGCTTCGGCGACCCGGAAGACCCGGGCGAGATCCTTGGCGTAGAAATAGGAGGCGAGACCGAACTCGGTGTCGTTGGCCTGGGCGATCACATCGCCTTCGTCCTTGAAGCGGAAGAGTGGAGCCACCGGTCCGAACGTCTCTTCCTTCGCCACAGCCATGCCAGCGGCGACGTCGGCCAGCACCGTCGCCTCATAGAAGCGCCCGCCGAGCCGATGGCGATGCCCGCCGGCAATGACCCGGCCGCCCTTGGAAAGCGCATCGGCGACATGCTCTTCGACCTTGGCAAGTGCTGCCTCGTCGATCAGCGGGCCGAGATTGATGCCCTCGTCGAAGCCGTTGCCGGTCTTCAGCGCTCCGACGGCCTTCGACAACTTCTCGGCAAAGGCGTCATAGACACCCTCCTGCACATAGAGGCGGTTGGCGCAGACGCAGGTCTGGCCGTTGTTGCGGAACTTGGCGATCAAAGCACCTTCCACGGCCGCATCGAGATCGGCATCGTCGAAGACGATGAAGGGGGCGTTGCCGCCGAGTTCCAGCCCAAGCTTCTTGATGGTCGCGGCGCTCTGCCTGTAAAGCTCGGTGCCGACTTCGGTCGAGCCGGTGAAGGTCAGCTTGCGTACGACGGGGCTTGCGGTCATCTCGCCACCGATGGCGCGCGCCGAGCCGGTCAAGACGCTGAACAGGCCTTTGGGGAAGCCGGCGCGCTCGGCAAGGATGGCAATGGCAATTGCCGAAAAGGGCGTCTGCGAGGCCGGCTTCAACACCATGGCGCAGCCGGCGGCAAAGGCCGGCCCCGCCTTGCGGGTGATCATCGCATTCGGGAAATTCCACGGGGTGATGGCGGCAACGACACCGATCGGCTGCTTCATCACCAGAATGCGCTTGTCCTTCTGATGGCCGGGAACGATGTCGCCGTAGACACGCCGCGCCTCCTCGGCAAACCATTCGATGAAACTCGCGCCATAGGCGATCTCGCCCTTGGCTTCAGCAAGCGGCTTGCCCTGTTCTGATGTCAGGATGCGGCCGAGATCGTCCTGATTGTCCATCATCAGCTGGAACCAGCGCCGCAGGATCACCGACCGTTCTTTGGCGGTGCGGGCTGCCCATTCCTTCTGCGCAATCTCGGCTGCGGCAATCGCCGCCTTGGTTTCCGCAGCCCCCAGATTGGGAACGCGGCCGATGATCTCGCCGGTCGCGGGATTATCCACGGCGATCGCATTGTCCCCGGCCTCGATCCAATCGCCGCCGACCAATGCGGCCTGCCGAAACAAAGTTGCGTCCTTCAATTCCATGACTGTCTCCTCAGATAGACCATTTCTGTTTCTTCGAGTCGCGGGGATGCTCTATCTCTTTTCGTGTTTGTGCAATCCACCACACAATTTTGCGGGAATGCGCTCGACACCTCAGGCACGCGATCGCCGACAACTGCCCATCCGGCTGCCGCCACCGACCGGGGTCGAGCCACGGGTCTCGACCCGTCCTTCGAACCCCCGTAAACGGGCGAATGCCGCAGCCTCTCCGTCACCAGGGTCTTGTAGGGCACGTCCCTTCTGCCCGTCAGTACGGGGGAGAAGGTAATCCATCAGCGTAAAATTAGATTTCGCCAGTCCATTACACTAGCTTAGCGCATGGCCGGCCAAACCATAAACCGCCGGTTCGCCGCTCTGCCTATTTAAGAAATTACGCCCCTTGGACATGGTCGTAACGGTATCGGAGACGGCGAGCCGGCTCTGTTGAAGGAACTCGGCGAACAGGCCTTTCTCTCGGGTATCAACACGTGCGAACCCGCCTGCCAAATCCTTGAGATGCACGGCGGCAAGATTGATCGCGTCCTGATCATTGCTTGCCACGATCGGACCAATCACATGGCCACGCCCGAACTCGCGGCACATGGAATAGCCGACGATTTCGTCGCCTCGCCGGAGTGTGCAAATGGACGCCCCCTCAGCAAGCAAAGCGATCAACTTGCCGCGATCGGTGCCGAAGGCTCGCGTATCGAGAGCGTTGATCTCCTCGATTTTGTCGCTGGACAGTTCGCTCAACTGCCCATTCAGCTCCGGCAGGGGAGGAAGCTTCGGCCCAACATCTCCCTGGTATTGATAGACAATCGCTTCCTTGGTGAAATCGAGCGAAACATAAAGTCTGTAAGCTGCATGGGTCGAATTCAAGCTCAGATTGCGGTCGCCGCACTGCTCGAACACTTGGTCCATGAGCCATCGCCCGGTCCCTTGCGCCTGCGTGCGAGGCGAGGTGATCACCAGCCCGATCGTGGCGAAATCATCGCCATGCGGAAACCACATCGCACTTCCGAAGACGCGTCCTATGCCATCGACCGCAACGATGCCAAGCCCAGCGCGCCGCAGGAGATCCCAGTCTTTGGGCCGGTGCGGCCAGCCGACGCCGATCGACAGCGCGTGAAGCAGGCTGACATCGACACTGTTTATATCCTGCGCGATCAATTCGAATGATTTCAGGCGCACTGATTTTTGCATTTTCGGATATCCGCTCCGTTCGCCGGATCACCAAGCTCCACTGGAGGTAGACAGTGTCTTTGATCATGCGCCGATTGCAACCAAGTCACAATATTGCACACCAAGGCCGGCAGGATTGGCTTGTTCATCGCAACAATTCGAAATCTTCAGCTGAACCGAAGCCCTACTCAGCAGGTAAAACGCATCCCTGCGCTTAGGCTTAGTAACATCTAGACCACTCTGAAGGCAACTTGGTCACTCGCATGGACGTCAAAGAAATTCTCGCAAGGTTGATCGCATTTCCCTCCGTTGTCGGCACGCCGAATGGCGCGATTGCCGACTGGATACGTAACTATTGCCGGAAGGCGGGAGCCGATGTGACGGTCCATCTCGGCCCGGAAGGTGACCGGTACAACCTTTTCGCGACTGTCGGACCGCGCGAAGGCCAGGGTTACATTCTGTCCGGGCACATGGATGTCGTGCCGGCCGGCGAACGGGAATGGAGTTCGGATCCTTTCGTTCTGCGCGCTGAGGGAGACAGACTTTTCGGACGTGGCACCAGCGACATGAAAGGCTTTCTCGCCTGCGCCTTGGCCGCATTGCCGAAGCTTGCCGCCATGAACCTGCGGCGGCCAATTCACCTTGCCTTCTCCTATGACGAGGAGGCAGGCAGCCGCGGCGTACCGCATCTCATCGCTGAGCTGCCAAACCTGTGCAATGCCCCGCTGGGCGCAATCATCGGTGAGCCGAGCCGGATGCAGGCCGTCCGGGCGCACAAAGGCAAAGCAGCTGTCCGCCTCGAGGTGATCGGGCGCTCGGGGCATTCTTCCCGTCCGGATCTCGGACTAAACGCCATTCATGCCATGGCCAATCTGATCACCGAGGTTGCGGAATACGGCAAGTCCCTGACGAACGGGCCCTTCCACGATGATTTCGCGCCTCCCTACTCGTCATTGCAGGTTGGTGTCATTACCGGCGGCCAGGCGGTCAATATCATCCCGGATCGCTGCACCGCCGATATCGAGGCCCGCGCTGTGCCCGGTATCTCCCCGTCATCTCTGCTGGAGCCGGTAAGGGCGAGGCTCGCTGCTCTCAAAGTCCAGGGTTTCGAGGTGGGCTGGCACGAGCTGAGCGCTTACCCCGGACTGGCGCTCCCCGCAGGCAGCGACCTCGCAGCGCTGCTGATGAAATTGACGGGGCAGGAGCCGCTTGCCGCCGTAAGCTATGGCACGGAGGCCGGGCTCTACCAGCAGGCTGGCATCGATTCCATCATCTGCGGTCCTGGGGATATTGGTCGCGCACACCGCCCTGACGAATACATCGAGCTTGGCGAACTCGCAGCATGCCAGACGATGATCGAAGAACTCGGCGCCCATCTTGCCGAAGGCTGAAAGAAGGCGATTCTCATGGCGTTTCTCTTCAACTCCGATGCCACACGCGGTGCGATCTTCCAGGAGATTTTTGCGCGCGAACTGCCGGATCTGGAGTTCGTCGGGCGGGGCCAGCCGGTGGATCCGCAAAGGGTGCGGTATCTTCTGACATGGACGATCCCCAGCGATATCTCGCGTTACCGCAATTTGGAAGTTTTGTTTTGCATCGGCGCCGGCGTCGATCAGCTCAAACAAGACAGCCTACCGGACCACGTAGCGGTCGTCCGCATGGTCGAGGACGGCATTATCCGGATGATGCAGGAATACGTCACTCTGGGCGTCCTGACGCTCCACCGCGATATTCTTGCTTACCGGGAGCTGCAGCGACAGTCTGTTTGGCAGACGCTCGCCGCGCCGCAGGCCGCACAGCGCCGAATAGGTTTCCTGGGCCTCGGCATCCTGGCGCAGGCGGCGATCGAACGCTTGAAGCCCTTCCAATTTCCACTCGCAGCATGGAGCCGAAGCAAGAAGCAAATCGACGGCGTCACCTGCCATCATGGCACGGATGGACTGGCCGACTTTTTGGCGAAGACCGACGTCCTGGTCTGTCTGCTGCCGCTGACCGACGAGACGCGCGGCATCCTCAATGCCGAGCTCTTCGCACAGCTGCCGGGCGGCGCACGGCTGTTGCATGTGGGCCGCGGGCCGCACCTTGACCACGCGGCTTTGATCGAGGCTCTCGATAGCGGCCGTCTTGCCGCGGCGATTCTCGATGTCACCGATCCCGAGCCGCTGCCGGCAGAACATCCACTCTGGCAACATCCGAAAGTAGCGATTACGCCGCACATCGCCTCCGTCACGCAACCGGAAACGGCAGCGCAATCGGTCACTGAAAATATTCGGCGCCACCGCGCCGGCGAAAAGCTGATCGGCCTGGTCGATCGGACACGCGGTTATTAAACGAGGAAAATGACATGTCGCTTCTTCTGACTATCGATATCGATCCAAATTTCACCCCCAAACAGGCCTTGCCGGACGCAGAACGGCTGATTTCAGGCAATCCCGCCTACAAGACCTGGGCGCAAGATGCCTCAAAAGGCGAGAAGGTGCTGACCGGCATTTGGGAAGCGACGCCCGGCGAGCACCATTCCATCAAGGGCACGGTCTACGAGTTCTGTCACATCATTTCCGGTGTCGTTGAAATCGACGAAAAAGACGGCGAGACGAAGACTTACCGTGCCGGCGATAGCTTCGTGATGAAGCCCGGTTTTGTCGGCGTCTGGCGTACCATCGAGACCGTGCGCAAGATCTACGTCTGCGTTTACGACTGAGCGACTGCCAACGGCGCTCGCCCGAAAGATGGGCGCGCCTGCCGCATAGAAGCACCGAAGGCCGGCAGAAGGGTAAGCCTCAACATTCGGCGTTCTATCCGCAGACGAGGCCGCTGATCCGGTTAAATCTCCAGGCCTTCGACGATGGCGAAGATCTTCTTGAGGTTGCCGTGGATCGATAGGCGGTTGATCGTCCCGCGACCGACGAAGATCGCGTCTCCCGCCTCGACTGACGTTTTCGTACCGTCTCCATCGGTCACATCAGCCTGCCCCTCCAGGATGTACATCAATTCATGGACGGGATGAGGGCGCGACAGCCGGACGTGCGGAGTCGTCGCCCAGACACCTGTTCGAAAGCCGACCGCCTCGTCGGAAAATGCCCTGAAGTGACTGCACTGAGGTGTGTCCCCCTCCACGAACTGCGCCGGAGGCGGCGGGGAGGGGGCAAGTGCAACCTGCCTATCGATCGCAACGACGCCTTGCGTGCTCAATGTTGCCGCGGTCGTCGCACAGAAGATCCAGCGGGTGCCTTTTTCCGCTTCCGCCGTGATGTCGCTGCCCCGGCCGATGACCACGCTGTCGCCGGATGTGAGATCAAATGTTGAGCCGCCCGAATGCAGGACAAGTCGCCCTGCCAAGACAACCAGGGATTCCGTATGGGGAAAGCTGGCGATCGAGGTCTTTCCGTTCAAATGCACGGATCCGGCGGAAACCCCGCCCGAAGCGCTCCAGACGATATCGCGGCCGGCTCCGAATATGTCGTCTGGCCCTAAGGTGCGTCGCTGGCCTTCCGGAGCAGATCCGCTTTTCGCCTCGAAGAGGAGGATGGTCTTACCGGTCATCGTCTGACTCCCAATTTGGTGCGACATTCATAGGTCTGGTGCTGGTGCCGACGGGCCGCAAGCCGATTTATCAGGCCAGGCCAGGCTCGTTCCCAGTCCTTTGGAGTCGGCCCGATGCAGCAGCACTTCGGCAACAGCAGAGCATCATCGGACATGGTCTACTCCTGGAAGCACCTCGGGACCGAATTCTGCGTAGATCCTAATCTGTGGCTTCAAGGGGTGGGCTGCGGAGTTGGCGCATAAACAGAATATCCTGTGGTTTGCTGCCCCCAACACAGGCAATTGTTGCGAAACAAGGCCGCCTGCGCCGCACCTCTCCAGCGCAAGCAGGCATATACTTCAGGCATTCGGATCAGACGAGCATAAGGGCATGCGCCAATGAAATTTGCTTCCTACTGGCATGACACCTCAATCCCATTCGCAGGAGGCATCGTCGACCCCGTCTCGGGAGATTTCGAGGTTGCAGTGATCGGCGCCGGCTTCACGGGGCTCAACGCCGCGCGCACACTGGCGCAATCCGGTGTGAAGGTCGCTCTGTTGGAAGCCGAGCACGTCGGGTATGGTGCCTCCGGCCGCAATGGAGGGCACCTTAACAGC
Source organism: Rhizobium sp. NZLR1b (assembly GCF_019685155.1). NCBI lineage: Bacteria > Pseudomonadati > Pseudomonadota > Alphaproteobacteria > Hyphomicrobiales > Rhizobiaceae > Rhizobium > Rhizobium sp. NZLR1b. The sequence continues at coordinate 73,817 of NZ_JABDWC010000001.1, forward strand.
GGTCATTTCGCAAGCTTCAGTGCCGCCAGGCAGCATCTCGGAGAAGACCGGGCGCGGCGCTTGTGGCGAGCCTATGATGACTCGATCGACATGATCGAACGGATCATCGAGGAAGAAAAGATCGCCTGCGATTTCCGCAGGGGCGGCAAGCTCAAGCTTGCCTCGAAGCCCTCTCATGTCGGCAAGCTGCAGGCGATGTCAGACGAAATCCGTCGCGAGGTCGACCCGTCAGCCGAATGGCTCACGCGTGAGGACCTCCGCAAGGAGGTGCTATCGGATGCCTTCCATGGTGGGATTCTCTATCCGAAATCCGCCATGATGCACATGGGACGCTACGCCAACGGCGTGGCGCAGGCGGCCCGTCGCCATGGTGCTGCGATCTGGGAGCGAAACCCGGTCACCGGCCGCGAACGCGTGCCGAATGGATGGCGGCTAACCACACCGACCGGCTCGCTTACTGCGCGCCAGGTCATCCTGGCGACCGATGCCTATACGCCAAGCGTCTTTAACTATTTCCGCCGGAGGCTCATGCCGATCGCTTCCTTCATCATTGCGACGCGCCCGCTCACGCCGCAGGAGGTCGCCGCGACGGTTCCGGGCAACCGCAACTTCACCAACTCGCTCAACATCGCCAACTATTTCCGCCTGACGCCCGACAACCGCATGCTGTTCGGGGGGAGGGCAAGATTTTCGACTGTGTCGAACCAGAAAACCGACGTCAGCTCTGGCCAGCTTCTGCGCCAGCAGATGCTCGGCATGTTTCCGCAGCTTGCCGACGTCGAGATCGACTATTGCTGGGGCGGCCTCGTCGGTTGCACGCAAGACCGTTATCCCCGCGCGGGCAGCGCCGAGGGTGTGATTTACAGCATGGGCTATTCCGGCCACGGAGCCCAGTTGTCGACCTTCATGGGTAACGCCCTGGCGAATATGGCGATGGGGCGCAAAGACGCCAATCCACTCGACGGCTTCGCCTGGCCCGCCGTTCCGATGCATACCGGGAATCCGTGGTTCCTGCCGATCGTCGGCACCTATTACCGCATGAAGGACCTGCTGCCCTGACCGATCCTGGCGCCGCCCCGGTCGCGGCTAGACGGCCTCACCTGGGGACGGCCGACGACGTCATGGACGGCCACCCCTGGTCCCTGCCGATCCTCCGCGCAATTGCCGCATGAAGGACCTTGTAAGATGATCACGCCTCTCGAACACCTGTCCCGCAACGGTCGTCTGGACAAGTTCTTCATCGACGGTCGATGGCTCGAACCCAAGGGCACCGCCAAGGGCGTCGTGGTCAACCCTGCCACGGAAGAGGTGGTGACCCACTTTGCGCTCGGAAACGCCGAGGATGTCGATGCGGCTGTTTCCGCCGCCCGACGGGCCTTCGCCACCTGGAGCCGCACCAAACCGGAATACCGCGCGGGCCTGCTTGAGCGCCTGCAGGCGCTGCTCGAAGCCCGTAGCGAACTGTTTGCGCAGTGCCTGAGCCTCGAAATGGGCGCGGCGATCGGATATTCGCGCACCGCGCAGGTGCCGCTGGCGGTCGCCCATGTCAAGGTCGCTCGCGAGGTCCTGGAAGCCTTCCCCTTCGTCAAGCAGCGCGGCCACACCGCCATCACCCACGAACCGATCGGTGTCTGCGCACTGATCACGCCATGGAACTGGCCGCTCTACCAGATCACTGCCAAAGTTTCGCCGGCACTCGCCGCAGGCTGTACTGTCGCGCTGAAGCCCAGCGAGCTTTCTCCCCTCAACGCGCTGCTGTTTGCTGAGGCGATCGAGGACGCCGGCTTCCCCTCCGGCGTCTTCAACCTCATCAATGGTGACGGCCCGTCCGTCGGTTCGGTCCTCGCGTCGCATCCCGATGTCGACATGATTTCCATTACCGGCTCAACCCGCGCCGGTATCGCGGTGGCTCAGGCTGCCGCGCCGACTGTCAAGCGCGTCGCGCAGGAGCTTGGCGGCAAGTCACCGAACGTGGTCCTGCCGGACGCCGATCTCGATCGAGCCGTTTCCTTAGGCATAGCGGCTGCTTTCCGCAATCTCGGCCAATCATGCAGCGCGCCGACGCGGATGATCGTACCGTGCACGCGGCTCTCCGAGATCGAGTCGCTTGCCAAGAGGGCCGCAGATGAGATCGTCGTCGGTGATCCCCGTTCAAACGCCACCACGCACGGTGCGATCGCCAACCGCGCCCAGTTCGATCGGATCCAGACCATGATCGGCGTCGGAATTGCGGAAGGCGCTACGCTCGTTGCCGGCGGAGAGGGTCGCCCAGCCGGACTGAATGCCGGGTTCTACGTTAAACCGACGGTTTTCTCGGACGTGCGCACAGACATGCGCATCGCCCAGGAGGAAATCTTCGGCCCGGTCCTCTGCCTTATTCCCTACGACACGGTGGACGAAGCCATCGCCATCGCCAACCATACCGTCTACGGCCTGGCTGCGCATGTGCAGGGCAAGAATATAGACATTGTCAAGGACGTCGCCTCACAGATCCGCTGCGGACAAGTGCATCTCAACTATCCGGCCTGGGATCCACACGCGCCTTTTGGCGGCTTCAAACAATCTGGAAATGGACGCGAATTCGGCATTGAGGGCATGCTCGAATACCTCGAAGTCAAATCCATCCTCGGATACTTCTAGGGCATCCGTCAACGCTGGCCGATGGCTCCTTCTGCACGTCCTCCCGACCTTTGAAGGCCATCAGCCGAAGCGTCAAGGCAACAACCGAATCTGACTGTCGCCTCGCGCAAAACGTTATTTTCCACCGCTCTGGCACCCGCAGTCGATGCATGCTGCTTGCCCTGTTTCGCTAAGCTCAGCCCGGGAACACGTCGAGGGCTGCGATGGCGGCACGGGACGAAATTCATTCATCACGGTGGCTCTTGCAGCCGACGACCAATGGTCCGAGAGGAAACGATATGCTTGAGTTGAAAGACAAAGACCTTTTTCAGCAGGCCGGCCTGATCGACGGGATCTGGTCGAGGGCAGCGTCGGGCAAAACGGTGAGCGTCGCCAATCCGGCCACCCAGGCAAGCCTTGGCACTGTCCCGGATATGGGAACCGCCGAGACCCGCGCGGCGATCGGCGCAGCCCAGGCCGCTTTCACCCTATGGAAGAAGAGGACGCATGCCGAGCGTGCGGTTCTGCTCGAGCGTTGGTATGCGCTGATGATCGAAAATCTCCAGGATCTTGCGCTGCTCATCACGCTCGAGCAGGGCAAGCCTCTCGATGAATCTCGCGCCGAGGTCCGTTACGGTGCCTCCTTCGTCAAATGGTTTGCCGAAGAAGCCCGCCGCATCGGCGGCCACACCATTCCCTCGCCAACACCGGATCGCCGCATCATCGTCCTCAAGGAAGCGGTCGGCGTCTGCGCGATCGTCACCCCGTGGAATTTTCCGATCGCGATGATCACCCGAAAGGTGGCGCCCGCCTTGGCGGCCGGCTGCACGGTTGTCATCAAGCCTTCGGAATTCACCCCCTATTCGGCGCTTGCCATGGGTATCCTTGCCGAGCGCGCCGGCATTCCGGCAGGGGTGATCAATATCGTCACCGGCATGCCGACTGAGATCGGCAACGAGTTCATGGCAAACGCGACGGTGCGGAAAATCTCCTTCACCGGCTCGACCCGGATCGGCTCGCTTCTGATGCGCGGCGCCGCCGACAGCGTCAAGCGGCTCTCCCTCGAACTCGGCGGCAATGCGCCGTTCATCGTCTTCGATGATGCCGATCTCGATCTCGCGGTCGAAGGCGCAATCCTGTCCAAGTTCCGCAACGGCGGCCAGACCTGCGTCTGCGCCAACCGCATCTTGGTACAGGCCGGCGTGTATGATGCCTTTGCCGAGAAACTCGGCGCCAGCGTCAACGCCATGAAGGTCGGCCCCGGTACGGAGCCGGGCAATGTCATCGGCCCGATGATCAACGCTGCGGCGATCGAGAAGATCAACCGCCATGTCGACGACGCTCTGGCCAAAGGCGCCAAGATCGCCGCACGGGGCAGCACGGTGGCGGAAGGCAGGCAATACGCCGCGCCGATGGTGCTGACGGAGGCGACAACCGACATGCTGCTTGCCAGCGAAGAGACCTTCGGCCCGGTTGCACCGCTCTTCCGCTTCGAGACGGAAGACGAAGCGATCACAATCGCCAACGGCACACCCTTCGGCCTTGCCGCCTACTTCTACACCGAAAACCTGAAGCGCTCCTGGCGCGTCGGCGAGGCGCTCGAATTCGGCATGATCGGGCTCAACACCGGCGCGATCTCGACCGAAGTCGCCCCTTTCGGCGGCGTCAAGCAGTCTGGCCTCGGCCGGGAGGGAGCCCAGGTTGGCATCGAGGAATATCTCGAAATGAAGAGCTTCCACATTGGTGGGCTGAGCTGAGCCCGAAACGATCATGAGGTGAGAACCAGCAGCAATGTGGCGCACGCGGGAGCGCCACATTTTTACTTCACGGCGGGCGAACGGATACGGATTAGGCACCGGCCGGGCGGTCGACAATCGACCTTGCCAGTACCGGCAACACGACTTCATGACGTTACCGCAACGAATTGCCTTGGCGGCCTGCGAGCCCGGCCGATACTTAAAAACAAGCGCGGGCGGAAAAGCCGCCCGCGCTTTCCTTCGTTGGCTTTAGAGACCGAAAACACCGGGGAGGCCGGAGATGTCGGCGATCTCGACGTAACCATAGAACGGGTTGGCGGGCTCGTGGCCGCGGTTCACCCACACCTTGTTCTTGATGCCGATATCGTTAGCCGACATATGATCGTAACGGAACGAGGAGGAGCAATGGACGACATCTTCGGGGTCGCAGCAGAGCATGTCGAACAGGTATTCAAAGGCCTGCAGGCGCGGCTTGTAGGCCTGCGCCTGTTCGGCCGTGTAGACCGCATGGAAGGGCGCACCGAGCTTTTCGACGTTCGACATGATCTGCGAATTCATCGCGTTCGACAGGATCACCAGCGGGATCTCCTTGGCAACCTTCGCAAGACCCGCCGGCACATCCGCATGCGGCCCCCAAGTCGGCACCCGCTCATAGACCGTGCGGGCATCTTCGTCGTTGAACTTGACGCCGTTGCGCTTGCAACTGCGCTCGATCGAATTGTGAACGACCTCGGCATAGGGTTTCCAGTCGCCCAGGACCTCGTCGAGGCGATAGGCGGCGAAATTCCGGATGAACTCGGCCATGCGGGGTTCATCGAGCTGGTCGCGGTAAAGGTCGTGTGCCGCTTCCGCCATCTGGAAGTTGGTCAGCGTACCGTAGCAGTCGAAGGTGATGTATTTCGGACGCGACAGGGTCATGGGCATATCCTTTGGAGAGTGGACCGGGGCATTTGAACCCATGATAGACGCGGCCCGCCCCTCGGCTCGCCTGAATGTGGCGGCTAACGAAGCAGATTATTTCGTATCGAAAGGTGGCTTTGGCAGATGGTTGCGGACCCCCGCCGGCTGGCGGGCGCGGAAGGGCGGCGGACGATTGACTACGTCACCCATGCTATATCCCACTGTTTCACCGGCTCGTTGCGGCGAGTGCAGCGAATTTTGCGCGAGATCCGCCCCGTGGAGCCTACATGCCAGCATAAGATGCGGCGGGCGACAAAGGGAAAACGATAAGATACCGCTCAGAGCGTAGCCTTCAGACGATTAGCCAACCCGCACTCCTTCACACTTCCACCCAGGAAATGAAGGAAGTGTCATGCAGACAAGCCAGATCGATTTCGCCGCTTTCGGCACCGAACACCTGGGTGCCGCTCTCAACCTGTCGCGGCAGGCAGGCTGGCCCCATCGCCCTGAGGATTGGCAGATGGCGCTTGCCTTGAGCGAAGGCGTTGTGGCGATCGAGAACGACCGGGTGGTCGGCACCGTGCTCATGACCCCCTACAAGCAAGAGTGCGCCACGATCAACATGGTCATCGTCGATGAAGCCATGCGCGGCCGCGGGCTTGGCCGCAGGCTGATGGATGCCGCAATAGAGCTTGCCGGCAAACGCCCGCTCCGGCTTGTTGCGACCGCCGACGGCCTTCCGCTCTATGAGAAGCTCGGCTTCCGCCAGACCGGCCGCATTCTGCAGCACCAAGGCATCGCAGCAGAACTCGCCGCGCCGATGGCGACGTCAGCCGCCGCCATTGCCGATTCTCCCGTGATCACCGAACTCGATCGACAGGCCTTCGGCGCCGATCGCGCCGATCTGATCGCATATCTCGCCAAGGTCGGGGAATTTGCCGTCATCCGCCGTAGCGGAGGCGTCACCGGTTTTGCGGTCATCCGCACCTTCGGCCGGGGCGAGGTCATCGGCCCCGTCGTTGCCGGGAACCTGGAGGACGCCAAAGCGCTCGTCGCTCATTTCATCGCCCGGCGGCCCGGCGTGTTTCTCAGGGTCGATACCACCGCCGCCGCCGGCCTGTCCGACTGGCTGGTCGAACAGGGCTTCGCCCATGTCGGTGGCGGCATCGCCATGATGAAGCCATCGATTCCAGACGCCGATTCCGTCGCCACCATCTTCGCCCTCGCCAACCAGGCGCTCGGCTGATCCGGAGAGTATGATGTACAGCAATTCCCTTGCCGAACTCGACCGCGCCCATCTCGTGCATCCGGTCGCCTCCTACCGCAATCATGAAAAGCTCGGCGTGCGTGTGCTCGCTTCCGCCAAAGGCGCGACGGTGACCGATGCTTCCGGCAAGCAGCTGGTCGACGGCTTTGCCGGCCTGTGGTGCGTCAATGCCGGTTACGGCCATGAATCGATCGTCGAGGCAGCAACGCGGCAGATGCGCGACCTGCCCTATGCGACAACCTATTTCGGTCTCGGCTCGGAACCGGCGATCCGGCTTGCCGCGGCATTGGCCGAACGGGCTCCAGGCGACCTCAACCATGTCTACTTCACCCTGGGCGGATCCGATGCCGTCGACAGCACGATCCGTTTCATCCGCTATTACTGGATCGCCCGCGGGCAGCCGCAGCGCGACCAGTTCATCTCCCTTGAGCAAGGTTATCACGGTTCTTCGACTGTCGGGGCAGGGCTGACGGCACTTCCACTGTTCCACGCCGGCTTCGGCATTCCCTTCGACTGGCAGCATAAAATTCCCTCCCACTACGCCTATCGCAACCCCGTCGGCCAGGACCCGCAGGCGATCATCAACTCCTCCCTCGCAGCCCTGCGTCGCAAGGTCGAAGAGATCGGTCCCGAACGCGTCGCCGCCTTTTATGCCGAACCCATCCAGGGTTCGGGCGGCGTGCTGGTGCCACCGAAGGGCTGGATGAAGGCGATGCGCGCGCTTTGCAGCGAGCTCGGCATCCTCTTTGTCGCCGACGAAGTGATCACCGCTTTCGGCCGCACCGGCCCACTCTTTGCATGCGAGGAGGACGAGATCGTTCCGGACTTCATCACCACGGCAAAGGGTCTGACCTCCGGCTATGTGCCGATGGGGGCGGTCTTCATGGCCGACCACGTCTACCAAACCATTGCGGATGGCGCTGGTGGCGCGGCCGTCGGTCACGGCTATACCTATTCGGCCCACCCCGTCAGCGCCGCCGTCGGCCTCGAAGTGCTGAACCTTTATGAAACCGGTCTCCTGGCGAACGGCCGGAAGGCCGGCGCAAGGCTGATGCAGGGGCTTGAAGGCCTCAAGGACCATCCGCTCGTCGGCGATGTGCGCGGCCGCGGCATGCTCGCCGCCATCGAACTGGTGATCGACAAGGAGAAGAAGACGCCGTTGCCGGCAGCCGCCGATCCGGCGCGCCGGATCTTCGACCGCGCCTGGGAAAACGGCCTGGTCATCCGTGCCTTTGGCAACGGCGTCCTCGGTTATGCGCCGCCGCTCTGTTGCACCGACGCCGACATCGACGCGATCATCGAGCGCACGCGCAAAACCTTGGACGACACCCTTGCTGACCCCGATGTACGCGCGGCCCTGAAGGGCTGAGCGGGCAGGCAGCCGTTTCCGTGATCCCTGCGATAAAACGAAACATATGGCAAAGGCCGATGCCATGTGAGCATCCGGCCCTTGTCACCCCCGCGGCCGCGCACCCTTGACGGGGTCGACCACCAAACTAGAGCCTTTCCTGGTCAGATTGAATCATTCTGTTGGCTCAAACGGAGTCGGATGCTCGACCGGCCGGCGCGCGTCGTAGCTCAGCTCTACGGCCAAGCCGGCCGGTCGAGCAGGCGGCCCGTTTCAGCCAACCCGAAGGGCCGGGCATCTTTCCGCCAGGATCAGAGGCGATCGGCTCGGACGTACCAAAGGGTATGCCCGTCGCCAATCGCCTCTGCCCTGTCGAAAACCTGCTCCGGCAGAATGCTTCAAGCTGACCAGGAAAGGCTCTAGAGCGGAAATAGGCTCGTCAATGGCATGTGCGCCTTGACGATCGGCGATTTCAGAACGACGAAGCTGAAATACTTGTCGATGCCGATCTCCATGTCGGAGAGCCGCTCCATGATCGTCTGGTACTCGCCGATCCCGGCCGTCACGAATTTCAACAGATAATCGTAGCCGCCGGAGACCAGATGACATTCGATCACCTGGTCGATCTTCTCGACCGTCGTCAAAAACCGGGCGAAATCGATCTGCCGGTGGTTCTTCAGGGTGATCTCGGTGAAAACGGTCAACGTCTGTCCGAGCTTGGCGACATTGATCTGTGCGGAGTAGCCCTCGATATATCCTTCCGACTGCAGCTTCTTCACCCGCATCAGGCAGGGGCTCGGCGACAGGTTGACGAGCTCGGCGAGCTCGACATTGGTGACGCGGCCATTCTTCTGCAATTCATGCAGAATTTTTATATCGATCCGGTCGAGTTTCATCGCTCCACTCCGCCTGTCGAACCTGCTAACGCCGCAGCATATTGTGCCGCCACTTTCCCAACACTAACACATTGGAGGTTCGAGTCGATCGCGTTTCGGGGGCTCGGGGAGGGACGAACGGGATGCGGCTTGGCCTAAGACAGCATTTTATGCTGCCCCTGACCGGAGACGCAACGATGTGTGACACCCCGCGGCCGTGTTCTAGATATTGGAGGAATGGATCGCGTCGCAGACGGCCTCCGTGACCTCTTTGGTCGTGGCGGTGCCGCCGAGGTCGGGGGTGAGGATGCCCGCGCCGGTGACCGCTTCGACGGCGCGCATGAGACGAGCCGCGGCCTCCTGCTCGCCGAGATGGTCGAGCATCTGCGCGGCGGTCCAGAAGCTCGCGATAGGGTTGGCGATGCCCTTGCCGGTGATGTCGAAGGCCGAGCCATGGATCGGTTCGAACATCGAGGGAAAACGCCGCTGCGGATCGATATTCGCAGTGGGGGCGACACCGATGCTGCCGGCCAGCGCACCGGCGAGGTCGGAGAGGATGTCGGCATGCAGGTTGGTCGCGACGATCGTGTCGAGGCTCTGCGGCTTCAGCGTCATCCGCACCGTCATGGCGTCGACCAGCATCTTGTCCCAGCTGACGTCAGGAAACTCTGCAGCCACCTCAGCAGCGATCTCGTCCCACATGACCATGCCGTGGCGTTGGGCATTCGACTTGGTCACGACCGTCAGCAACTTGCGCGGCCGCGCCTGCGCCAGTTTGAAGGCGTAGCGCATGATGCGGGTGACGCCGACGCGCGTGAAGATGGCGACCTCGGTCCCGACTTCCTCGGGCAGGCCGCGATGGGCGCGGCCGCCATGGCCGGAGTATTCGCCTTCGGAATTCTCGCGGACAATCACCCAGTCAAGATCGCCCACACCGCAGTTGCGCAGCGGAGGGGTAATGCCCGGAAGGATCCTGGTCGGCCGGACATTGGCATATTGGTCGAAGCCTTGGCAGATCGGCAGTCTGAGCCCCCAGAGGGTGATGTGGTCGGGAACATCCGGCGCGCCGACGGCACCGAAATAGATCGCGTCGAATTTTTTCAGCCGCTCAAGTCCGTCGGACGGCATCATCACGCCGTGCTTCTTGTAGTAGTTGGAACCCCAGTCGAAATTTTCGATGGCGAACCTCACGTCGCCGAGACGTTTTTCCAGACTTGCAAGCACCGTGCACCCGGCAGCAATGACCTCAGGTCCGATCCCGTCGGCGGGGATGGCTGCGATTGAGTATTCACGCATCGATTTTCTCCCGTAACATCTTCCGCAGGTCTTATCCGCTGAGGCCTGCGCGCTCCTGTTTGCGGCAGCCGGCCTGCACCGTGATATCACCCAGGTCGCCGATGAAAAGCAAACCATCGTCAGCATGGTTGCGGCCGGCCTCGGCCTCGCCGTCGTCCCACGATGGACATCCTCTCTTGCCTCTGCCGTGCAAGAGGAAGCCGGGCGACCGACGCCGAAACTGCCGCTGGCGGTGGCCTGGATGAAGGCAGCCCGTGATCCGCAGAGAGATGCGCTGCTCGATCTCCTGAGGCCCAACCGCGAAAGATATTCGGCATCGGCCTGAGCATGTTCATTCGCGATCGCGCCATCGCCGAATGCCGTTAAAAAGGCTCGCGGGCTAGCGGGCAATTCACGCCGATGATCTCGGCACAAGACGCCCAGGCAGAATAATCGTTTCGGCTTCGCGCTTGCCCGTGATCATTGCGACCATGGTGTCAATCATCTCATCGGCAGGCTGCTCGTAAGACGTCAGTTGATAAGCGGGAGCGGCGCCGAGCTCGATATTGTCGAAGCCGACGATCGCCAGATCATGTGGAACGCGAAGCCCGAATTCGCTGCGGACCACATCCATTGCTCCGAGCGCCAGAATGTCGTTCTCGCACATCAGCACATCGATGCGCGAGGAGGGGGAGGTGGCGTTCAGATAGGCGCGCGCCACCTCAGCACCGGCCTCGGCGCTGTAGCGCTCTGCAGTCAGCTCAACGACGCCTTCGACACCTTTCCGCTGCCAGAATTTCAAATAGTGATGTCGTCGGCCGAGCGCGGTCGACAGGGTCTGTCCTCCCGTCATGAAGCCCGGACGGCGATACCCCCTCTCGAACAGGTAATTCACAATTTCGCCGAGAGCGAGTTCGGCATTGCAGGCGACGGCGGGAACGCCGGGGATTTGGCTATCTCGCGCAAGGACGAACATCGGCGGAAAACCGGGGCCAAGCCGTTGACTACCCAGCGTTTCCTCACGAAAGGCGGTTCCGAACAGAATGACGGCGTCGAACTGGCGCTGATCGGCGTTGATCAACGCATGAATGTGATCGAAATGGCGATTGATATTGATCAGGACGGTCAGCAGACCCTCCGCCTGCAAACGCTCGGTCAGCATCTCCAGAACGGGGAGCTTATGTGGGTTGGCGAAGTCGTCGACGAAGACGGCGACCTGGTGCGTAATGTTCGTCGCAAGGCTGCGGGCAAGCAGGTTGGGTGAGTAATTCAGAGCCTCTGCCGCCTGAAGCACTTTCTGTCGGCTGGCATCTGTAATCGACGCACCGGGAGTGAAGGCGCGGATGACCGTCCATTTCGATACGCCAGCGGCTTCCGCCACCTCTCTTGCTGTCGCCCGCTTGCGCATTTGCCGCCTCCTTGATTGGAATGAATATTCCACAAAAAAATAAAAATGGAATGGATGCTTGATTTTTGTCGAGGATAAAGTAATTTTGCCGAGCTTGCTACCGGGTGCAAATGGAGTTGCAACCGGTAGCATTGGGAAGATCCACCCGGTGGATCGTTTTGGGAGGGTAAAATGAAATTTGGTCTGAAATCACTTTTCGCAGGCGCCGCCTTTGCGGCCGCGATCATCGGGTCTTCGGCACTTGCCACTGCCGCCGACATTCGCATCGTTGCCGTCACTCACGGTCAGGCCAACGATCCATTCTGGTCCGTCGTCAAGAACGGCGTGAGCGCAGCGGCCAAGGACATGGGTGCCAGTGTCGAATATCGTGCTCCGGAAACTTTCGACATGGTGTCGATGGCGCAGCTTATCGATGCTGCCGTCAATCAGAAACCCGATGGGCTGATCGTCTCCATTCCAGACGCCTCGGCGCTCGGTCCTTCCATTAAGAAAGCCGTCGCTGCCGGGATCCCGGTCATCTCAATCAATTCCGGCTCCGATGTTTCGAAAGAGTTGGGCGCGCTTCTGCATGTCGGTCAGGACGAATATACCGCCGGCAAAGCCGCCGGCGCAAAGCTCCACGATCTCGGCGGCAAGGAAGGCCTGTGCGTGAACCAGGAAGTCGGCAATGTTTCGCTCGATCTGCGTTGCAAGGGCTTTGCCGATGGTTTCGGCGGCAAAGTCACGGTGCTTCCTGTCAGCAACGATCCGGCCGATGTTCGGGCGAAGGTCAAGGCAGCGCTGAGTTCCAACTCGACCGTCGATACCGTTATGGCGCTCGGCGCCAGCACAGCTGGTGAGCCGGCCTTGGCAGCCGTCGAAGATGTCGGCATGACCGGCAAGATCAAGGTGGCAACCTTCGACCTTTCGGCTGATTTTCTGAAGGCGGTGGCAGACGGCAAGGCCGCTTTCGCGATCGATCAGCAGCAATTCCTTCAGGGTTATATGCCTGTCGTGTTTCTGGCCAATTACGCCAAATACGGGCTCATCCCAGGTGGCAACGTCCCCTCCGGTCCGAACCTGATCACCAAAGAAAAGGCCGCTCAGGTAGTCGATCTTTCCGCTAAGGGGATCCGCTGACCGAGATTGCCGAAAGGCATCCTCCCCGAAGTTCCTCCCCGTTATCGGGGAGGGGCTTTGGTTTGATGGAACGCGCTGCGAGGCAGCGCAGATGAAGCGCTAAATTACATTCACAGGGAGGAATCATGGCTTCGCTTGAGCAGAAAGCGGCGGTCGCGCCGAAAGCCGATGAGCGTATCAAGCAGGTGGGCTTTCTGACGCAACTGATGCGTCGGCCCGAGCTTGGAGCCGTGGCCGGCCTGGTGCTCGTCATCGTATTTTTCTTTCTCACCGCAGACCCCACAATGTTTTCGCTTTCGGGCGTAATGACGATCATGGCGCCGGCTTCCCAATTGGGGATCCTCGCCATCGCGGCCGCACTTCTAATGATCGGCGGCGAGTTCGATCTCTCGATCGGTTCTATGGTCGCGTTCGCTGGACTGGTCTTTGGTGTCATCCTGACCAACTTCGGTCAGCCATTGTCGGTCGCCATCGTGATGACGATGCTTTTCGCCGCCTTCATGGGCGCGATCAACGGACAGATCGTGATCCATACGCGTCTGCCATCCTTTATCGTGACGCTGGCGTTCCTCTTTATTCTCCGCGGTCTGACGCTCGTCGGCCTGAAATGGGCAACCGGTGGCTCGACACAGCTCCGCGGCATCAGCGACCATGTCAAAGACAGCCCGCTGCTTGGAATTTTCTCCGGCGAAGCCCTGAAGGGCGCCTTCCTATGGCTCGCGGATCATGATCTGATCGACAAGTTCCCCAATGGCGTGCCGAAGGTCACGGGCGTTCCGGTTTCCGTCTTGTGGTTCGCAGCCCTTGCCCTGCTGGCGACCTGGGTCTTATTGCGTACGCGCACCGGCAACTGGGTCTTTGCGGCCGGCGGCGATCCCAATGCGGCGAGGAACTCGGGTGTCCCGGTCCACAGGGTTAAAACCGGCCTCTTTGCGCTGACGGCATGTGCGGCGGCACTCGTTGCGATCATCACCGTACTCGATGCTGGTTCCACCGACGCCAGGCGCGGATTTCAGAAGGAATTCGAAGCCATCATCGCAGCCGTTATCGGCGGGTGTTTGCTCACCGGCGGCTACGGCTCGGCGATCGGCGCCTTCTTCGGTGCGATTATCTTCGGCTCGGTTTCGATCGGTCTGACCTATACCAAGTTCGACTCCGACTGGTTTCAGGTGTTCCTGGGCTCAATGCTGTTGCTGGCCGTGCTCTTCAACAATTTCATTCGCCGCAAGGTTACTGGGGAGCGCTGATCATGGTTGACGTCAACATCCGAACTCCGGTCATCGAAGTGGCCGATATCGTCAAGCACTACGGTTCGGTGATCGCATTGAACGGCGTGTCAATGCAGGTCTCAGCCGGGGAGGTGCTTTGTCTTCTGGGAGACAATGGCGCGGGCAAATCCACGCTGATCAAGACGCTATCCGGCGTTGTCCGCCCGAGTGGCGGCGAGTTCCGGGTGGAGGGAAAGCCGGTCGATTTCAGAAGCCCCAGGGATGCACTCGATGCCGGGATCGCGACCGTCTACCAGGATCTTGCGATGATCCCCCTGATGTCGATCACCCGCAATTTCTTCATGGGGCGGGAACCTCGTAGAGGCGTCTTCCCATTCCGCCACATCGACTTCGATCACTGCAATGATGTCACGCGCGAGGAAATGCGCAAGATCGGCATCGATATCCGCGATCCCAACCAGGCCGTCGGCACGCTTTCCGGCGGTGAACGCCAGTGCGTGGCCATCGCACGAGCCGTCTATTTCGGCGCCAAGATCCTCATCCTGGACGAACCGACCTCGGCGCTCGGTGTGGCTCAGACCTCAATGGTGTTGAAATACATCCATCAGGTCCGGCAGAAAGGATTGGGCGTTATCTTCATTACCCACAATGTCCGCCACGCCTATGCGGTGGCCGACCGTTTCACCATCCTCAACCGCGGTCAAACGCTTGGCACATACGCAAAGGCGGACATCGCCATGGACGAACTCCAGAACCTGATGGCCGGTGGCAAGGAGCTGCAGCAGTTGTCCGAGGAACTCGGCGGTACGATCTAGACCGCGGTCACACCACAAGCGGTTCGACCGTTGCAAAAAAGCAATCGCCTCTCATTCACGCAATAACGATGGAACACGATCATGAACGATCGATCACGAGATGACTTGCCAACGTTTACACTCGCCGCCTGCGCGGAAATGCTCTGGCGCGACAAGGCGATCGAGTGGCGGGCCTCCCGCCTTAAGGAAATGGGCTTTGGCGTTGGTCTATGGAATTGGCCGGATCACGATCTGAGCAAGTTGGAAGCAACCGGCGCGACTTTCACAATTATGAACGGCTATCTCTCCGGCCGTCTGACCGACGACGAAGGTGCCGCCGAACTTCTCAAGACGGCACGCGAAACGGCGCAGATCGGTAAGCGGCTCGGCGTGCAAAGGCTCAATCTGCACGGCACAGGCCTGGGAGATGGAGGCCTGCCGGTCCAGCCGGTCGAAGTCGTGACCGGCGCCATGTGGTTGAAGGCGCGCGACACCCTCTGCCGTGTCGTCGACATGGCCGAAGAAGAAGGCGTCACCTTCACGCTCGAGAACCTCAACCTGCCGGTCGATCATCCGGGCGTGCCATTCGGGCGCGCCGAAGACACGCTGGCGCTTGTCTCGAGCGTCAATCATCCGCGGCTCCGCCTTAATCTCGATCTCTACCATGCCCAGATTGGCGAGGGAAACCTGATCGAGCTTTGCCGCAAATGCCTGCCTTGGATCGGCGAAATCCAGGTGGCCGATGTGCCCGGCCGCTGCGAGCCAGGGACTGGCGAGGTCAATTATAAGATGATCGCACGCACGCTCAAGGACATGGGCTATCGCGGCGCCATCGGTATGGAGGCCTGGGCGTCCGGCGACGATGAGGCGGCGCTCGACCGCTTCCGCGATGCCTTCACGGTTTGAACGATCCGACAGTTAACGCTTACAGATAACGGAGAAATATCGATGATCAGGTTTGGAGTGATCGGCGCCGGCCGGATAGGCAAGGTACATGCCGCCACCATCGCGGCGAACCCGAAGGCAAAGCTCGTTTATGTGGCCGATGCTTTCAGGGCCACGGCAGAGGCGCTTGCTGCCCAGACGGGCGCCGAGGTCGCTGACGCGGAGGATATCATCAAGTCTCCAGCGGTGGATGCGATCCTCATAGCAACGCCGACGCCCAGTCATGCCGATCTCATCGAGGCGGCCTCGAAGGCCGGCAAGGCGATCCTCTGCGAAAAGCCGGTATCCTTGTCGGTCGAACGCATCAATGCCTGCCTCGACGTTGTCGAGAAGAACAATTCCACGCTGATGATCGGCTTCAATCGCCGCTTCGATCCCAATTTTGCCAGTGTGGAGGCGCGGCTGCGTCGCGGCGATGTCGGCGACATCGAAATCGTCACCATCACCAGCCGTGATCCCGCCCCGCCGCCAGCCGAATACGTCAAATCCTCCGGCGGCTTGTTCCGCGACATGATGATCCACGACTTCGATATGGCCCGCTTCCTCATGGGCGAGGAATTCGTCGTGGTAAACGCGCTTGGATCGTCTCTCGTCGACAAGGCGATCGGGGCCGAAGGTGATGTGGATACTGCCGCCGTGCAGATGCAGACGGCGTCGGGTCGTATCGCTGTCATCACCAATTCGCGCCGGGCAACCTATGGCTACGATCAACGCATCGAAGTCCATGGCGCTGCCGGCATGCTTGCGGCGCGGAATATCCAGGCAACCAGTGTGGAGCTTTCCAACGCAAGCGGTGTCAGCGGCGATCCCGTCCAATATTTCTTCCTTGAGCGCTACGCGCAGGCCTACGCCAACGAGATCAATGCCTTCATCGACGCAATCGACAATGGCCATCGGTCGCCGCGGCCGAGCGGGTTTGACGGATTGCAAGCTCAGAAACTCGCGGAAGCCGCAACCAAAAGCTGGCAGACCGGCAAACCGGTGACGGTCGATTGATGGAAGGGAACGGGTGCGAACCAATAGTGCTTCACGCGTTATCGGTTCGCACCCGACGCACCGGCTAACCTTTGCAGATCGTCGGATGCTACGCATGACCGGCAGATCCTAGATAGCGACCTTCAGGAGGCAGAAGCCAATGAAGCAGGCTAACGTTGGTCCTCCTCAGACATTGGAGGAGTTGAAATCGCTGATCGCGAGGCGTCAGATTGTCTTTCCCGATCGACTTGAGCAGGTTGCCAGACAAATCATTGAACGACCGGAGATGGTCGCTTTCGAAAGCGCGGCAGCGATCGCGCGAAGTTGCAAGGTATCTCAGACAACCGTTTTGCGCTTGGCTCAGCACTGTGGACTGCAGACATTCGCCGAATTGCGGTCGATGATGAGAAATCATGTTCGGAAGGCTGCCATCACTCACAGGTGACTCGGAGATCGAAAACTTGCGCGACTATCCCGGGCTGGGTTGATCAATAGAAGCCGCCAATCGCCGTTCGTTGCGAAGTTGAGAGCGATCGGCATGCAGAACGGCAACTTTAAAAGAGTGGGACGTTGAGATGGATGACAATGGCATACCATTGTAATCAAACGGCATATTGTTGTTCCATAATACAGATTACGCCACTTTCTTTGTAGGAAGGTGGGTTCGAGTTTAAAGTGCGACAGTTGGGCCAGCTAGAGATGCGACAGTCTCGCCTCTCGACGTGCTGGTCAATTGGCGGTGTCGCGCCGCTAATCGGCTTTGACAAAGGTTCCCTCCCTCCGGTTGCGCGTCCCTTCTTAATCGCTGCAAGTTTGCAGTCGCAGCGACGGTCCGCGCACCAATTCCCTTGCAGCGTGTAGTTTGTTGCTTGACTCAAAGTGGAGTAGAAAGTTTATTTGGGGCGTTCGGGTCGCTGCCCGACATCCTTTCCACGCTCATCTTCAGGGAGGCGAGCCATGGCAAATCACAAACCAACCGTGCCCAGCGTGTCCATCCACGACTACTCCCCAACGGAAGCCGTCGAAGGCAACCTGCTCGAAAGCGCTTCGGACGCAGATGGCGATCTGCTTCAAGTTCAGTTCGTCAACGGCATGAGAATCCCCAGCAAAGCCGGTGAGCCGGGATATCTTACGGTAGCGGGCGAGCACGGAACGCTGACGATTTGGAGCAACGGCAGCTACGCTTACAACGTCAACGACCCGGCAAGCCTCGAGCCTGGTGGCGTATTTTCGGAGAATTTTTCATTCAAGACCTCCGATGGAAAAGGCGGTACTGACGTCAGCAACCTCCACATCGCCGTCAACGTCCCGCCGCAGGGGATGTATTCTATCGATTTTGAAAACGCCCCCAGGGAATATCCCGGGCAGTCCGATATCGCCTCGGGCTATGCAGGCTTCAAGTTTGGCGACAAACTTGACGGCAATCTCTGGGCGGTCGCCGAAGCGAACGGCAACGAGTACGTCGTCAGCAATCCCTACAATCCCTTTTTCAATCACGCTGACGGCAAGCTCTTCACGATAGAGGGCGTCGACGTCGCGACCAATTTCGACCCTGGTTACGAAGGGGTCGACGCCCTTGTAACCTTTGAGGGCTATATCGGTGGCAACAAGGTGAGCGAGATGGCCGTTACGGTTTATGGAGACACGATTGCCGACGGCCAGCATATCTCATTGGAAGCCCTCGGAGCAGTCGACTTCGTCCGCTTTGATATTCATCCTGACGTAGAGCCTACAGGCTTTCCGCAGCTCGCGTTTGACAACTTCACAGTTCTGGTCTGACCATGAACAGAGAGGCGGCTTCGCGCGATCCGCACCAACAGGCGTTCGCTTGGCAATAACCACTCATCATCGCCTGCTCCTCGTCAAATATGCAAAGCGCTTCCAAAGCTTTCAGCGCCGCCTCCATGACTGCTTCACTGCGGGTCGGATGGGCGTGGATGGTGCCGGCAATATCTTCCAGGCGCGCACCCATTTCGATCGCCAGCGCAAAGGCCGCCGAGAGTTCGGAGACCCCTGCTCCCACCGCCTGCAGGCCGAGAACGAGATTGGTGTCGGCGCGGGCGACGAC
>NZ_JABDWC010000001.1:92435-506797 GCF_019685155.1 Rhizobium sp. NZLR1b
CCAAAGCTTTCAGCGCCGCCTCCATGACTGCTTCACTGCGGGTCGGATGGGCGTGGATGGTGCCGGCAATATCTTCCAGGCGCGCACCCATTTCGATCGCCAGCGCAAAGGCCGCCGAGAGTTCGGAGACCCCTGCTCCCACCGCCTGCAGGCCGAGAACGAGATTGGTGTCGGCGCGGGCGACGACGCGCACGAAGCCCTCCTCCGACAGCATGGTCATCGCCCGTCCGTTGGCGCTGAACGGAAACTGGCCGGTGCGGATTTGATAGCCCTGCGCCTGCGCCTCCGCCGGCGAGAGGCCGGCGCTGACAATCTCCGGATCGGTAAAGCAGATGGCGGGAACGCATCGCTTGTCCCAGGCACGCTTCTTGCCGGCGATGTGATCCCGGCCACCATCTCCGCTTGCGAGGAAGCTATGTCGATGCCAGGTCACCGCAGCTGCAGTTGCTCTCGGATGGGCGGCAAAGCCAAGGTGAGGAGCATGGCGAAAACCATGACGACGCCGTAAGGCACCTTCCGACTTGCCCGGATTTCCTCGATGCGCATGAAAAAGGCGAGATGTGCGACGCGCAGCGGCACAGGCAGCCGCAGGATCAGGAGCGTCACGATGCCGAGGACGAGGAGCAAAAGCGAAAACGGCAGCATTCCGTGCCATCCGACAAAAAGGCCGATCGGCATGAAAAGCTTGGCGTCTCCTGCTCCAAACAGCCGGAACGCCCAGAGCACCACCCCAAGCATAAACATCAGCAGACCGGCCCCTACATCGCCGCCGATTCCGCTCGACGCAAACAGCGTAGCGCCGACATCCTCGGAGCCAAGCATCACGGCCACCGCGCGCAGCGCATAAAGTGTCACGAGTGCAAGCACGAGCGTGTTGGGGATCTTCCATGTGCGGAAATCGGTCCAGGCGGCGTAGAGAAAAATAAATACTGAGAGCGAAATAATAAAGTCGGATGCCTGCAGCATAGTACTTAACCTTTTGGGCTATGATAATCTACAACGTGAGTTTGTGTTTCACTGCATGCTGGAAAATTACTCTCGTTTTACGACCAGCTATTACTTTTTAGTCTTAACTATAAGTATAGTTCCAATTTCGTCAAAGTATAAAACGATTGACTAAATTAGAATTAACAGATTATTAATATTCCCAGTCGCAGGGGCGGTCTCGACGACAAGGCAGCCGGGGGATTACGGCGCACAACTTATCTGGAGGAAATTCTCGATGAAAGCATTTGTAAATAGCGTACGCGCTTTCGCGCGGGAAGAAGATGGCGTCGCACTCACTGAATACCTCATTCTGCTTGCCCTGCTGGTTGGCGGCGTGATCACGGCGGTGACGTTGGCCGGCACCAATCTGGCTGCCGTTTGGACGGGATGGGCCGGGTGGTTCACCACCAATCTGACCGTCCCGGCTGCCTGATTGGCGTTCGAAGAAGCGAGGGGTTTTTGTTAACCCCTCTCTCCTAAATTAGCATCAATGGATGGATGTATTCCGTCCAGTGTAGCGAGTAACCGCGATGCGTTCTTCAACCATTTTTAGTTTGGTTATTGCATTTGTGCTGGCGGCAGTCGCAGTTTTCGGCATGCGCGAGTATCTCTCTGATCAGAAGGCCCGGCTGCTGGCGATGAACGGCACGACGGCCGAGGAAAGGACACTTGTCGTCGCCGCCAAGGCAATGCGCTTCGGCGACCGAATCCGGTCCGAAAATCTCAAGGCCATTCCGTGGCCCTCAAACGAAACACCTACAGGCTCGTTCGTCAGCATCGAGGCGGTCGTTGGCAACGATGCCCAGCCGCATTATGCCATGGCGGCGATTGACCCTGGCGAGCCGGTGCTATCCTCGAAAATCACGGGTACCGGCGAACGCGCCACACTGTCGGCGGTGCTCGACCAGGGCATGAAAGCGGTTTCCATCCGCGTCAACGACGTGCTCGGCGTGGCCGGCTTCGTAAGGCCCTCCGATCGCGTCGACGTGCTTCTGACCCGGGTCGTGCGCGGGCCGGCAGGCAACGATCAGACCTTCGTTGACGTGCTGCTGCAAGGCGTCAAGGTGCTAGCGGTGGACCAGACGGCCGACGAGCGCAAGGACGAGCCATCCGTCGTCAAAACCGTCACCTTCGAGGTCACGACCGATGAGGCGCAGCGTCTTACCCTCGGCTCCAGTATCGGCACGCTCTCGCTGGCGCTTCGCAATGTTGCCTCTTCCTCTATCGAACAAACCCGGCCGATCACCGTTGCCGACCTCGGTGGCGGGCCGATGGCGACGGAGCTAGGTAAGGATTTGGAAAATATCAAGTTGCCAGAACCTGAAAAACAAGTGCAGATTGTGGAGCAAAAGGTCGAGCCGGTGTTGGCGGTCGAGCCGAAGTGGGTGACAGTGGGGGTCTGGAACACGACGAAGCGCGAGGAGCACAGAGTCGGCCTGGTCCAGTGATATTTAGGCGGCATGCCGCAGGTGCGGTTAGCCGAATGAGGGGGCTAAAGCAGGCATGGCGAACGGCAAGAGAAGAATCGCAAGGACGAAAAGCCTTGCGGCACTGGCGGCAGTGTTTTCGGCCTGTGTGTGTTTAGTGCCCGGATTTGTCCGCTGCGCCAGCGCACAGGAAAAGTTTGTCACGCTGGGCAAATCGGTCCAGCATGTGACGTTACCTCCGAATGAGACGCTGACGCTCAATACCGGCCAGCCCTTCGGCGATCTCGTCATCGGCAGCGCCGATATGATCGACGTGGTGCCGCTTTCCGACCGGTCGCTGTTCATCCGCGGCAAGAAGACCGGCGCCACCAATATCTCGGTCTATGGCGACGACAAGTCGCTTCTCGGCGTCATCGACATCCGCGTCGCCAGCGATTTCAGCGAAGTCGCCGCCGCCATTCGCTCTGCCGCGCCTTCGGCCCAGGTCAGGGTGGTCAACTCCAACGACCGCATTCGCCTGACAGGCATGGTCCGTGACGGCATCGAATTGCAGCGGGTGATGGAAATCGCCCAGTCCTATTCCGACCAGCCGGTGCTCAATCAGTTGCGCGTCAGTGACAGCCAGCAGGTGATGCTGGAGGTCCGTATCATTGAAGCCTCACGCCAGACGGGTCGTGACCTCGGGATCGGGTGGTCCGGGCGCGGCAACAACGGCATCGGCAAGGCAACGACCAGCCAGGGTATCGGCGTGAACGATGACGGTAGCCTGGCCCGTACCCTCGTTGACCCCAAGGGTGCGGCAACGGGTATGCTGCCCTTCGGCCAGTTGATCGCCAAAGTGCTGGAAATCTCGGGCGGCCGCATCGACGTGGTCATCAACGCGCTCGAGCAGAAGGGATTGGTGCGTCGCCTGGCTCAGCCGAACCTCATCGCAATGAGCGGCTCGACCGCCAGCTTCCATGCCGGCGGTGAAGTGCCGATCCTAAAGACGACGAACAACGGCACGACGGTGGCCACCGAGACGGACTATCGCCCCTTCGGTGTGCGGCTGACCTTCAAGCCGGTGGTTCTTGACGACGGCGTCATCAATTTGGAGATCGAGCCTGAGGTTTCCGAGCTTGATCCATCGATCAACGTCAACGGCAATCCGGGATTCATCTCGCGCGCTGCCAGCACCACGGTAGCGCTTCGCGACGGCCAGAGCTTTGCCATGGCGGGCCTGCTGCAGTCGATCAATGCCAAGGACATCCAGCAGTTGCCGGGCCTCGGGAAGATACCGATCCTCGGCGCACTGTTCCGTTCGACGAGTTTCCAGAAGAAGGAATCCGACCTCGTTATCGTCGTCACCCCGCACATTGTGCGACCGGCCCGCCCGGGTGAGGACCTCTACAGTCCGCTCGATCAGACGCGTTCGTCTAACGACGTCGAGCTTTTCGCACTCGGCGTCTTGGAAGTCGACAAGGACATGCTCCGACGCTTTCGCAATGGCGTAGGTGTGACCGGGCCTTACGGCCATCGTCTCGACCTGAACCAGGGAGGCCAAGTTGTTTTTACAAAACGCTAAGCGCGTCCTTCTCATCCTTGCCGCCACCGGCCTCGCTTCCGGCTGCGCCGACTACATGAACCATCGCGACACGATCACCTTCGGGGCGGGGAACGCCATGGAAGCAAACAAAGCCATCCACACCGAGGACCCCTTCCCGCCGGAAGCCCAGCGAACCCGGATCGCAAGCGACGGCAAGGTGATCCGCAGGGTGGTCACTCAGTACCAGAACGGCGGCGCGGGCGTTATTCAGCCGTCGCCGGCCATGGGGGCTGATGGGACGTCGAATGGGGCGACCGTCAGCCAGTAGATATTTGAAGGGCATGAACGGCGGCAGCGCCGGAAGGGAAAATGCACAAGACAGGGTGGTCACGGCGATAGCGCCGTGATGGGGGTGTGCCAATGCTGAGTAGGGTTGTCAGACGGTTCTGGAACGATCATCGCGGCTATGTCATCGCCTTGACGCTCATCGCCATGCCAATGCTTCTCGGTTTTTCGCTGCTGGTCATCGATGTCGGCCGCAGCGGTAACCTGCATACCGATCTCCAGAACGCGGTCGATGCGATGGCGTTGGCCGGAGCCCGCGAGCTCGATGGCCGCGATGATGCCATTTCGAGGGCGCAGACCGCGATCGAGAAAATCGCCAATGACGCGGCTTTTTCCGGGGGCGGGACCGGCATGTCGCTTGGCTCGCATATTACTGTGGCCTATGACGCCGGAAACGATGCCGGGAGCACGGTTGAAGTGCTTTTTCTGAAGAGCATCCCGGCCAACGACGATACGCCCATCCCGTCTTCGATGGAAACCACAGCGGCCAGCGAAGCTTCCTATGCCTGGGTCATCGCCAAGCCGCAGGCGATGCAGACGATCTTTCCGATCCCGGTTGGCTTCACCCGCAATACGATCAACATCGCTGCCGACGCCGTGGCGGTCTACCACGCCAGCGCCTGCGACGTCACGCCGATCTTTATCTGCAATCCGTTCGAGCCGGCGGGGAACACGAGCGAAAGCGCCAGCGACGTTGCAGCGGCGGCCTTGCACACCAATTTTGCGGCCGGCAATCTCTACGGGCGACAGATCGAGCTTCACAGCACCTCGGCGTCCAGTCCCGGTCCCGGCAATTTCGGGTTCCTCCGGACCCCCTTGGGCAACGGTGCGTCTGTGCTGGCGGAGGCTCTTGCCACCGGCAATCCCGGTACCTGCTATACACAGGACAGCCTCGATACGGAGACCGGCGCAAAGGCGGGGCCCGTCGAGGACGGCGTGAATACGCGCTTCGGCTATTACTCCTCATCGTTCAACAAGACGAACGGTGACTATCGTTACCGACCTGCCCCAAACATACGCTCGGCTCAGACAATCACCGGTAAGGCAAAGAAGGGTTGCGATACCTACAATCCAGTCATGGTCGGAGCCGTTGTCGGCGATGCGACCAAGGCTCTGCCGCTAGGCTACGGAGCGGCCATGACCTCGCTTTCCGGCGGCAAGATCAGCAGCGGCAACAATTGGAAATACACGACATACTGGAACGTCGCGCAGGGAACGACAGCGCCCTCGGTGGGCACGATCCTCAGCAACTACTCCAGTTATCCCGCGCAGGCGACCGGAACACCAGGCCAACCCTCCGCTTACGATGTTTATCGTTACGAGCTTGCAAGCCCGTCTCTCATCAACCATGCCTCGGCGAATGGTGAGACCGGAACACCGGCAACTGGCGGACAGTGCTATAGCGGCCCGGATCTTTCGAACTATAGGGCGGCCGAGTATGGTGATCGCCGCGAGATCTTCTCGGCTATCGTCAATTGTGGCTATGAAGCCTCGGTCGGCCATTTAAACGGTCACAAGGCCACGCGCGCCGTGGCTTTCGCGCGCATGTTCCTGACCAAGCCGGCGATAAAGGATGCCGGCGAACGATACCTTTCCCTGGAGATGATCGATATCACCGGCAAAGGTGGTCGCGGTACGCTGGACGAATTCCTGCGGGAAGAAGCGGAGCTTGTCAGATGATGGCGCTCCGCAATTTTATCTGGCATCGGCTTTGTCTCGGCTTCTGGCGGCGGGAGGAAGGCGCGGTGCTGGCCGAAGCGCTGCTCGCAATCCCCTTTGTGACGCTCTTTGCGGCCGGGGTCCTGGAGTTTGGCAGCATCTTCTGGGAGCGTATGCAGATCGACGCTGGCTTGCGCGATGCGGGGCGCTACCTTTCGCGATGCCGACCGGTGTCGGGAACCTACGTTCCGACATGCAATCAGTCGACTGCGAAGACGATCGCCTTTTACGGAACGCAGACACCCACGGCAGACGCCAAGCCCCGTGTACCCGGCTGGAACGACCCTGCCGACATCACCATCACTGCACCCGATGCGGACGGGAACATCACCGTTTCCACTGCTCATCTCTACCAGACATCGCCCGTGTTCGGCTTTCTGGGAATCGGAGCCATCACTATCAATTCCTTCCATGAGGAAAGGTACATCGGATGGTGACCTTTCGGGCAATCAAGTCATTCTGGCAGGATAGCAGTGGTGTCAGCCTTGTCGAAGCATTGCTTACCTTTCCGATCGTCATGCTGGTATTCGCCGCCTTCATCGAGTTCGGCTATGCCATGTCGCAGTGGAATCAGACGGTCAAGGCACTGCAATATGGTGCCCGTTTGGCGGCGGTATCCGATCCGTTGACAACGAATTTCAATGCCACCTTCCCGATCGAAGCTGCCGATCCACTCAACAACGGCAAAGCGGCGCCGAACAATGCAACGATATCCTCGACCTGCGGACCGGCTCTTGCGAACTGCACGGCTGCATTGAACCGAATTGTCCTGGGAAGCGACGGCGTTTGCCAAGCGGGAACCGATCCTCACCCCGGCATTTGCGACCTCAACTGGCGCATCCAGCCGCAGAATCTGATGGTCACCTACCAGCGATCGGGGCTCGGCTATTGGGGCCGCCCGGACGGGCCCGTGCTGACGATGCGGCTGGAGGTGCGCAACATCACCTTCGATCTGCCGATCCTCGGCGGGTTGTTAGGACTTAACGACATCACCATCCCGGCCCATCCGGTGACGATCACGACGGAAGATCTAAAGACCTGTTCAACCTGCTGACTTCTTATCACGCGTAGGAAAGCGAAATGACAGCTCACATGAACATTGCTGCATCCACCAAGATCCTGGTCCTCTCCGACGACGCGGCTGCAGCGAGCTTCATGCTCGATACGTTCGGGTCGCTTTCGCGTTATGATGTCCGCCATCTGGCACTGAAGGCGCTCGGTGAAAAGGGCCGGTTCGATCCGACGCAATTTAACCTGATCGTTCTCGACGTCGACAACGGTGAATTGCTGCACCATCCGGAGCTCTCCGCGTTTCGCACCAGCTATCGGGACATCCCGCTCGTTGTCGTTTCCGAAGATTTGCCGGACGACATGCTGCGGCTGCTCTTCCGCCTGAACGGCAACGACTGGCTGAAGAAACCACTCGAGCGGCGCGCACTCATCGACATGATTTCGACCCATGCGCCAGGCACTGGGGCGAGCGACAGCCGGGTGCATGCCGTGGTCTCAGCCGTCGGTGGTGCCGGCGCCAGCATGATTGCTTCATCGCTCGCGCATGTGCTGGCCCAGCCGACCAAGAATTCCAATCCCCGGGTTGACTTGTTCGACACGGATTTTTGCGCCGGGACGCTTGGCTATTATCTTAACCTTGTCAACGACTACGACTTGAAACCGGTCATCGCCAATCCTTCTCGCGTCGATCTGGAATTCATCGATTTGGTCAGAAAGCGTCATTCGGGTGGCTTTTCACTGCTGTCCTTCAAGCAGCCATCAGTCCTTCTGGCGCCGAAGGGCGGTGAACTCGTGCTGCGTATGCTCGACGTGGCCGCCTTCGAGAGCGACCACACGATCATCGACATTCCCTATTATGACACGCCGTGGAAATATGATGTGCTCACATCGGTCAACAGCATCTGCATCGTCACCGAAATGACGGTCCCCGCGCTTTCTCAAGCCAAGGATTTGTTTGCCAATCTGGTACGGCTGCGAGGCAGTTCGGCGCAGATATTCATCGTCATCAACAAATACCGCGCCAAGCTTTTCGGCCTCGGCGTGCGCCGACAACAAACGGAGAAGATATTCAAGGATATCCCAACGCATGTCATTGCGGATGACTGGGATACCTTGAGCGAGGCGGCCAACCGCGGCGTGCTGCCATTTCAAGTGAATTCCCGGGCGCGCTTCTGCACCGCGGTCGGCAAACTCGGAGCACTGGTGCGATGAAGGCGATCGACAGTGGGCGCATGAGGTCCTGCGCCGCCCATGTCGGCCTTGTGGTTTTGGCAATTCTGGCCGTTGCCGGGGATGCCGCGGCAGCCGGGCTTGTGCCACGAAGCCTTGGGCCGACGACAAGCGCCGTGGTGGCGATCGAAAAGAACTATGCGGCTGGGACAATCGTCATCGTCACTGCGAACCGTACGCTGGATCTCGTCATCTCCGATGGACGCGCGATCCGTTACAAAATCGGAGTGGGACGAGACGGATTTCGTTGGAGCGGGACCGTCAAGGTTGGACGCAAGGCTGAGTGGCCTGACTGGCGCCCGCCTGCCGAGATGAAGGCGCGCGCAGCCGGACTTCCGGACATGGTGCCTGCCGGGCCGCTTAATCCATTGGGCGCTCGCGGGATCTATCTCTACAAGGACAGGACCGACACGCTCTACCGCATTCATGGAACGAATGAGCAGTCGACGGTCGGCGGTTTCGCATCATCGGGCTGTTTTCGCATGAGCAATGCCGACGTCATCGATCTCTATGAGAGGGTGAAAGTCGGTTCCACGGTCATTGTTAAATAGTTCAGGGGTGGGAAGCATGGCGAACGGCATCATGGGGCGTTTCTACAAGCAGCGGGAGCCGGAAAGCCGGGAACATCTGGAGGCGGCCGAACTGTCTTTAGCCGCCGCAGTTCAGAATACGCCTGCCCAACCGGCCTCTGGCAGCGCCACGGCGAGTGGCGAAGAGGCTTCGCTCGGGCCGGACATGGTTTCCGAGCGGGTCAATCTGCACCGCTACCTGCTCGATCGTATCAACCTCGGGATCCTCGACACGCTCGACAACGAGGAGATCGCCACCGAGATCCGGCCGTTGGTCAAGGACTATATCCGGAGTAACAACTTTCCGCTGAATGCCAAGGAAATCAATGATCTGATCCGCGATATCACCCACGAGATGCTCGGGCTAGGACCGATCGAGCCGTTGCTGGCCGACGACACAATCGCAGATATTCTCATCAACGGCTACAACAGCGTCTATGTCGAGCGGAGCGGCAAGCTCGAGAGCACCGCCGTGCGGTTCAAAGACGAGGACCATCTACTTCGGGTGATCAACAAGATCGTCTCGGCAGTCGGCCGTCGCGTCGACGAGTCAACGCCGATGGTTGACGCCCGCCTCAAGGATGGCTCGCGTGTCAACGTCGCCATCAGGCCGATCTCGGTCGATGGTCCGCTCGTTTCCATTCGCAAATTCACCCGCAAGCCGCTGACAATGGAGCGCCTCGTGCAATATGGTGCCATGGCCGATGCGATGCGCATCCTTCTTAGCGCCGCGGTCAAGGGCAAAGTGTCCATGGTCATTTCAGGCGGCACCGGTTCTGGCAAGACCACCTTGCTCAACGCTCTCTCGTCGCAGATTTCTCCAAAGGAGCGCCTGATCACCATCGAGGATGCGGCCGAGCTTCAACTGCAGCAGCCACATGTCGGGCGTTTGGAAACTCGACCGCCGACGCTCGACGGACGCAACGAGATTCGCCAGCGCGAACTCTTGAAAAATGCCCTACGCATGCGTCCCGACCGCATTATCGTCGGCGAGGTACGCGGCGACGAGGCGTTCGACATGCTGCAGGCGATGAATACCGGTCATGAGGGGTCGATGACGACCATTCACGCCAATACGCCCCGCGACGCTGTCGGTCGGCTTGAGCAGATGGTCGGCATGGCGGGGATGCCGATGTCGCAGTTGAGCATTCGCTCGCAGATCTCGTCCGCCATCACCATCATCGTGCAGGTCCAGCGCCTGAGCGACGGCAGTCGCAAGATTGTCTCGATTTCCGAGATCACCGGCATGGAGGGCGAAGTCCTGCAGATGCAGGAGATTATGAAATTCAAGAAACTCGGCACCGATGAAGGCGGGCGGATCCATGGAGAATTCCGCGCCACCGGCATTCGGCCGCGGTTCGTCGAGGAATTTGCCGAACTCGGGATCGAGATCCCCGGGACGATTTTTGATCCCGGTAAACCGCTGCAAACGGGACCTGTTCAATGAGCCTGACTCTGCTTTACGCGGCCGTTTTCACCGCGGCCCTTGTTGCTGTCGAAGCGATAATGCGCGGCTACTTCAAGACATCCGAACGCCACCGCGCTGTAAACCATCGGCTGAGCTTGCTCGAGGTCAGCGATGATCATCGTAAGACCTATAGCGACATGCTCAAGGAGCGCGGTGTCGGCGGCAGTTGGCGGCAAACCCCCATGATGCAGCGGCTGCTGCAGTTCTACGCCCAGTCGGGAATTAAGTTCGATGCAAGGCGATTTGCTCTCTTCACAATCGCGGGCGCACTCTTGACGTGGCTGGTCGTTCAGTTCCTCGTGCCGAGCACTCTGCTTAGAGTGCCGGTCTTTCTCCTGATTTGCCTCCTCATCCCCGCACTCGTCGTCTGGCGCGCTCGGGCGCGCCGCATGAAGAAATTCGAACTGAAGCTTCCTGAAGCGCTCGATGTCGCCAATCGCAGCTTGGCCGCCGGCCACCCGCTGCCGGCGGCGATTGCTTTGGTGGCACGCGAGATGCCTGATCCGATCGGCACCGAATTCGGCCTCCTCTCGGATGAACTCACCTACGGCGTTACACTGGACGACGCCCTTGTGAACTTGACGGACCGGGTCGGCGTCGAGGATCTGAACCTGCTTGCGATATCGTTGAGCGTACAGGCGGGAACCGGCGGCAATCTGGTGGAGATCTTGCAGAACCTTTCGAAGACGCTGCGAGACCGGACAATGCTCAGGGCAAAGGTCAGGGCGATTTCCTCGGAAGGACGCATCACGGCGATCTTCATGTCGGTCTATCCGTTTCTGCTCTACGCGATGATCAAGGCGTTGTCGCCGACCTACTTCGATCCTGTCTGGGATAGCGGCCACGGAACCACCGTGGTGAGCGTTTTGCTGGCCGTCATGGCCATCGGGAATGTCATTCTCTACAAGATGGTCAACTTCGAGTACTGAGGCGGTCATGTCGAGTGAGTATGGAATCTACCTCATCGTCTTCTTTGCAGTGCTGATCTTCTCTGCAGCAGCATCGGAGTTGTTTTTTCGGCAGCGCGAGGTCTCGGTTCGGGTGTCGAAGAGCTCGGCGGCGGCCGGCGAGGAGGTCCACCTTGGCGATACGACGATTGCCGATCTCGGCGAGGCGGAAAACCGCCTGATCCGTCGCTATTTCGAAATTACGCGACGTGACACCAATGTGAACTCCACCCAGAACCGGCTGATTCGAGCGGGGTATTTCGCTGCCGGCGCCGTAACCACCTTCCAGGTGGTTCGCGCGGTCGTCTGTATCAGCGTGCTCGTCGCGGCGGTCTGGGCCGCAAACCGGGTCGCGCCGGACATGTCGCATATCGCGACCCTGATCATTGCCATGTTTGCTGCGGGTGCGACCTTTATTCTCGTCAACATCTATATCGACCGGCGTGGCGCCGCCAAAGAGAGGGAGTACCGCCGCCTCTTTCCCGATTTTATGGATATGCTGATCGTCTGCCTCGATGCGGGGATGAGCATCGAGGCGGCGGCGAACCGTGTTGCCCGAGAATTCGTTAGCAAGCAGCAGGACTTCGGCCTGCATCTCTCGATCATGATGCTGGAAGTGCGGGGCGGCCGGCGATTGCGCGAGTCGCTCGCCAACCTTGCCACCCGCCTAAGGATTGACGAGGCCCGGTCCCTTTCCGTTCTGTTCCGCCAATCGGAGGAACTCGGGACGAGCGTAACGCAGACGCTCCGGGTCTACAGCAAGGAAATGCGCGACGTCCGCATTGTTCGCGCGGAGGAAAAGGCAAACGCCCTGCCGGTCAAGATGCTGCTGCCGCTCGGCGCGTTCCTTTTTCCGGTAAGCCTCGTCATCGTTCTCGTTCCCATTGTTATCCGTGTCGTCAGTCTTCTCGTCAGCATGAAACCCGGCGGTTGAGCCAAGCGAGGTCGTATGCAGTATTCGCTCGAACAGAATCGTAACGATGCCATCATTTCCCTCGACCCGCGAATGCCGATCGCACCGGCAAGCATAGAACAAGCCGGACTGGATTCGTCGTTCCTGCTTCGGCTGGCGTCAAAATGTGCGGCCGAGCAGGATACAATCACGGCATCTCATCTGGCTGCGCGCATGAAACTGCCGAAGGTGATCGTCAACATCCTTATCAAGGAACTCGTGAAACTTGCATACCTCGAGGCTCGCGGCCTGGCTGGTGAGGATGTGAGATCCGATATTCGATATGCGCTTTCAATGAAGGGGTTCGAATATGCCCACGCGGCCTCGCGTCAATGCCAGTATATCGGGCCCGCGCCGGTGTCGCTGGACGCGTTCTGCCGACAAGTGGGTTTGCAGTCCATCCATCACGAGCGCGTGACACCGGAGCGGCTGACCGAGAGCCTTGATGGGCTGGTGCTCGCAGACGCCTTGGTCGAAAAACTCGGGCCGGCCCTGAACTCCGGTCGCTCTATCCTGCTTTACGGACCCGCCGGAAACGGAAAGACAAGCATCGCCGAGCGGACGTCGCAGCTGTTTCGCCAAACAATCTGGGTGCCTTATGCCATCGAGGTCGGCGGCCATGTCATCAGTTTCTATGACGAGGCAGTACATCACCCATTGTCGGAGTCTGACGCAGAATCCTATCCGAAAGGGGATCAACGATGGATCGAATGCCGCCGTCCGGTGATCAAGACGGGCGGGGAATTAACCCTCGATCAGCTCGATCTCACCTTCAACGACGGACCGAATGTCTATGAAGCGCCCATACACTTGAAGGCGTCCGGCGGCGTTTTCATCATCGACGACTTCGGGCGCCAGCAAGTGGCGCCGCAGGCGCTCATCAATCGCTGGATCGTGCCGCTCGAGCGCGGATATGACTTCCTGACGCTGCATACCGGCAAGAAGTTCAGGGTTCCCTTTGACGAGCTGGTCGTATTTTCGACGAATATCGCACCGAGGGACCTTTCCGACGAAGCGGGCTTGCGGCGCCTCAAGTATAAGATCTTTGTGAACACTCCGTCGCGCGACGAATATATCAGAATTTTCAGATCGTATGCCAGCGGCAGTGGATTGGTTGTCTGTGATCCGGACCTGAACCTGTTCTACGATCGCAAGTACAATGGCGATGTACTAGCGTCTTGCTATCATCCGAAATATCTTTTGGATTTCGTCGATTCCTACTGCGAATTCAACGGTGTAGAAAGAATCGCGTCGCTCGATATGCTCGAACGGGCGTGGGAAGGTGTATTCACGTCTGGATGATTGCGGACTTCGCGCTAAGCACGGAGTCCTGAATCTATCCAATTAACGACTTACGGGGAGTGAAACGAATGACCAGCATCCCGAATATCGACGGCGAAGTAGGCGGCGCGAGACCAAGCAATATGCGAGTAATTGAGCAGAGAGGCTCAAAAAGCCCGCTCCTCGTCGGTCTTGTCCTAATGCTCTTGCCTATGAGTGCTGGCGTTCTCATCTATACTGCCAAAAACTCAGCGGATGTTCGCGAGAGCCGCGAGACCATAGCCGCGCTTAAAAGGTCCATCGATGGCCTGAGAGGACAAATGGAAAAGCAGTCGGGCAATATCGCAAGCAATGCCAAGGCCGACGAACTCGCCGTTATCCGCCAGGAGATGGATAGCCTCCAAAAGGCGATTCTTTCGATGAATGAACGGATGGGTAACGTCACAAGCGGTACACGCATGGGTTCAGCTTTGGTCCTGAGCGCGCCCGGCAAGGAACCAGCACAATTTTTCGCACCATCGCGCGGTGCCCTGCCAGCGGAAACTCAAAATAGCAGTCTTGCGTCCATCGAAGCCGGGGGCATTGCTGTCAGTGACCTGCCGCGTTACGAACGAACACTCTCGCCGGAAGGCCAGCTCATACTTCGGAAGGCACGATAACAACGACCTCAGCGAAATCTCCAAGGCAATCGCTGGACGCGGCAAGGGGCGCGGCCCGATGCTCGCAATGCGGCAAGGGCGCTAATCTCGACCCAGACGATCGCTGAAGGAACCTATCCCCGCTGAGCGAAATTCGCGCTATTCTTCATCAATTCGAGATTACGGGCAGTGACTTCGTTTCCGGGATCAAGCTCATAGGCTTTCAGGAAATACCCTCTGGCAACGCGCAAGTCACCGCGTAAAAGGTGAGAATATCCGATATTGTTGTAGTAGACCGGGGTGTTGCCGATCATTCGCGAGAGTTGCTGGTAGGCGCGGTCGGACGTATCAAAGCGGGCAACCATGTCGGCCGAGGCTGCTAAGCCCAGCCAAGCGGCCGGATCTTCCGGAAAAACGTCAACCGCTCGCTTGTAGATGGCGTAAGATTTTCCGTAGTTCTTTTCCTGAAACTGCAGTTTTCCGGTGGTTATCAACTCGTCGTTCTTATAGAAGGCGACGGCTGAATCATCCTCGAGGGTCTTTGCACTATCGCCAAAAGCAGCGAGACCATCAACGCTGGATGACTGGCAACCGGCTAAAATTGCTCCGGTCGCTATCAAAAACGCAATGCATTTAGTCCCAGCTCTGATCTGCAACATTCAACTTGATCCCCCATCAGACATTCTTGCCTAAAATTCGGATGCGTTCACCGGAAATCATCGTAAAAAAAAGCTAACAACTCAAGAATTTGAGCAAATAGTCGCAAAAAAGCGACAAACGCGGTATCCGCCGGAATGCGCCAGAGTGATAAACGCCAACGATCCACACGGCGCGAGCTCGCCGAGGAACAGGACTGACATCTCGCCGATGCCTTTCCCCGCGACCAGCATCGAGAGCGCGTATGGTTCAACACGCTGAACGAGGCATATGTTAAGGCGCGGTATTCCAGGCATTTTGAGATCGGCGAGGAGGCTCTCGCCCGGCTTGGAGAGCAATGCCTCATTGCTTGGGCTGGTCGACACGGTGTGCTCCGAGTATCTGGCGATCCTTGCGCGGAATAGCGGGTAGCAGCGTTGTGTGAATGCCTTTTGTACGTACCATTCAGTTAAACTAACCGTGCAAGCGAAGCCTTGAGGTTGGCGTTCTTCGCTTGTTCGGAAATCCTGAGACACCTCTTCTTTTTCTTTGTAATTTCCGACATATATTAAATATTATGTACGTTCCGCAGATTGTCACGCGCGGATTAAGGTGTTGGCGATGGCAACCGCCAATCTTCACTTTGTTGTTTTTGCTGTTCTCAGCCTTGGGCTTCGTCGCACCGTCGGCGTCCAGCCGCGTTGCTGTCGTCCTCAAGGTGAACGGCGCCATTGGGCCTGCGATAGCTGACTACGTGATACGAGGCATTCAGCGTGCTGGCGAACGTGGAGCGGTCTTGGTCATTCTGCAAATGGACACACCAGGTGGTCTTGACACCTCCATGCGGGAAATCATTCGCGCGATCCTTGCCTCACCAGTGCCTGTCGCGGGCTTCGTCGCACCGAGCGGGGCACGGGCTGCCAGCGCCGGCACCTATATTCTCTACGCAAGCCACATTGCGGCAATGGCGCCTGGGACCAATCTAGGTGCGGCGACACCAATCGCGCTCAGCGTAAAGCCTTTCGGCGGTGATGCGGAACCCGAAAAGAAGCCGGGCGAACCTAGTGACAAGCAGGCAGAAGCTCCGGGCAATGCCAGCGAAGCAAAAGCCGTTAACGACGCAGTCGCTTACATTCGCGGGCTTGCGGAATTGCGCAATCGCAACGCCGACTGGGCAGAGCGTGCCGTGCGCGAAGCTGCGAGCCTTTCATCCACTGCGGCAGTGCGCGAACATGCCATCGATTTCACGGCAGTTGATGTCAACGATCTCCTTGCAAAGGCACAAGGGCAGGTGGTGCGGGTCGGTCAAACGGACGCCCGGCTCGATACCTCCGGTTTAGTCGTGCAGGAATTCGAGCCCGACTGGCGCACGCGCCTGCTTTCCGTCATTACCGATCCGAACATCGCAATCATCCTGATGATGGTCGGGATCTATGGCCTGATCTTCGAATTTCTCGCACCTGGGACAATGCTTCCTGGCACGATCGGCGGCATCTGCCTCCTCCTTGGTCTCTATGCCCTGGCATTGCTGCCGGTGAGTTTTGCCGGCCTTGGGCTTATTTTCCTCGGCGTGGGATTGACTGTGGCTGAGGCGCATTCGCCAAGCTTCGGCGCTTTCGGCATTGGCGGCGGGGTAGCCGTGATCCTGGGAGCAACCATTTTGTTTGATACCGATATACCCGGCCTGGAAGTGTCGCGCGCCCTACTGGGCGCAATTGCATTTGCTGCTCTTGCTTTTAGCCTTGTCGTTGCTCGCCTGGCGTTCACCTCGCGCTTGCGCCGGGTTGCCACCGGTGCAGAGCAGATGATTGGCATTTCCGGTAAAGTTGAGAGCTGGATGGGGCTCACGGGGTATGTCATCGCACATGGCGAACGCTGGAAGGCGGTTTCCGCCGAACCACTTGTTGCCGGTGACCCTATCAGCGTGACCGGCCGCAATGGGCTGGCGCTCGAGGTCGCCAGCCGTCCTAAGGACACTTAACGGCACTCAGCAAGCAGGAGGAGAAGTCATGGATATGTTTGCAGATCTTGCCTTCTATTTGGTGGCCATCGTCATTTTGGTCGCCATCCTCGCATCCGCGGTTAAAATCCTGAGGGAATACGAACGCGGCGTCGTGTTCACACTTGGCCGCTTTACCGGAGTCAAGGGACCCGGCTTGATTCTGCTCATCCCCTATGTCCAGCAGATGATGCGGGTCGACTTGCGCACGCGCGTACTCGATGTCCCTAGCCAGGACGTCATCTCACATGACAATGTCTCGGTTCGTGTCAGCGCGGTGATCTATTTCAGGGTTATTGACCCCGAGAAGTCGACCATCCAGGTCGAGGATTTCATGATGGCAACAAGCCAGCTTGCCCAGACGACGTTGCGCTCCGTGCTCGGCAAGCACGACCTCGATGAGATGCTGGCAGAACGTGACAGGCTCAACTCGGATATTCAGGAAATCCTTGACACTCAGACGGATGCTTGGGGAATTAAAGTAGCCACTGTCGAGATCAAACATGTGGATATCAACGAGTCGATGGTTCGTGCAATTGCTCGCCAAGCGGAAGCCGAACGCGAACGCCGCGCAAAGATCATTAATGCCGAGGGCGAACAGCAAGCTGCAGCGAAGCTACTAGAAGCGGCCGAAATTTTGGCCAGGCAGCCGGAGGCGATGCAACTTCGTTACTTGAGCACTTTGAACGTCATCGCCAGCGAGAAGACTTCGACGATTTTATTCCCCTTCCCGATGGAGTTCGGCAATCTGATGGCCATTAAGCCGAAGTGATCGAACGGCTCTGGCGGTGCTCCGTCGGGCGCGACTTTGCGCGAGACGATAGCTGTCGCCATTCATCTCGAGGATGTTGACGTGGTGGGTGATACGATCGAGTAGCGCACCGGTCTTGGAGAGCGGCACGAAGCCCAGCTCATCGATGATGAGAAGCTGGTAGGTCCGGCGGAACACCGCCACCCCGTGGTCTTGGTCAGCTCGGCTCAGATGTGCAAAGCGCTTCCCAAAGCTTTCAGCGCCGCCTCCATGACTGCTTCACTGCGGGTCGGATGGGCGTGGATGGTGCCGGCAATATCTTCCAGGCGCGCACCCATTTCGATCGCCAGCGCAAAGGCCGCCGAGAGTTCGGAGACCCCTGCTCCCACCGCCTGCAGGCCGAGAACGAGATTGGTGTCGGCGCGGGCGACGACGCGCACGAAGCCCTCCTCCGACAGCATGGTCATCGCCCGTCCGTTGGCGCTGAACGGAAACTGGCCGGTGCGGATTTGATAGCCCTGCGCCTGCGCCTCCGCCGGCGAGAGGCCGGCGCTGACAATCTCCGGATCGGTAAAGCAGATGGCGGGAATGCAGCGCTTGTCCCAGGCCCGCTTCTTGCCGGCGATGATCTCGGCTACCATCTCGCCTTGCGCCATCGCCCGATGGGCCAGCATCGGCTCGCCGGTGACGTCGCCGATCGCATAGATGCCGCGCATGGAGGTGCGGCAGCGATCGTCGATCCTGAGATAAGGGCCGGCGCGATCGAGATCGAGCTCTTCGAGACCGGAGCCTGCCGTCCTCGGGCGGCGGCCGACGGTAACGAGGATGCGGTCCGCCGGCAGGCTCTCTCGCCGGCCATCGGATGTTTCGACGATCAATGTCTCGCCATTATCGGCAAGGCCGATCGCCTTCGCACCTGTCAACACCCGGACGCCGCTTTCGGTCAGCTTGCGCATGACGGGCCGCACCAGCTCGGCATCATATAATGGCAGCACCTGTGGCGTTGCCTCGACCACCGTCACCTCCGATCCCATCTTGGAAAAGGCCGTGCCAAGCTCCAGCCCGATATAACCGCCGCCGACGACGACAAGTTTTTTCGGCAGCTCCGTCAGCGACAGCGCCTCCGTCGAGGAGATCACGCGGCCGTCGAACGGCAGGTTGGCAAGCTCCACCGGATCGGAACCGGTGGCAATCACCACGGTCTCGGCGCGGATGATCTGCTGGCCGGTCTCCGTCTCCACCTCCACCGTCTTGCCGTCGCGGAAGTGGGCCCGGCCATGGACGATCTTGACCCGCGCCTTCTGTAATAGCCCCGAGACGCCGCCTGTAAGCCGGCCGACGATGCCGTCCTTCCAGGCGATCGTCCTCAAAAGATCGATCGAGGCGCCTTCGACGCGGATGCCCATCGGGTTCTTGCCGACAAGCATCTTTTGCGTCGCGTCGAATTCCTCGGCCGCATGAATTAACGCCTTGGAGGGAATGCAGCCGACCGTCAGGCAGGTGCCGCCCGGCTTGCCGGCCTCGACGATGACCGTATCGACGCCGAGCTGGCCGGCGCGGATGGCGCAGACATAACCGCCAGGGCCGGCGCCGATGACGAGGAGCTTGCAGACGATTTCTTTCATGGCTCAGCCTTCGATGAAAATGAGCGCGGGCGATTCGAGCAGCGTACGGATGCGCTGCACGAAGGTTGCCGCATCCCAGCCGTCGATGATGCGATGATCGAAGCTGGAGGAGAGGTTCATCATCTTGCGCGGTACGAACTGCGCGCCGTCCCATACCGGCCGTGTGGCGATCTTGTTGACGCCGATGATCGCCACTTCGGGATGATTGATCACCGGCGTCGAGACGATGCCGCCGAGAGCGCCCAGCGAGCTGATGGTGATGGTCGAGCCCAAAAGCTCATCGCGGGTCGCCGTCCCCGATCGCGCCGCTTCCGCCAGCCGGTTCATTTCCGCCGCGCAATCCCAGATGCCGCGCGCTTCCGCATGCCGCACCACCGGCACGGTCAGACCGGCCGGCGTCTGCGTGGCGATGCCGATATGCACGGCGCTATGACGCGTGATGATGCCGGCATCGTCGTCGAAGGTGGCGTTGACGTCGGGCTGCCCGGAAATGGCCTTGACCAGCGCCCGCATCAGGAAGGGCAGAACCGTCAGCTTCGGATGATCCGGCCTGCGGTCGCCGTTCATGGTGGCGCGCAACTCCTCGAGCGCGGTCATATCCACTTCCTCCACATAGGTGATGTGGGGGATGCGCGAGGTGGACAGCACCATTTTTTCGGCGATGCGGCGGCGCAGGCCGGTCAGCTTGATCTGCTCGGTCGCCGTCTTCCTGGCAGAACCGTTCCTTGCCGTTGCCGGAGCGGCGCCCAGGGTCAGGAATTGCTCGATATCCTCGCGCAGGATGCGGCCGGCCGGTCCGCTTCCCTGCACCTGTCTGAGATCCACCCCCTTTTCCCTGGCAAACAGCCGCACGGAGGGCGCGGCAAGCGGCTTTTCAACCGGCGCTGGCGCAGAGGC
Organism: Rhizobium sp. NZLR1b; assembly: GCF_019685155.1. Taxonomy (NCBI): domain Bacteria; kingdom Pseudomonadati; phylum Pseudomonadota; class Alphaproteobacteria; order Hyphomicrobiales; family Rhizobiaceae; genus Rhizobium; species Rhizobium sp. NZLR1b. The sequence continues at coordinate 112,443 of NZ_JABDWC010000001.1, forward strand.
CGGCGCTGCCGGAGTGGGCTTTGCAATCTCGACCTTGGCCGTTTCGGCAGGTGGCGTCTGCGAGATCCGCACGGGCTGGGCGTCGCCGTCGCCGACATCGCCCGCCGTCTCGATCCGCACCAGCGGCGCCTTGACCGCGATCCGGTCTCCGACCTCGCCGGCAAGCCAGATGACGGTGCCGTTGACGGGAGAAGGAATTTCCACGGTGGCCTTGTCGGTCATGACGGCGGCGATCACCATATCCTCGCGAACCGGATCTCCCGCCTTCACATGCCATTCCACCAGCTCGGCCTCGGCCACCCCTTCCCCGACATCGGGCATCTTGATGATGAATTCGCCCATGGCTCAGGCCTCCATGACTTCGGCAAGTGCCCGCCCGACCCGGGCGGGACCGGGGAAATAGTCCCATTCCTGCGCATGCGGATAGGGCGTGTCCCAGCCGGCGACGCGCACCACCGGCGCTTCGAGATGATAGAAGCAATGTTCCTGTACCAGTGCCGCAACCTCGGCGCCAAAGCCGGAGGTCAGCGTTGCCTCATGCACGACGACGCAACGGCCCGTCTTGGTGACCGATTTGACGATCGTATCGAGATCGAGCGGCAGCAGGCTCCTGAGATCGATCACCTCGGCATCGATGCCGGCATCGTCTGCCGCGGCAAGCGCCACATGCACCATCGTGCCATAGGCAACCACGGTCACCGCAGACCCGGCGCGCCGCACTTCGGCCTTGCCGATCGGGATGGTGTAATGGCCGTCGGGCACCTCTCCCAGCTCATGTTTCGACCACGGCGTCACCGGCCGCTCGTGATGGCCGTCGAAGGGGCCGTTATAGAGCCGCTTCGGCTCCAGGAACATGACGGGGTCGGGATCCTCGATCGCCGCGATCAGCAGGCCCTTGGCGTCATAGGGATTGGAGGGAACGATCACTTTCAGCCCGCAGACATGGGTAAATAGCGCTTCCGGGCTCTGGCTGTGTGTCTGGCCGCCGAAGATGCCGCCGCCGGTCGGCATACGCACGACGATCGGGCAGGTGAAATCGCCGTTGGAACGGTAGCGGATGCGCGCCGCCTCCTGCGTCAGCTGGTCATAGGCCGGATACATGTAATCGGCGAACTGGATTTCGACACAGGGCTTCAGCCCGTAGGCGGCCATGCCGATCGCCGTGCCGACAATGCCGGATTCGCTGATCGGCGTATCGAAGCAGCGCGTCCTGCCGTATTTTGCCTGCAGACCTTGCGTGCTGCGGAAGACCCCGCCGAAATAGCCGACATCCTCGCCGAACACCACGACATCGTCGTCGCGCGCCATCGAGACGTCCATGGCGCTGCGCACCGCCTCGATCATCGTCATCCTGGCCATGTCAGTACCCCGCCGTCTGCCGCTGGCGGCGGATATGCGGCGGCATCTCGGCATAGACGCCCTCGAAAATGTCGCGCACCGAAGGCCTGCCGCCGGCATGCAGCGTGCCATGCGCTTCCGCCTGACGCTGTGCCTCGATCACCTCGTCGGCAATTTCAGCCTCCGCCTGCACATGCCGCTCCTCCGACCACGCGCCCTTGACGATCAGATGTTTCTTCAGCCGCAGCACGGGATCGCCGAGCGGCCAGGCCTCCGATTCCGTCTTCGGCCGATAGGCGCTCGGATCGTCGGAGGTCGAATGCGCGCCGACGCGGTAGGTGACATATTCGATCAGCGTCGGGCCGAGATTGCGCCGGGCGCGTTCGGCCGCCCAGCGGGCGACGGCATGGACGGCGAGATAGTCGTTTCCGTCGACGCGCAGCGCCGGAATGCCGAAGCCGAGGCCGCGGGCGGCGAAAGTGCCGGAACCGCCACGGGCGATGCCTTGAAAGGTGGAGATCGCCCATTGATTGTTGACGATGTTGAGAATGACGGGCGCCTTGTAGGTCGAGGCGAAGACGAGCGCCGAATGAAAGTCCGATTCCGCCGTCGAGCCGTCGCCGATCCATGCCGCGGCAATGCGGCTGTCATTCTTGATCGCCGAGGCCATCGCCCATCCCACGGCCTGCACATATTGGGTGGCGAGATTGCCGGAGATGGTGAAGAAGCCGTGTTCCTTGGAGGAGTACATGATCGGCAGCTGCCGGCCGCGAAGCGGATCGCTCTCGTTCGAGTAGATCTGGTTCATCATCTCGACCATCGGATAGTCGTCTGAAATCAGCAGGCCCGCCTGGCGATAGGTCGGGAAATTCATGTCTCCCTTGATGAGCGCCTTGCGGAAGGCGCAGCTGACGGCTTCTTCGCCGAGATGCTGCATGTAGAAGGAGGTCTTGCCCTGGCGCTGCGCCATCAGCATGCGAGTGTCGAAGGCACGCAGCTTCATCATGTTGCGAAGCCCGGTCAGCAGTTCCTCGTCGGAGAGCGAGCCTGCCCAAGGGCCAACCGCCTCGCCGTCGCGGTTCAGCACGCGGATGATCGAATAGGCGAGCTCGCGGATGTCTTCCGAAGCGACGTCCACCTCCGGCCGCGGCACGGCACCAGCCTTGGCGATCTTGACGTTGGAAAAATCGGGCTGGCCGCCCGGGCGGACGGCGGGTTCGGGGACGTGCAGGCTCAAACGAGCGGAATCCACCATGTTTTTTTATTCCTCCCTTTGCCGGCCATGCATCCCTCCCCGGAAGCAGGGCCGGATATATTGTTACAGATTGCGGGCGATCACCATGCGCTGCACGTCGCTCGTTCCTTCATAGATCTGGCAGATGCGCACATCGCGATAGATGCGCTCGACCGGGTAATCGGCCATGTAGCCATAACCTCCATGGATCTGGATCGCGTCGGAGCAGACGCGCTCGGCCATCTCGGAGGCAAAAAGCTTCGCCATCGAGGCTTCCGACAGGCAGGGCAGCCCGGCTTCCCTCAGGCAGGCGGCGTGAAAGGTGAGCTGCCGGCCGGCCTCGATCCGCACCGCCATATCGGCCAGGCGGAAGGCAACCGCCTGGTGCTCGACGATCGGCTTGCCGAAGGCGGTGCGCTCTCCGGCGTAGTCGCGCGCCGCCTCGAACGCCGCCCGCGCCATGCCGACCGCCTGCGCCGCAATGCCGATCCGCCCGCCTTCAAGATTGGCGAGCGCGATGCGGTAGCCTTCGCCTTCTGCGCCGAGCCTCAACTCGACAGGAATGCGCATGCCGTTGAAAGCGATCTGGCAGGTATCGGTGGAATGCAGGCCAAGCTTATCCTCGACGCGGATCACCTCGTAGCCTGGCGTATCCGTCGGCACGATGAAGGCGGTGATGCCTTTCTTGCCGGCATCAGGATCGGTGACGGCAAAGACGATGATGACATTGCCGTTCTTTCCCGAGGTGATGAATTGCTTGGCGCCATCGAGCACGTAGTCGTCGCCGTCACGCCGCGCCCGGGTCTTCAGGTTTGAGGCATCGGACCCCGCCTGCGGCTCGGTGAGCGCAAAGCCGCCGATCCATTCGCCGCTTGCCAGTTTCGGCAAGAAGCGCTGCCGCTGCTCCTCGGTGCCGAACTTCAGGATCGGCACGCAGCCGACGGAGCTATGCACGCTCATGATCGTCGAACACGGCCCGTCGCCGGCGGCAATCTCCTCAAGGGCGGCGGCATAGGCGACCACACCGGTATCCGAGCCGCCATAGGCCTCCGGAACCAGCATGCCGAGCAGCCCGAGTTCGCCCATCTCCTTCAGTTCCTCGCGTGGGAAGAGATGCTCCCGGTCACGCTTGGCCGCCCCCGGCGCCAGCCGGTCGCGGGCAAAATCGCGGGCGAGATCTGATATCTGCTGCTGAAGATCGGAAAGAATCATCTGTTCAACCTCTCGCCTCGTGCCGCTCGATGGCGATGGCCGTCGCCTCGCCGCCGCCGATGCAGAGCGCGGCCATGCCGCGCTTCAGGTCGTAGCGCTCCAATGCCGAAAGCAGCGTCACCAGAATCCGGGCTCCCGAAGCGCCGATCGGATGGCCGAGGGCGCATGCGCCGCCATGCACATTCACTTTTTCATGCGGCAGGTCGAGATCGCGCATCGCCGCCATGGCGACGACGGCGAAAGCCTCGTTGATTTCGAAGAGATCGACCTCCGAGAGCGCCACGCCGGTCCGGTCGGACAGTTTCTGCAGCGCGCCGATCGGCGCAGTGGCGAATAGATTGGGCGCCTGTGAATGGGTGGCATGGCCGAGAATGGTGGCGAGCGGTTGGAGGCCGCGATGCTCCGCCTCGGAGCGGCGCATCAGCACGAGGGCCGCCGCGCCGTCGGAGATCGAGCTGGAATTGGCGGCGGTCACCGTGCCACCCTCGCGAAAGGCGGGCTTCAGCGTCGGGATCTTGTCGAGCCTGGCCTTGCCGGGCTGTTCGTCGCGGCTCGTCACCTGCTCGGCTTTGCCCGATTTCACCGTGACCGCCACGATCTCGCTTTCGAAACAGCGCTCCGCAATCGCCTTCTGCGCCCGCGTCAGAGAGGCGATGGCGTAGTTGTCCTGCGCCTCGCGCGTAAACTGATAGGCCTCGGCGCAATCCTCCGCGAAGCTGCCCATCAAGCGCCCCTTGTCATAAGCATCCTCCAGCCCGTCGAGGAACATGTGATCCACGACCCGCCCATGGCCAAGCCTGTAGCCGGCACGGGCCCTGTCAAGGAGATAGGGCGCATTCGTCATGCTTTCCATGCCGCCTGCGACCGCCACCGAAGCACTGCCGGCGGCGATCAGGTCATGCGCCATCATCACCGCCTTCATGCCCGAACCGCACATCTTGTTGACGGTGCTGGCCGCTGTCGCAAACGGCAGGCCGGCATGGACGGCCGCCTGGCGGGCGGGCGCCTGCCCCTGCCCGGCCGACAGCACGCAGCCGAAGATGACCTCCTCGATCGCCTCGGCCTCGACGCGGCTGCGCTCAAGCGCTGCGAGGATCGCCACTGCTCCGAGTTCGGGTGCTGTCGCCTCCTTCAGCTCTCCCTGAAAGCTGCCGATCGGGGTGCGCGCCGCCCCGACGATGACGATGGGGTCCTGCAATGCCATCTTTCCTCCTCGGGGGCCGCTCACCGCGCACCCATTCGCAATGCGCCGTCGAGGCGGATGACCTCGCCGTTCAGCATGTTGTTTTCAAAGACATGGCGCACCAGCCCGGCAAATTCCGCCGGCCGGCCGAGCCGCGGCGGAAAGGGCACGCTCTTGCCGAGTGCGGCCTGAACCTCGGCCGGCATATCAGCCATCATCGGCGTCTCGAAAATCCCGGGCGCGATCGAAACGACGCGAATGCCGTAACGGGCAAGCTCGCGGGCGACCGGCAAGGTCATCGCCGCCACGCCGCCCTTGGAGGCGGCATAGGCCGCCTGGCCGATCTGCCCGTCAAAGGCGGCAACCGAGGCCGTATTGACGATGACGCCGCGTTCGCTTTCCGCATCCGGCTCCGCATTCTGGATCGCAGCAGCGGCAAGCCGGATCATGTTGAAGGTGCCGATGAGATTGATGCCGATGGTGCGGGCAAAACTCTCCAGCCGGTGCGGCCCGTCGCGGCCGATCACCTTTTCGGCCGGTGCCACGCCGGCGCAATTCACCAGGCCGCGTAGGCCGCCGAAGGCCTCGACCGCCGCGGCAACCACTGCTTTTCCCGCCTCGCCATCGGTCACATCCGCCTCGACGAAGCGGACATCGCGCCCGAACTCGCGGGTAATTTCCTCGCCCGCCTGCGGATTGAGATCGGCAATCGTCACGCGCCCGCCCGCCTCGACCAGCGCGCGCACCGTTGCCGCGCCGAGCCCCGAGCCGCCGCCGGTCACGATGAAACCTGCACCTGCGATTAGCATGAACCTATTCCTCCCGCCGCCGCGCCGTCCTCCAGGCACAACCGGCAGCCGCGATTCTATTCGCTCCACCTATTGCAAGCGATGACAGAACTGCTCCATTATCTCGGCCAGTTTTGCCATAGTGGGGATTGATATGGCCGAGATCGAGCGACGCATGATCGCGCCGGGTTTCGTGGAGGAAGCGCTCGACAGCCTGCGGCGGTTGGGCAAGCCGACGGCGCCGATCCTTGCCCGCGTCAGCCTGCCGCCTGGCATCGACCAGCCGGTTTCGGCGGAGACCTATGGCGCGCTCTGGCTGGCGATCGCCGCCGAGCTCGACGACGAATTCTTCGGCATGGGCGCTCGCCCGATGCGCAGCGGCAGCTTCACCCTGCTTTGCCATTGCGTGCTGCATGCGCCGACACTCGGTCACGCGCTCCGCCGGGCGCTGCGCTTCCTCGATGTCGTGCTCGACGATCCCCGGGGACGGCTCGTCGTCCGCGACGGCATGGCTGAGGTCGAGCTCAGCGATGCCGGCGCGCCGCGTTCGGCCTTCGCCTACCGCACCTACTGGATCATCCTGCACGGCATCATTTGCTGGCTGGTCGGCCGGCGCATCCCGATCCGCCTTGTCGATTTCCGCTGCGCCGAGCCCCGCCAAGGCGCCGACTACCAGCTCTTCTTCGGAGCACCGGTGCGGTTTTCTCAAGCCATCAGCCGGCTCGGCTTCGACAGCGCCCTGCTCGACCTGCCGATTTCACGCAGCGAGCAGGCGCTGAAACAGTTCCTGCGCGGCGCGCCCGCCAATATTCTGGTGCGTTATCGTTACGATGCCGGCATCGCCGCCGCCGTCCGCCGGCGCTTGTACCTGGCAACGCCCAATGCCTGGTCGAGCTTCGCCAAGCTTGCCGCCGATATGCGCATGCCGCCCTCCACGCTTCGCCACCGCCTGCACGATGAGGGGCAAAGCTATGCCGCCATCAAGGACGACATCCGCCGCGACCTCGCCGTCGACCTTCTGCTGAGCACATCGAACACCATCGGCGAGATTGCCGTGCAGCTTGGTTATTCCGAACCCAGCGCCTTCTTCCGGGCTTTCCGGAAATGGATGGGCAAGAGCCCCGAGGCTTTCCGGCGGGAAGAAGCGGAAAATCGAAGCTAAGTCAGTCGAACCGCTTGACGCGACCCGACTGGGTTCGCGCTTTCGCGAACGTCGCGCCAATCTTCATCACGAAGGATTTGCTGAAGCGACCAAGAATCTCTTGATGCGGCTCGATGTACCAGGAGTGTTCGACGATATCATAGTTATATTCGTCGACGACGATCCAACTCTGTTTGAGATCACCAATACCGGCCCGCCGGCATTCGATATCGGGAATTTCCAGGGCGATCCGCTCCGCCTGCGGCGGCTGCGTTGTGATTGCCAGAAGCACAAGATGCGTATTTCCATCGCCTGCGCTGCGGATTGCGACAACGACACAAACTGGTCGTTGTTTACGCCCTTCGGTCTCGCCCCGCTGCTGCTGCCATGCCCAGAGATAGGGATAGTATATCACTTCCCCGGGGCGAAACTCATGGCTCATCGTCGTAACCGTCACCCTTCGCCAGCCGCTCGATCGCCTCGCCGAATAACTCGGCATGTTCGTCCGGCATCTCCGAGAGGTGATGAGCACGACGTGGGTCCTTGCCGCTGCGCATGCGCTCGTAATGTTCATAGCTCATCAGCACGAAACGCGGCTTGTTATGTCGAGTGAGAACGATCGGCTCCCGGCTTGCAGCATCGGTGACGTCGCCGACCTGCTTGTTGAGATCCCCTGTCGTGAACTGTCGCATGATAATCTCCGGCTTTGTTTCCATATATTCCATATTTCCCATATTTTCAAGAAAACGGCACAACTTCGATACGGAGGCCGTCACCCGCATCCAAATCAGAGACACTTTGAACCTTCCGCAACCCGCGCTACATATTTCAGCGGGAGGACTGCCATGTTTGATTTTTCGCTCGGCGACACCGCGGACGCGATCCGTGAAACGACGGCGCGGTTTGCCGCCGATCATATTGCTCCGATGGCCGCGGAGATCGACGAAAACAATACGTTTCCGCGCCAGCTCTGGCCTCGGATGGGGGCGCTCGGCCTGCATGGGATCACCGTCGAGGAAGAATTCGGCGGGGCCGGTCTCGGTTACCTCGAGCATGTCGTCGCCATGGAGGAGGTTTCCCGCGCCTCCGCTTCCATCGGCTTGAGTTACGGCGCCCATTCCAATCTCTGCGTCAATCAGATCCGCCGCTGGGCCTCGACGGAGCAGAAACGCCGCCATCTGCCGAAGCTGATCTCCGGCGAACATGTCGGCGCGCTTGCCATGTCCGAGGCCGGCGCCGGTTCCGATGTCGTCTCCATGCGGCTGCGGGCCGACCAAAAGGGCGACCGCTACATCCTGAGCGGCACCAAGTTCTGGATCACCAATGCGCCGCATGCCGACGTGCTTGTCGTCTATGCCAAGACCGATCCGGCCGCCGGCCCGAAAGGCATTTCCGCCTTCATCATCGAAAAAGGCCTGCCTGGCTTCAGCGTCTCGAAAAAGCTCTCCAAGCTCGGCATGCGCGGCAGCGACACGGCCGAGCTGGTCTTTCAGGATTGCGAGGTGCCGGCCGAGGCGCTGATGGGGCGGGAGGGGGAAGGCGTGAAGATCCTGATGTCCGGCCTCGATTACGAACGCGCCGTGCTTGCCGGCGGCCCGCTCGGCATCATGCAGGCCTGCCTTGATGTCGTGCTGCCCTATGTGCGCGATCGCAAGCAGTTCGGCAAACCGATCGGCGATTTCCAGCTGATGCAGGCAAAGATCGCCGATATGTATGTCGCGCTGAATTCGGCGCGCGCCTATGTCTATGCCGTCGCCCGCGCCTGCGATGCCGGCCGCGCGACGCGCACGGATGCTGCCGCCGCGATCCTTTTCGCCAGTGAGAATGCCGTCAAGGTCTCGCTGGAGGCGATCCAGGCGCTCGGCGGCGCCGGCTATACCAAGGAATGGCCGGTCGAACGCTTCTTGCGCGATGCCAAGCTCTACGACATCGGCGCCGGCACCAACGAGATTCGCCGCTACCTGATCGGCCGGGAGCTCATTGCGTCATGACGGTGATTTCGACTGCGATCGACCGCGACAGCGACAGCTTCAAGGCCAATGCCGTCAAGAACAAGGCCCTGATCGACGAGCTCCACGAGCGTTCGGTCAAAGCGCGCCAGGGCGGATCGCCAACGGCGCGCGAGCGCCATACCGGCAAGGGCAAGCTCCTGCCGCGCGACCGCATCCAGCTGCTGATCGATGCCGGCAGTCCTTTCCTGGAGATCGGCACGCTGGCCGCCAACGGCATGTATGGCGACGAAGCGCCGGGCGCCGGCATCATATCAGGCATCGGCCGCGTTTCCGGCCGCGAGGTGATGATTGTCGCCAATGACGCGACGGTGAAGGGTGGCGCCTATTACCCCCTGACGGTGAAGAAACATCTGCGGGCGCAGGAGATCGCCATGCAGAACCGATTGCCCTGCCTCTATCTGGTCGACAGCGGCGGCGCCAATCTTCCGCATCAGGCCGAGGTCTTTCCCGACCGCGACCATTTCGGCGCGATCTTCTACAACCAGGCACAGATGTCGGCCGAAGGCATTCCGCAGATTGCCTGCGTGATGGGAAGCTGCACCGCCGGCGGCGCCTATGTGCCGGCCATATCCGACGAAACGGTCATCGTTCGCAATCAAGGCACGATCTTCCTCGCCGGCCCGCCGCTGGTCAAAGCTGCCACCGGCGAGATCATCTCGGCCGAAGAGCTCGGCGGCGCCGAGACCCACGGCCGCCGCTCCGGCGTCGTCGATCATGTCGCCGAAAACGACGAACATGCGCTGCTGCTGATGCGCGATATTACAGCAAGCCTCAACAGTGTGAAATCAATCGATATCGACATCACGCCGCCGCGGCGGCCGAAACTCGGTCCGGAAGATCTCTGCGGCCTCATTCCGGACGACGTCCGCTCGCCCTATGACGTGCGCGAGGTAATCGGCCGGATCGTCGACGGCTCGGAACTGCACGAGTTCAAACCGCTTTACGGCACCACGCTGGTCTGCGGCTTCGCCCGCATCTGGGGCATGCCGGTCGCCATCATCGCCAATAACGGCGTGCTGTTTTCCGAAAGCGCTCTGAAGGGCGCGCATTTCATCGAGCTCGCCTGCCAGCGCCGCGTGCCGTTGCTCTTCCTGCAAAATATCTCCGGCTTCATGGTCGGCGGCCGATACGAGGCCGGCGGCATCGCCAAGGACGGGGCAAAGCTGGTGACGGCGGTGGCAACCGCGACCGTACCGAAAGTGACCGTCATCATCGGCGGCAGCTTCGGCGCCGGCAATTACGGCATGTGCGGCCGCGCCTATCGACCGCGCTTCCTTTTCACCTGGCCGAACAGCCGCATCAGCGTCATGGGCGGCGAACAGGCAGCCTCGGTGCTCGCCACCATCCGCCGCGATGCGATGGAGGCGCGCGGAGAGGACTGGCCGGACGAAGAAGAGGCCGCCTTCAAGGCGCCGATCCGGGCCGCCTACGAGGCCGAGGGCAATCCCTATTATGCGACGGCCCGCCTCTGGGACGACGGCATCATCGACCCGCGCCAGACCCGCGATGTCCTCGGCCTTGCCTTTTCCGCCTGCCTGAATGCGCCGATCCCGAAAGGGCCGCGCTTCGGCCTGTTCCGGATGTGAGGCGGCCATGATGGAAAGCCTTCTCATTGCCAACAGGGGCGAGATCGCCCGCCGCATCATCCGCACCGCCAAGCTGCTCGGCATCCGCACGATCGCCGTCTATTCCGAGGCCGATGCCGGCCTACCCTTCGCGAGCGAAGCGGACGAGGCGATCGCCATCGGCCCGCCGGCGGCCCGCGAAAGCTACCTCTCGCAGCAACGCATCCTGGAGGCCGCCCGGAAAACCGGCACCGCCGCCATCCATCCCGGTTACGGTTTCCTGTCGGAAAATGCCGAATTTGCCGAAGCGGTGGAAAGCGCCGGCATCCTCTGGGTCGGCGCGCCCCCGGCCGCCATCCGCGCCATGGGGCTCAAGGACGCCGCGAAAGAATTGATGCAGGCGGCAGGCGTCCCCGTCACCCCCGGCTATCTCGGCCCGGACCAGAGAGAAGAGCGGCTGTCGGCAGAAGCCGATGCCATCGGTTATCCCGTGCTGATCAAGGCGGTTGCCGGCGGCGGCGGCAAAGGCATGCGCCGCGTCGACCGCCCGCAGGATTTCGCAGAGCTTCTCGCCTCATGCCGCCGTGAGGCCGCCGCCTCCTTCGGCGACGATCGCGTTCTGATCGAACGCTACATTGCCAATCCGCGTCATATCGAGGTGCAGGTCTTTGCCGACAAGCTCGGGAATTGCGTTCACCTCTTCGAACGCGATTGTTCGCTCCAGCGCCGTCACCAGAAAGTCATCGAGGAGGCCCCCGCCCCAGGCCTCGATACCGCCACCCGGGCGGTAATCTGCGATGCGGCGGTGAAGGCTGCAAGAGCGGTAAACTATGTCGGCGCCGGCACTATCGAATTCATCGCCGATGCCTCCGGTGGCCTCAATCCCGACCGCATCTGGTTCATGGAGATGAACACGCGGCTGCAGGTGGAACACCCGGTCACCGAAGCGATAACTGGCGAGGATCTGGTGCTCTGGCAGCTGAAAGTCGCCAGCGGCGAGCCCTTGCCGAAAAGCCAGGACGAGATTGTTGTCAACGGCTGGGCCTTTGAGGCCCGGCTTTACGCCGAAAATCCCGCCGCCGGCTATCTGCCCTCGACCGGCCGGCTAGACCATCTCAAGCTGCCGAAAACGGTCCGCGTCGACAGCGGCGTCGATGAGGGCGATGAGATCACCGCCTTCTACGATCCGATGATCGCCAAGATCATTGCGCATGGGCCGAACCGCGAGGCGGCACTGTCGAAACTCGCGGCCGCCTGCGCCGACGTCGAGGTCTGGCCGGTCAGATCGAATGCCGGTCTTCTCGCCCGCATCGCCGCCGACCCGGATTTTCACGCCGCCCGGATCGATACCGGCTTCCTCGACCGTCACGGTGAAAGCCTTGTGGCGACCGAGCCTGATGAAACCGTGATCGACAGCGCCGCCACCGCGCTTGCAAAGAGCGCATCTGATGAGCCTTGGTCCGCCCTCACCGGTTTTCGCGTCGCTGGGCCGAGCGACAGACGCGTCCGGGTGCGCGTCGGCGGCCACCTCTATTGGGGGCGTCTGCGCCCCGACCTCGAAGCAAAGACCATCGAGACGGACGAGACGACGGTGCTTTTCGACGCCGGCAACGCCTGGCCGATCGGCCTGCCCGTCGCAAGCGAGGTCGAGGCAAGCCACGGCGTGGGTGATGGCGCCATCCTGTCGCCCATGCCCGGCCTGGTCATTTCCGTGGATGTCGCCGAAGGCGACCCGGTCGCCAAGGGCGATCGTCTGCTGACGGTCGAAGCCATGAAAATGGAACATTCGCTGCGGGCGCCCTTCGACGGCATCGTCGGAAAGCTGCAGGTTTCCCCCGGTATCAGGGTCTCGGAAAACCAGCTGGTCGCCAGCGTCATGAAGGGAGAGGATTGATGGCCGGTCGCTACTTCGACGAATGGACGGTCGGCGACCGCATCGCTCATGAGATCCGCCGAACGGTCACCGAGACCGACAACCTGCTGTTTTCGACGCTCTCCCACAATCCGCAGCCGCTACACCTCGATGCCGAGTATGCGGCCAGCACCGAATTCGGCCGGATCGTCGTCAACGGCACCTTCACTTTTGCGCTGACCGTTGGCCTTTCTGTCGGCGACACGACGCTCGGCACGCTCGTCGCCAATCTCGGCTACGACAAGGTGACGATGCCGAAACCGGTCTTCATCGGCGATACGCTGCGGGTGGAAACCGAGGTGATGGAGCTGCGCCGCTCGAACTCCCGCCCAGACGCCGGCATCGTCATCTTCCGGCACATCACTCTGAACCAGCGCGATGAGATCGTCTGTCAGTGCCTGCGCACGGCGATGCTGAAGGTGAAACCGTCATGAGGCTGCGCTCGCTGCTCTTCGTGCCCGGCGACCGGCCGGAACGTTTCGAAAAAGCGCTCGCCTCGGGCGCCGATGCCGTCATTCTCGATCTGGAAGATTCGGTTGCGCCAGCGAGCAAGCCGAAAGCGCGCGAAAACGTACACGAGTTCACCCTGCGCCAGACCGGCGAGACCGCCCTTCTTATCCGTATCAATCCCCTCACCTCCCCGGCATTCGAGGACGACCTTGCCGCTCTGAGCGGCCTTCGCCCTTTCGCGATCATGCTGCCGAAGGCCGAGGGCGCGGCTTCCGTGCGCAAACTCGCGGCCTCGCTGACGTCGGCCGTTCCCGTTTTGCCGATCGCGACCGAAACGCCGTCGGCGATCTTCGAGATCGGCAGTTACCGGGAGGTCTCGACCAGCCTCTGCGGCCTGACCTGGGGTGCTGAGGATCTGCCCGCCGCGATGGGGGCCACGACCGCGCGGAGGACGGATGGCCGTTATACGCCACCTTACGAGCTTGCCCGCTCGCTCACGCTATTCGCAGCCCATGCCGCCGCCGTTCCCGCAATCGAAACCGTCTATCCCGATTTCCACGATCTCAAAGGTCTGAGCGCCTATCTCGGCCGCGCCCGGCGAGACGGCTTTTCCGGCATGATGGCCATCCATCCGAGCCAGATCGAAACGATCAATCACGCCTTTATGCCGGATGCATCCGAGATCGCCTGGGCCGAGAAAGTCGCCGCCGCCTTTGCCGCCAATCCCGACGCAGGCGTCATCCAACTGGACGGGCGCATGCTGGATATACCGCATCTGAAGCTCGCGCTGCGCATTCTGGCAATGGCAGGGCAAATCACTCCTGCCAACTAGAGAATTTCCATTTTTCTTCGAACCACCGAATTGTTCTATCTCGTTGTTTTCACGCAATTCCGGGCGCAAAACCGCTGCGCACTTTTGCGGGAATTGCTCTAACCCGACTTCGCAATCTGCTTGGAGGCGGCGTGCTCCGGCTCGAGGTAACCGGCACCGATGGCGACATACAGATCCACATAGTCCTTGGCGACCTGTTGAACGCTCGCGGCAAGGCTTGCCTCCGCATCGGAGACCGAACGCTGCGCGTCCAGAATATCGAGCAGCGACGAGGCGCCATCCTTGTAGCTCGTGGTCGAAAGTGCCAGCGATTCCAGCGCCGTCTGCACCTGCCGGCGCAACGGCTCCAGCGTCTGCGTGTCGCGGCGAACCGCCGACAGCGCGTTTTCGACCTCTTCGACCCCGTTCAGCACCGCCGCTTTCCACGCGAGATATTGGGTCTTCGCATCGGATTTTTCGATATCGACATTCGCGCGCAATGTGCCGCCATCGAAGATCGGCAGGTTGAGCGATGGCCCGAAAGACCAGCTCGTCAGGCTTGCGCCGCTGCCTGATGATTTGACCCAGCTCGGCGAGATCGAACCGGACAAGGTGATCGACGGGTAGAGCTGGGCTTCGGCTGCGCCGATATCGGCGGCGGCCGCCGCCAGCTCGCGCTCGGCCTTGCGAATATCCGGACGATTGCGGATGAGATCGGCGGGAATGCCAGCGCGAATGTCGCCGCGGAAGACCGGTTGGCCGGCACTCTTCTTCAGCTCGTCCGTCAGCGAAGCCGCTGGCATCCCGAGCAGCGTGGCGATGTGATGGGCCGATTCCGTGAAGCTCTTTTCGAGGCCGGGTACGTCGGCCTTTGTCGACTGCACCAGGCCCTCGGCCTGAACGACATCGAGGCGGGAGGCTGCACCGGCTTTCAGCTGCAGCTGCGTCAGTTCATAGGTCTGCTGGCGGGATTTCAAACTCGCTTGGGAAAGCGCGATGCGCTCCTGGTAGTAACGGGCGTCGATATAGCTCTCGACAAGGTCCTTGAGGAAGGTGAGCTTCGCATTGTCGGCCGTCGCATAGGCGGCCCCCAGCGAGGCGATTGCGCTCTCTTTCGAGCGACGGTACTGGCCGAAGACGTCGAGCAGCCAGGAGAGGCTGGCGTCGCCGCTCGTCGTGTTCGTAGTGCCGATTGTCGTGCGGAGCCGGCCCTTCTCGCCGGATAATGTGTGCGATGCATCGACAGTCAGGCTCGGCAAGCCGCCGGCGCCGGCGACCGTGACATTGGCGGCGGCCGAGTTGATGCTTTCGAGCGCCTGAAGCACATCGAGATTTTCGCTGAGGCCATGGGCCACCAGGCCGTCGAGCCGCTTGTCGCGAAAGGCCGTCCACCACTCAGCCACCACGACATTGCCGTTGCTCTTGTTACCTCCCTCTGCGAATTTCGCGGGAAGCGGCATTTGCGGGGGAACGTGATCCGGGCCGCTGACGCAGCCCGTCAGCAGAATTGTCAGTGCGGATGCAGCGTAGCGGAGGGATGATGGTCTTGTGGGAAACGACGTACTCACGGGCGAGCCTTCTGAACCGGGATCGTGGGTTCAGGCTTAGCGATGCCAGCGTTAATGGCGGTTAAGAAACTGTAAAGTTAGGTAAAATCCGGCACCGCCTCGTCAGGCGATGCGGATCAGGTTTCATCATTGGCCGCGCCATAGGGCGCCGGCACCCTCGGAAGCTCCAGGGTGATCGCCAGGCCGCCGGCCTCCGGCAATGATGCACGCACGCGCCCGCCATGGCGTTCGATCGCCTGCCTGCTGATGGCGAGACCCAGACCGTATCCGCCTCTCGGCACGGCGTCTTTCCCGCGTGAGAACGGCTGGAAGATCCGTTCGAGTTCGTCCCGTCCGACACCTGGCCCCTGATCCGTCACGCAGATCTTGAGGCGGTCGGCCGTCGCCTCGCAGGAGACGGTGATGCGCGAACGATCGGCTGTGTATTTTACGGCGTTGCGGACGACGTTTTCGAGCGCCCGGTAGATCAGTTCGCCTTCGACCTCGGCGCGGAAGATGCCGTCGATACTCTGCGTGATCGAGACCTCGCGCGCCTGGGCTTCGAATGCCGCATCGCCGAGGATTTCGTTGAGCAGCTCAATGACATCCAAGGTCTGCGTTTTCAGCGGCCGGCCGGAACCCGCCGTCAGCCTGGCAAGCGTCAGCACCTCGCCCACCAGCATGTCGAGCCGTTCGACCTCCCGGTCCATACGGTCCAGCATGGCGGTAAGTTTGGCCGGGCTCTGCCGGAGCACGCCGACGGCGGCCTGCAGGCGGGACAAAGGCGAACGCAGTTCGTGGGAGACGTCATGGAACAGCCTCTGCTGCGCATCCTGGAGCTCCTGAAGCCGGGCGGCGCTGGAATCGAAATCATAGGCCAGTGCCGTCACCTCATCCTTTCGGCCGGCCATTTTATCGCCGATGCGGAAGTCGAAGCGGCCATGGGCAAGCGCGCTCAAACCGTCGCGCAGATGGACGACGGGACGAATGAGGTATCGTGCCAGTGCGCCCGCCGCGATCGTGCTCGCGATCAGGATGGTGAGCCACGGCATGAACGGGCCAAGGTTGTCGAAGGTGGAACTGGCCGGCGCCGACACGGAAAGCCGATAGCAGTCGCCATCCTTCAGCACGGATCGCGTAATGACCGTGTTCTTCTCGGCGCAGGCGGCAGCTTCCCCAGGCTTCGAAAGGCTCAGGCCGAGCGGCTGCGTCTTCTCGCTTGTGGTCACGAAACGCGCGGCTGCGGCTTCGCCGTCCTCAACCAGAATGTTTGCAGTCAGGTTCAGCACGAGCGTCCGCCGCTCCTGGTCCAGCTCGCCTGCGAAGGGAACCGCCTGAACAAGTTTGACGATAAGGATAATGACAGCGAGGCTTGCCGCCAGCGTCAGCCAGATGATCCTGAAGAATTTCCAGAAAAGCCGGGGCATGATCAGTCCACGAGAAGTTGATAGCCCTGGCCGCGGACGGACTGGATCCAGGATTGCCCGTCCTCCCTCAGCCCGAGCTTCTGGCGAACACTGCTGATATGGACATCGATACGGCGGTCGAACGGCGTGAGCGGCTTGCCGAAGGCCCGCTTCGAAATCTCCTGCTTCGATACAAGCTGGCCGGCGCTGCGGGCGAGAACCTCGAGCAGGCTGAATTCGGTGCCGGTCAACTCCAAGGTCTGGCCGCGCCATTCGGCGCTTCTGCTGCCGGAATGGAGCACGAGCTGTCCTGCTTTGATCGTGTCGGTCGATACACCGGCCGCCGGCTGACCGGCGCGGCGCAGGATGGCCCGCAACCTCGCGGCCAATTCGCCCGGCGAACATGGTTTCGGCACATAGTCGTCGGCGCCGAGATTGAGGCCCGATATCCTGTCGACGTCGTCGCCTCTTGCGGTCAGCATCACAACGGGGACCTGGCTCAGCTTCCGGATCCTCTGCAGGACTTCGATCCCGTTCATCCGGGGCATCATGATGTCGAGCACGATGATATCGACCGTATTGCCGGCTGCCGCGGCAATGGCGGCGCGGCCATCCGTATCCGTTACGACGTCATATCCTTCCTCGACCAGATATTCCTGCAGAAGCGTCGTCAGCTCGGCATCGTCGTCGATGAGGAGAACCTTGTTCATTCGCATTATCCGTCATTAGAACAGGATGATTTTAGACCGGGTCGGCCTAAAATCTGAATCCTGTTCTACATTAAAGAGTGAGAGCATGATGTCGTCCGAAAACCGCTCACACTTTTCGGCATCATGCTCGAATCCGGGCAAGCCATACAGCACGAACACGCTCGCGCGGCCAAGTTTTACCTAACTTAACGCCAACTTGACCGCACTTAACATTCGCCCCGTTACCTATCCTGCCATGACATCGACGCGAGCTGCGATCGGATTGCCGTGCATCAGCCGCAATCCTTCATCGAGCTGATCGCGGATCGGGAAAGGCAGCGATGCCTTTGACCACAAGGAGTGCATCGTTGAGAAAACCATCCAAACCACTCGCCGCCGCGTTCGTTGCGGTCGCGCTTTTCTTCCCCCTCCGCAATGCCGCAGCCGAGCAGGTGGCAGCTCCCGCTCTCAACGTCTCTCTGACGGCGCCGGTGCAGCGGGACTGGCCTGAAACCGTTCCGGCGAGCGGATGGCTGAAACCCTGGCAGGAAGCGGTCATTGCCTCCGAAACCGGCGGCCTGCGCATAACCGATGTCCTGGTCGATGTCGGCTCCGTGGTCACGAAGGGACAGCCGCTCGTCCTGCTTTCCCAGGAAAGCGTGCTCGCCGATCTTCGCAAGCAGGAGGCCGCCGTCGAGACCGCCAAGGCAAGTCTTTCGAAGGCCAAGGCCAACGCCGACCGGGCGCGGCAGCTCCGTCCCTCGGGCGCGCTTTCCGACGAGAAGATTGTCGAATATCTGGCCGACGAGCAGACGGCGACGGCAAGTCTCGCATCTGAAGAGGCGGCACTCGACAGCGAAAAGATCAAGCTTGCGCAGACCACCATCACCGCCGTCGACGACGGTCTCATAACGTCCCGTTCCGCCAATCTCGGCGCTGTCGTCTCCGCCGGCACCGAGCTGTTCCGCATGGTTCGCCAGCAGCGTGTCGAATGGCAGGCCGAAATTTCAGCGCGTTACCTCCCACGCATTTCGGAAGACTTGAGCGTCAAGATCAACGGGCCGGACGGCCATGCCATTGACGGCAAGGTGAGACTTGTCGGGCCTTCGGTCAGCACCGATACCAGTCGGGCAATCATCTATGTGGCGCTTCCCACCGACGTCCGTCCGCGCACCGGCCTCTATGTCACCGGCAACATCGAATTGCAGACCTCTCCGGCGCTGACCGTTCCCGAGACGGCGATCGTGTTCCGGGACGGCATCAGTTACCTCTTCACTTCAGGTGAGGATCAGCGGGTGCAAAAGGTCAGGGTGGAAACCGGCCGCCGCAACAATGGTGAGGTGGAAATCGTCTCCGGAATAGATCGCTCGTCGAAGGTGGTGAGCTCAGGCGGCGCGTTCCTGTCGGACAACGACCTCGTGAAGATTGCGGAGACAAACTGATGAACTTCTCAGCCTGGTCGATCCGCAATCCTGTACCGGCGATATTGCTGTTTGTGATGCTGACAGCCGGTGGGCTCTTGGCCTTCAAACAGCTGCCAATCCAGAATTTCCCCGACATGGACCTTCCCACAATCAACGTCACCGCTACCCTCGACGGCGCGGCGCCGACGCAGCTCGAAACCGAGGTGGCTCGTAAGATCGAGGATAGTCTTGCCGCGCTCAGCTATCTCGACCACATCACCACGACCATCACGGACGGCACCGTTTCGATCAAGGTGTCCTTCAAGCTGGAAAAAAACAGCGAAACGGCCCTGAACGAAGTCCGCAATGCCGTCGACAGCGTCAAGGGCGACCTGCCGGCGCAGATGGAGACGCCTAGCGTCAGCAAGGTCACCGTACAGAGTTCCGCGCTGGTCACCTTTGCCGTTCGCTCGACCGCTCTCAACGAGACCGAACTTTCCTGGTTTGTCGACAATGATCTGACCAAGGCGCTGCTTTCGGTGTCGGGTGTCGGGCAAGTCAACCGCATCGGCGGGATCGACCGTGAGGTTCATGTGGATCTCGATCCCGCGACGATGGCGTCGCTGGGCGTCACCGCGGCCACCGTGTCGTCGCAGCTGAAGGCCGTGCAGACGGATACATCGGGCGGCCTTGGCGAAATCGGCGGCACCCGCCAGACCTTGCGCACGCTCGGCGCCCTGCCATCGGTCGAGGCGCTGAAGGGGCTCAAAATCCCCCTGGCGAACGGCCAGCAGGTTCGCCTCGATGACGTCGCATCCATCACCGACAGTTTCGCCGAGCGCTCCTCGATGGCCTATCTCGACGGCAAGCCGGTGATCGCGGTCGAGATCAAGCGCTCGAACGGATTTTCCGACAGCGGTGTTGCCGCCGATGTCGACAAGGCGATCAAACAGTTCGCCGCCAAGCATTCCGACGTGCAGATCGACGAGGCTTACAGCACGATCGGCCCGATCATCGGCAACTACGATGGTTCGATGCACATGCTGTACGAAGGCGCGATCCTGGCGATCATCGTTGTCTGGCTTTTCCTCCGTGACTGGCGGGCGACGATCCTGTCGGCCGTGGCGCTGCCCTTGTCGGTCATACCGACCTTCCTTGTCATGTACCTCACCGGCTTCAGCCTGAATATCGTCACGCTGCTCGCGCTGTCGCTGGTAGTCGGCATCCTCGTCGACGATGCCATCGTCGAGATCGAGAACATCGCCCGCCACCTGCAGATGGGCAAGCGGCCGATCGATGCCGCCCTCGAAGCGGCCGACGAGATCGGACTTGCCGTCATAGCAACCACCTTCACGCTGGTCTCGGTCTTCCTGCCGACGGCGTTCATGAGCGGCATACCGGGCCTTATATTCCGCCAGTTCGGCATCACCGCCGCCGTCGCCGTGCTCGCCTCGCTCGTGGTCGCGCGCCTGCTGACGCCGATGATGGCCGGCTATTTCATGAAGGCCCATCCGACCGAGGAGAAGGATGGCCGGATCATGCGTGCCTATATCGCCATCGTGAAGGCCGCCATGAACCGCAGGAAGACGACTGTGGCCGTCACTGCCATCGTCGTGGCGCTCTCGCTTTCGACCATCCCCTTGCTGAAATCGGGCTTCCTGCCCGCGTCCGACGATGCGCGGACCCAGATTACGCTGACCATGCAACCGGGCGCCACCATCGAACAGACGGATGCCACGGCCAGGAAAGCCGCGGATATTATCGGCAAGCTTCCCGACGTGACGCATGTCTTCTCAGCCGTCGGTTCGACGTCCTCGGGCGGCGGTCCCGACGCCAGCACCACGAGCGATGTCGGATCGGCCACAATCGTCGCCGTGCTGCCGCCCATCGACGAGCGCTATCGCAAGCAGTCTGAAATCGAAAACGACATCCGACAGGCGCTCTCCGTCCTCCCCGGCGTGCGTGTGGAGGTCGGCGGCGGCGGCAATGGCACGAAACTCGAGATCACGCTGGCGAGCGACGACGCAAACGTGCTCGACAGCGCCAGCACGGCGCTCGAGGAACAGCTCCGCACACTGCAGGGCATCGGAGCGGTGACATCGACAGCCGCCAGACAGGCGCCCGAGATCCAGATCACACCCGACTTTGCGCGCAGCGCAGCACTCGGGGTAACCTCGAGCGCCATCGCCGAGGCCGTGCGCGTGGCGACGAGCGGGGAATATTCCTCCGACCTGCCGAAGCTCAACCTGCCTCAGCGGCAGATTCCCATCGTCGTCCGCTTCTCGCCCGAGACGCGCACCAATCTGGACGATATCAAGAACATGCGGGTGGCGGGAACCAACGGCAACGTCGATCTCGGATCGATTGCCGACGTGAGGATTGGCGGCAGCCCCTCCCAAATCGATCGTATCGATCGGATGCGCAATGTCACCCTTTCCGTCGAACTCAATGGCCGCATCCTCGGCGACGTCAATCGCGAGGCGCAGGCGCTGCCGGCGCTCCGGCATCTTCCGTCGGGCGTCACTCTTGTCGAACAGGGCGAACTTCAGCGCAGTTCGGAACTGTTTCAGAGTTTTGCGCTGGCGATGGCAATCGGCGTCTTCTGCATCTACGCGGTCCTCGTTCTGCTCTTCCACGATTTCCTGCAGCCGCTCACCCTTCTGATGGCTCTGCCGCTCTCGCTCGGCGGCGCGTTGGTGCCGCTCGTGCTGACCGGAACGAGCTTCTCCATGCCCGTAGTCATCGGCCTGCTCATGCTGATGGGCGTGGTGACGAAGAACTCCATCCTGCTCATCGAATATGCGATCATGTCGCGTCAGCGTGGCATGGCCAGGTTCGACGCCTTGGTGGATGCCTGCCACAAGCGCGCACGGCCGATCGTCATGACCACCATCGCCATGGCATGCGGCATGCTGCCGGCCGCGCTCAGCCTGATGGGCGGGGATTCGAGCTTCCGCCAGCCGATGGCGATCGTGGTGATCGGCGGCGTGGTGATGTCGACGCTGCTCAGCCTCATCGTCATCCCCGTCATCTTCACCTTCGTCGATGATCTCGAACAGGTCCTCAAACGGTTGCTGCGCCGGATCGGCCTGGCTGAGGAGATCGCCGGAGATGAACCGCATGCGTCCAACGATCACGCGGCGGTCGCCTTCCAGCCCGAGCAGTCAAGGCGAGGGCAAGGTCAGAGATGATCTCCGCTCCTCATCTGATCGGCCAGATTGTCCAGCGCCAGACGACGGCCGGTGACGGCAAGCTCTTCGGCCGCGTTCCTCTCCCCCGGAACAAGGCCGCGGGACGTGTTCCCCCGCAGGCGGCCACAAGCCGCTTGCGCGTCCTGCTATCCGACTGACAGCGGCTCCATCGCTTCGAAATCGGGCAAGGCGCCGCTCGCATAGCCGATCGCCCCGAGCGAACCGATGGTAATCCGGCCGTCGCGGATCGACAGGAACGGTCCGTCGGCGCCCTGTTCGTAGAGATCGGCATGGGCTGCGGCAAAGCGCGCCCTCTCCGCCTGCGGTGCAGCTTGCATGCCGGCCACATAGTGATGGCCGTTGCGCTCGGCATGGGAGAGGCCGAGCAGGGAAACCAGCGCCAGATCCTGCTGCACGCTAAGCCCGGCCTGGCAGGTCAGATCCTCGCCCGAGAGGAACAAACCCGGCACCGTTCCTGTTTTGATGCGGATCGCCTTCAGCAGCGAGCGGTAAATGCCCTTGCAGGTTTTTGAGGAGACCCCGGTGTAGCCGAGCCGCCGGGCGTGGGCAAAAGCGCCGTCGCTATCGTCGCTCTCGTCGATCAGGAACGGCAACTGCGCCGCCAGATCCCCGAGCGGCGTTTCCATGGTGATCGCGCGCGCGAACGGCTGCTCGACAAAGGTAATGGCCGCACGCAGCCTCGCCAGCCGGGGCATGGCCTCGATTTGCGCCAGCAAGGCGCCGAGCTGTTCGGCAGCGTCGAACTGTTCGTTGCCGTCGACCGTCACCTGGTAGTCGGGCAGGCGGTCCAGCACGGCGGCAATCCGCGCCAGGCGGTCGATATCGGCATCGACCGTGCCCGAAAGCTTGATCTTGAACCAGCGATTGCCATAGCGCGCGATCACCGCCTCAAGGCTCTGCGGCAGGCCGTCATCGACGGGATCGATGATTTCGCCCTCGGTGATCGGGTCGAGAAGTCCGATCGTATGCCGGGCCGAGATCGACCCGGCCGGGCGAAGGCCGGCAAGCACCGCAGAGGCGCCATCCGCGTCGATATCGCCAGGCAGCATCGGGCCGCCAATGCCGACGAGGTTTTGGCGCACCGCATCGAAGAAGGAAATGCCGGCAAGACGGCAATAGGCATCGAGTGCTGCGCGGGCGATCAGCGAAGGTCCGAAACCGGCGGCCAGCGGATTTCCGGGCAGGCGCCGCACGGTTTCCATCTCGTTCAGGCGGGCGGCGGCAAACAATGTCGTCGGCGCTGAAGCTTCGAGCGACGCAGCGGCAGCGGTGCGGATCGAGCCGCGCAATTGATCGACATTCTGCGCCGGTGTCAGCGCCGGGTTTTTGTCGAACCATTTCGGCACCATCATTTCGGCGGCGGCGCCGATGGCGGTTTTGCCCTCTTCATTCTCGACGCGGACCCTGAGGAAGGCTTGCGGCGCCTTTTCCAGCGTCGCCGCGCCGAAGCGGAACGGCAGACGCAGGTTGACCTCGCGCTCGAAAGCGTCGATCTCGACGATCCTGATGCGCGGCGCCGTCACCGAACCTTGCGTGTTTCTGTCCATGCTCATGCCATCCGGTCGAGCATGGCGCGCGACACTTCGTGTTGGAGCGGCTCCCGGCGCAGCAGCCGGCCGATCTCGTCCACCATAGCCTGGCCTTGGGCGAGATGCGCCTCTTCGGTGTGGCCGGCGGCATGGGGCGAAATGGTGACATTGGCGAGACCGGGGTCGCGGAACGGGCTTTCCGGCGGCAGCGGTTCATTGTCGAAGACATCCAGAGCCGCCTCGATGCGGCCGGCGCGGATCTCGGAAAGCAGCGCCACCTCATCGACCAGCTCTGCGCGCGCCGTATTGATGAACAATGCGCCGGGGCGCAACAGCGCCAGTTCGCGGGCGCCGATCATCCGGCGCGTCTCGGGCAGGACGGGCGCATGCAGGGAAATCACATCGCTCTCAGTGAGCGCATCGTCCAGTCCTGTCCTGACGACGCCGAGCGCGGCTGCCTCGCTGCCACTGAGATAGGGATCGACGACCAGCACCCGGCAGCCGAATGGCACGAGCAAGCGCATCACCGCCCGTCCGACATATCCGGCGCCGACGATGCCGACCGTTCTGGCGCCCAGCAATCTTTGCGGCACGGCGGCGCGAACGTCGAGCCATTCACCGCCGCCGCGCAATGCATGATGCAGCCGGTGGATGCCGCGCATGGCGAGCAACGCTTCGGCGACGACGAACTCGGCAACCGAGGCGGCAATTTTCGAGGCGGCATGGGTGACGCGAAGGCCGTCGTCGAACAGACGGGCCGGGACGAGCGTACGGATGCTGCCGGCCGAATGCGCGACAAGGGCGAGTTGCGGATGGCGCTGGCGCGCGGCGAGATCGAAGGGCGGCGTGCCCCATCCGGTAAGGCAGGCCGTAGCGCCCTGCAGCAGCCGGTCGGCATCGACGGCGTCGATCGTGGCGCCGGCCGGCCAGCGCACCTCGCCGAGGGCGTTCAACTCAGCGGTCGCCGCATCGTCCAGCATCATGCGGCGGGTCTTTTCGGTCAAAAGCACGGCAATGATGGGAGCTTGTTTGCTCATGGCTCTACTCTTTCGCTGCGGCGACCAGGCGCCTGAGATGGGCAAGATCGGCGCGGACTTTAGCGAGCGCCTGTTCCCGTGGAACCCGGTATTGGGAATGCATCGAGAGCACGCCGGCAAATCCGGTGGTCACCAGATGCGCAATGATTTCGTTCCAGGGCACCATACCGTCATCGAGCCCATACCAATCCGAGTGCCAGGCACGTTGGCCGTCGGCTCCGTAAGCGCCTGGAAACCAGCCGCAGTTCTTGACGCCCATGCAACAGAACCACGGATCGAGAAGCTCAAGGCTCAGACGCCAGTCCTCGCTCCCCTCGCGAATGATCTGATTGGCCGGATCGGGATAGGCGCCGATCCTGATGGGATCGCGCCCGACGAGCAATTGCATCGCCAGCGCGCCGGAACTGTGCAGGGTCCCGCCGTGCAGCTGGATGGTCAGCTTGACGGCGAACCGTTCGGCGAGACGCTCGAAACCATCCAGGTCGCGCCGCGCCTCATCGACCTGAACCTTCCAGCGCCGCGACGGATCATAGCGCCAGAAGCCGAGCCGGACCTGGCCGATGCCGGCTTCGCCGCAATAGCCGAGAAGCCGGGATGCCGCATCGTCGGGCTGCGTCGAGTCGATGGTCGCCATCGGGCTGCGCAGGCCCGCCGCCGCAAAGAGCTTTACGGCGTTGACGATTTCCTCCGGCCGGTCGGGGGAAACGGCGTGGCCATCGCGAACGAGAAGGTCGGCACAGTCGAACCCCAGGCCCGCTGTGATCTCCGCCGCCTTCTCCAGCGGCAGGCCTTCCAGGGTTTTGGTGAAATAGGCGATATCCATGGTTCAGATCCCAGACAGGAAGGCGCTGTTCAAGCGAGAGAGATACTAAGCTCGCTGCGGCGGCCAAACGCATCGCGGGCGCACACCGCATAACGTGCGCCCTCCAGCGGCGACATATGCAGGAACGCCGTCGAGATCAGCGGCGCGGGACTGACCTTTTCAAAAGCCTTGCCGTCGGTGCTAGTGAGGACATCGTAGAAGATGGCCGGGCTCGCATCGCCGGCAGCCCAGAACAGCATGCGCTCCTCCCGGCCGCCGAGGCCGAGGTAACGTTCGACGACGAGACCGGTTGGCGCGGCCGGGGGCGCACCTGTGTCGTGCACAACAAGCACCTGCGTCAGCGACGGCAACGGCAAGTCCAGATCGACGCTGACCCGGCCTTCGTCGCAGGCGATGACGCTGATCGGATGCAGTAAGGCCGGCTCCTGGGCGCGGCGCAGGTCGGCAAATTGCGCCTCATCAGGTTCGGGCGGAGCGCCGACCGGCTCGAAGGGGCCGCGCGGATTGTTTTCGTCGCGCTGGGCCTCCCAGACCTCCATCGGATTGGTGAACTCCTCGTCGATCCGCAGCAGGCAAAGCGCGTGGCGGCCGGGAACCAGCCCGTTGACCTCGAGGCGGACGGCAGTCCGGCCCGAACGGTTGATGGAGTCGACGCTGTGGATGAGGCTGATGGAAACGCCGCCGCCCGGCAGCCGTGTCGGCAGGATCGCCAGGCCATCCTGGTCGGGCGTCAGCACCGGTTCGGCCGTCACCCTGCAGACGGTATCGCCGAGCGTTGCCAGCAGTTCCATCGCTGTCAGGCCGGGCTTTTTGATGATGTCGAAGGGCGGCGCACGATCGACATCCGTGACCAGCATGGCGAGATCGGTCTTGTGCTCCCACTGCGCCTTGGTGAAATTGCGCGAACCGAAATAGGCAAAGATCGTGCGCTGGCTCCAGCCGCCGATAAAGGCATGATCATTGCTGAGGAAGGTGAAATTCGCCGCTTTCGGGGCGATGATGCGCCGGTCGTGCTGTTCGATGATGCGGGCGATGATACCGGCGTAATAGGCTTTGCCGTGCCAGCTATGATGATCGCTCCAGCCGAGCTGCGGATCGCATTCGTCGTTGACGATCGGCAGGCCCGCAAGCCGCGGATGATGCTCCTTGAGATAATCGACGACGAGAAGCGTGCGATCGACGATGGCGTTGGTTTTCGGGGTCAGGTCATCCTTGCTGCCGTTGACGCCCTTTTCGTGGATCGAGATGTAATCGATGCGCGGCGGGCCGTCCCCGCTCAGGCAACTCGTACCGCTGTCGCAATGGGCCATGAGAGCGCGAAAGATCGGCGAGAGCGTACGGGCGGTGCCGGGTCCGCCCATCGGCAGCCCGGGATCGATGGCGTCGAGCCCAGCGACGCAGGCGTCGTAATAATTGGTGTAGCCCTTGATGCCATAGGTCCACCAGCCGGAATCGGCCTCATTCGTCGTTTCGAAATACCATGTGCGCAATTCGTCCATGCCGTAGCGGGCGCCATAGCGCTCCACCGTCACCGTCACGAGATCGCGCCAGCGCTTGACCTGGTCCATGTCCTCGTAGTCGGTGAACAGGCCCGACGGGTTGCCCATCAGCTCGAAAAACGGCTTCAGCCGATGTTCGATCATCACGTCGAGAGCGCGGTCAAGCAGCGACCAGTCGTAGCCGCCTGCGTCGCTGGTCGAGCGCAGCAGGTTGTAGAGGTAGTGGACGCGCAGGAACCTGATGCCTTCGTTCGGCAGGCCGCCGATATAGGCGAGCATCTGGCGCATCTCGGGTTCGAGCAGCAGCTCGGCAGGCGAAAAGCCGGTGCCGCGCCAGAACCGCTCGAAGGGGCGCACCGTTTGGCTGGCATCAACGTTTATTCGCGTCCGTTCACGCATGGATCGTCTCTCCTTGGGCGGAAATCTGTCCGTGCCCCGCAAAGCCGGCACGGGAGGTCAAGAGCCTGATTATTTGAACTTTTCACGCATCGCATCGATGCCGGGAATGGTTTTGGTCAGATGCTGATGGGCGGGATCGAAGCGCTGGATCAGCCCGCGGCGATGCTTGCCGACAAGAATGGTGAAGATATAGCCGCGATGGCCGGGCGACGTGACGGTCGGGTGGTAGCCACGATCGACCAGGACAGTATCGCCGTTGCGGGTCATGAGGATCTTGACCGGACCGTCGTCGTCATAAGTAATCTGGCTGCCGAAGCCGGTTTCGGGCTGGAAGCGGTAGTGATAGAGCTCCTCGTGCAGGGTCTCGGCATCGCCGTCTTCCGTATCGTGCTTGTGGGGAGGATAGCCTGACCAGCAGCCCTCGCCGGCATAGAGCTCGCTCACCAGGAGGTTGCCGCAGCGGCCGTTCTGCCGTTGCCCAAGCAGGTGGACGATCCGCCGCTGGCTATGCGTGTCGGGCGAGCCGACATTGACCGCGTCGACCTCCTCGGGCGTGACCCGGAACGGGGCGTAGCGCGTCTCGCAGAGGCCGCCGGCGATCGCAATTTCCGCCGGGCCGCCACGGGCCGATATCCGGACATTGACGTCGACGGGCGCGTAAACCGAGTCCGCATCGCCTCCCCAGATATCGGCTCGCCGGCCCACAGCTTCGAACGTGATCTCATCCACCTCGATATCCACCTGCCCCGACAGCACGACGTAGAGGCTTTCGTGCAAGGGCAGCCGCCGCGTGTCCCGACCATCGGCCGGAAGCGCGAGGAGGTCGAAGTAGATGAGATCGAGCGTCCTGGAGGAGGTATCCACAATGGGACGCTGCTCGGAGCGTGGAATGAATTCGGGCATCAATTGAACTCCGGAACGGTACGATCGGTGAAAGGATTGAGGGTCAGGGATTCGGCGTGGTGACAGGCCACTTCGTGTCCATCGACGGTGACGGTACGCAACGCCGGCAGCTCCTGCCTGCAAAGCTCGGTGGCGTAGCGGCAGCGCGGATGAAAAGCACAGCCGGGAGGCGCATGCGCGGGGTCGGCAACCTCGCCCGCCAGCCGGATGCGCCGGCCGTGGCGGCGCATCCTCGGATCGGCGATTGGCACCGCCGAGAGCAGCGCTTCGGTATAGGGATGGAGCGGACGCGAAAAGATCTGCTCCGTCGGCGCCTTTTCGACGACTCGGCCCACATACATGACGGCGATATTGTCGGAGATGTGCCGGACGACCGAGAGGTCGTGGGCGACGAAGAGATAGGTCAGGCCGAACTGTTCCTGAAGGTCCTGCAGCAGGTTGATGGTTTGCGCCTGCACGCTGACATCGAGCGCCGAGACGGCCTCATCGGCGATCACCAGCCGCGGATTGGACGCCAGCGCCCGGGCAATGCCGATGCGCTGGCGTTCGCCGCCGGAGAAGGCATGCGGATAGCGGCGCATATATTCAGGCCGCAGACCGACGCTCTGCATCAGCTCGGCGACCCGGTGCTCGAGTTCCCGTCCCTTGGCGATGCCGTTGACACTCAGTACTTCGCCGATGATGTCGATCACGGGAAGGCGCGGATTGAGCGAGGATTGCGGATCCTGAAACACGATGCGCAGGTCCCGATGGATTTCCGTGAGGGCGGGGCCTGAGAGTGCCGCGAGATCCACCGTGCCGCCGCTGCGGTCGCGATAGCGGATTTCTCCGCTGGTCGGCCGATAGATGCGCAGGACGGTGCGGGCAAGCGTGGACTTGCCGCAGCCGGATTCCCCGACAATGCCGAGTGTTTCGCCATCTTCGACGCGAAGCGAAACGCCGTCGACCGCCTTGACATGCCCGACCACCTGCCGGAATGCACCCTTGCGGATCGGGAAATGCATCCTGAGATCGTTCAGTTCGAGCAGCGGGCTTCGTTGCGTCATGGGATCGGCCATCATTGTCTTGCCTCGTAAAGCAGGCAGCTGGCGACATGCCCGTCGCCGATGGCGACGGGTTGCGGATCGCTTCGGTCGCACAGGCCCGCCCTCGCCTCTCTGCATCGCGGATGAAAGCTGCAGCCCTCGGGCCGGTCGAAACGCGAGGGCACCATGCCCTCGATGATCGCGAGCCGTTCGGTCGGCTGGCCATGCATGCGCGGCACCGATTGCAGCAGGGCCTTGGTGTAGGGGTGGGCGGGTGCATGGAAGATCGTGTCGACATCGCCCGCCTCCACCACCCGGCCGACATACATGACGACGACTTCGTCGGCGATTTCGGCCACGACGCCGAGATCATGGGTGACGAACAACACCGAGAGCCCGAATTCGGCCTGTAGCGAGGCCAGCAGGTCGAGGATATTGGCCTGGGTGGTCACATCGAGCGCGGTGGTCGGCTCGTCGGCGATCAAGAGCTTGGGACGGCAGGCGAGCGCCAGCGCGATGCAGACGCGCTGGCGCATGCCGCCGGAAAACTGGAAGGCATAATTTTCCATGCGCTCGGCCGGCCGCGGAATGCCGACCAGCGCCAGCGTCTCGATCGCATGTTCGCGCGCCTCCTTCTTTCCCATCTTGAGGTGCAGGCGGATCACTTCCATCATCTGGTTACCGATCGTATGAACGGGTGAAAGTGCGGCCATCGGCTCCTGGCTGATCAGGCCGATCTGGGCGCCGCGGATTGCCCGCATGTCGCGGCCGCGCGGATCGAGCGAGGCGAGATCAATGGCGGGTGCGGCCGGATCGGGCCGATAGCGGATCGCACCCGAGACGATCCGCCCGCCCCGCGGAACCTGATTGAGGATCGAGCGGCCGGTGATGCTCTTGCCCGAACCGGATTCGCCGACGACACAGACCGTCTTGCCGCGGGGGATGGAAAAGGAAACACCGTCGACCGCCCGCACCGTGCCCGCACCGCCGAAGAAGTGGGTCCTGAGGTCGTCGACCGCGATCAGCGCGTCGCCATCGGCGCGCCCACCGCCGGCCGCGGCGAAATTGGAATTAGTATTCATAGGGATCTGCAGCATCGCGTAATCCATCACCGAGGAAATTGAGGGCGAGCACGGTGACGATCACCGCAAGACCAGGAAGAAACAGCCATGGCGCGCTCGAGACCGCGAGAATGTTCTGCGCCTCCTGAAGCAGCACGCCCCAGCTCACCACCGGCGGGCGCAGGCCGATGCCGAGGAAGGAGAGCGCGGTTTCGGCGAGAATCATCGTCGGGATGGCGAGCGTCACCGAGGCGATGATGTGGCTCATGAAGGAAGGAACCATATGCCGCCAGATGATGCGCATTCGCGAACAGCCATCGAGATGAGCGGCGATGACGAAATCCTCAGTCTTCAACGACAGGAACCGTCCGCGCACTACCCGCGCGAGGTCGGTCCAGCCGATCAGCGACAGGATGACCGTGATCCAGAGATAGACCAGGATCGGATCGGCGCTGATCGGAACGGCGGCCGCAAGCCCCATCCACAGCGGGATCGTCGGGATCGAGTTGATGAGTTCGATGCAACGCTGGATGACATCGTCCACCCAGCCGCCATAGAGCCCGGAGATGCCGCCGAGGATAATGCCGAGGATGAGGCTGATCGTGACCCCGATCAGCCCGACGGACATCGAAACACGGGTGCCGTGCACCGTCCGGCTGAAGACGTCACGACCCAGACGGTCGGCGCCGAACAGGTAGAATGGCTTGCCGGCCTCGACCGGGCCGATCAGGTGCCGGTCCAGATCGAACAGCCCCCAAAGCCGATAGGGTTCGCCTTTGACGAAGAAGCCGACGGGAATGACTACAGCTGGATCCGGCACGTAGTTGCGGCTGAGCGCGATCGGATCGATCGTCATCGAATAGCCGTTGACATAAAGCGGGTGGAATCCGCCCGCCGGGTCGTAGCCGGCGAACCTCAGCTGCTGGGGCGGCGCATAGGTGTAGCGGGAATCGTAGGTCTGCGATGAAACCGGGGCGAGAATCTCGGCAAAGATGGCGACAAGGTAGATCAGAAAGATGACGACGCCGGCGGCCAGCGCCAGCCGGTGGCGACGGAAGCGCCGCCAGATGAGTTTCCACTGGCCGGCAACGGCGTCGGAATTGCGGACGGGTTCAGGCGATAGCGCGATGGCTTGATCGGTCATATCTATCGTCCTTCAGCCATTGCGGATACGGGGATCGAGCCAGGCGAGCAGCAGGTCTGAGATCAGCGTGCCGATCAGCGTCAGCATGCTCATCAGCAGGATGAAGGTGCCGGCCAGATACATGTCCTGGGCAAACAGGGCATTGAGCAGAAGCGGCCCGGTGATCGGCAGGCTGAGAACGATGGAGACCACCACCGAACCCGAGACGAGGTGCGGCAGCACCCAGCCGACGGTGGAGACGAAAGGGTTGAGCGCCACCCGCACCGGATATTTCAATAGCAGCCGGATTTCGCTGAGGCCCCGAGCCCGGGCCATATCGACATAAGGCTTGTTGAGCTCGTCCAGCAGGTTGGCACGCATGATGCGGATCAGCGCAGCCGTAGCGCCGGTGCCGAGCACGACGACCGGGATCCACATATGTGACACGAGATCGCCGAGTTTGGCCCAGCTCCAGGCGGCATTTATATAGCTCGGCGAATACAGCCCGCCGACGCTTTGGCCGAAATACTGCGCCGAGACGAACATCAGCACCAGCGCCAGCAGGAAGTTCGGAATGGCGAGGCCGAGGAAACCGAAGAAGGTGGCGAAATAATCGCCCACCGAATATTGCCGCACCGCCGAATAGATGCCGATTGGAAAGGCCACCGCCCAGACGAAGAGCAGCGTGGTCACCGAGACCACCATCGTCAGGCTCATGCGTGCCCAGATCAGTTCGCTGACCGGCTTGTTCCAGTCGAAAGACTGGCCGAAATCGCCATGCAGCAGAATGCCGCTGATCCATTTCCAGTATTGCACCGCCCAGGGCTGATCGAGGCCATAGCGTTCGCGCAGGCCGGCGATAACGCCGGGGTCGATGGTTTCGCTCTGCGAGGCGAGGCGCGCGGTCATCGCGGTCAGGAAGTCACCCGGCGGCAGCTGGATGATGATGAAGGTCACGACGGAGATCGCAAACATCATCGGGATCATGTAAAGCAGACGTCTGATGATGAAGCCGGCCATGTTCAAGCTCCTTCAACCGGCGATCGCCGATCGGTCTGGGTGATTGGGGCGGGGCTGGTGTCGGAAGGGCGCCCGCGGACGCCATTCCGGCCGATCATGTGTCTTATTGCTGGTAGTAGAAGGTCTCGGGCTTCGCCGGTCCCGGCGTCATGTAGAACGACGTGCTGGGGATGACCTTGGGGACGTTGCGCATAGCGGTCTTGACGATGCCGACGCGGTCCGGCTCCAGGTTGGTGCCGATGACGTAGAATTCGTCACGCGTGATCGCCAGCAGTTCTTTCATCGCTTCAAGCTGCTTTTCGAGCGTCGGGGCTTCCTGCACCTGCCGATAGAGATCCATCTGCTTCTTGGCGGCTGGGCTGGGCTCCTCAGCGTTCGGATCCTTGGGGTTCTGGTAGTAGAGGCCCCAGGCTGTCGCGAAGCTTGATTCATACTCATGCGGGAAATACCATTTGGGATCGAGCAGGCCGAGGAAATCGTAGCCCCCGCCGCCGACCCAGGCGAGACCGTCATTCTCGTTGTTCTGCAGGCGGGAGAAGATCAGCGAACGCTCGGCCGGCCGGGGCTGCATGTCGATGCCGACCGCCCGCCAGTAGCGCTGGATCATTTCGAGCGCGTCGACCTGGATCGGGCTTCCGGTCAGCGCATCGATCGCAAAGGTGATCCGCTTGCCGTCCTGACCGAGGCGATAGCCGTCGCCGTCTTTTTTGCTCAGGCCGGCCTTGTCGAGATACTGGTTGGCGAGGTCGACGTTATATTCCAGATATTGCGTCGCCATTTTCTCGTCGTAGAGCGCGGTGCCTTCGCGGGGTGCCGCCTGATAGGGCTTGGCTTGTCCGGCATAGATCAGCTGGTTGAGCTCCTCGCGGTTGATGGCATAGCTGAGGCCGATGCGAAAATCCTTGTTGGAGAAGACGGCGCGCAAGGCCGGATTCTTGTGGGTCTCGTTCAGGGTGATCAAAAGGGCGTTCGACCATGCCGGCCGGGCGATGAACAGGCCGTAACCGGCCTTCTGCTGGTTCTGCACGATGACAGTGCGGGCGTCCGTCGTCTCGATGAAGCGGTTCTGCATGTCGATTTCGCCGCTGATCGCCTTCAGGATGATCGCCTGGGTATCCTGCATCACGTCGATGGTGATGCGATCGAAGTAAGGCAGCTGATTTCCTGAAGTATCCACCTTGGCATAATAGGGATTGCGTTCGGCGACGACCTGGGTGGTGCCGTTATAGGGCGCGGTCAGCACCCAGGCGTCGAGCGTCGGGCGGCCGAGATCACGCCAGCGGCCGGGGAAGCCGATCTTGTTGTTGAAGAGCTGGACCCAGTCGGTCGCGCCGGCCGCCTTTACCAGGGCGTCGACGCCGTCGGGATTGAAATCCTTGTGGAACTGCTTGAGGTAATGGGCCGGTGCGGCAGCGAGGATATCGGAACCGCGCACGGTCGCCATGTTCATCAGGAACAGGCCGTTCGGGGCAGCGAACTTGAAGACCACCTTGTCGTCGGCGAGCTTTTCGACCTTGACGGTCTGACCACCCGCGGTCAGCCAATCCGGCGCTGCAGGCGTGATCTTGGTGTTGCGCAGCACGTTCTCGTTCCACCACACCAGATCGTCGGCGGTGAAGGGCTCGCCGTCCGACCAACGCGTGCCTTCCCGCAGGGTGAACGTGTATTCGGTGGCATTCTCGTTGACCTCGACGCTCTTGGCGATGTCGGGGATCACCTCGGTCCATTCCGGATTCCAGCGGACCAATCTCGTATAGCCGATCGAACGTTCGATCTCGCTGTCGCCGCCGCCAAAGGTGGCCGTGCGCCAGGTGCCGCCATAGGTACCGACCGATTCAAGCGGCGTCAGCACCAGTGGCTCCTTGGGCAGCCGCTTTTCAACCGGCGGCAGCTTGCCGGCGTCGACCAGCGCCTTCAATTCCGGCGACTCCTGAAAGCCGAAAGCGGCGCCGGCCCAACCGACACCCATGAGGATCGCCGCGGCAACGGTCGAAACAACCTGCCGTCTTAGAATTCTGACGTGCTGCATTCTGTCCTCCCAACATTCTGCATAGGCTATCGTTAACGTATTCTCCTCTTTTGCGAACGTTATCGTTATCGTAATCTCTTGTCAAAAAGATTCGTTCCGCCCGATACTCGACCCACAAGGCTTGGCTTTCTCGAAAATCCTGTTAGTTATCGTTATCGTAAATTCCCCGCCCTTCTCAGAGACAGCCGTTGAGCCGCCCCAAAGAACCAGACTCCAAAATAACCATCGCCGATGTCGCCCGCGCCGCAGACGTGTCGCCGATGACGGTATCGCGCGTACTCAACGGCCAGGGCGGCGCCAGCGCGGAAACCAGTCAACGCATCATTTCAGCAGCAAGCGAACTCAATTACCGGCCCAATCCCTTTGCGCGCGGATTGCGGTCCGACCGGTCGAAAACCATCGGCCTTCTGGTTCCAGACATCACCAATCCGTTTTTTCCCGAGGTCATCCGGGGGGCCGAGGATGCCGCGAGCGCCGCCGGCTACAATCTGCTTCTGGCCAATGTCGTCGAGAACAGCAAACGTGAGGAAGAACTCATCGAAACGCTGCTGCGGCATCGAGTCGACGGGATCATCGTCTGCAGCGCCCGACTGCCCGATGCGGCGCTTCATAAGGCGCTGGCGCCCCACCGCGCCGTGGTCCTCATCAACCGCGAGGCGCCCAACGAGATCGCCGGGACGATCGTCACCGACTACGAGACCGGGGCATCGCGTGCCGTCGATCATCTGGTCGAGCGCGGCCGCCGCAAAATCGCGATCGTCGCCGGGCCGCGCAGCTCGTTCGGCGGCAAGAGCCGTCTCGTCGGTTTCCGCAAGACGCTGGCGGCCCATGGGCTGAAGGCGCATGGCATCGTCTATTGCGATCCGACCGCGGCCGGCGGGCAGACGGCGGCCGCGCAGTTGCTGGCGGAAACGCCGGGCATCGATGCCCTTATCTGCTACAACGACCTCAATGCGATCGGCGCCATGAAGGCCTGCCGGGCAGCCCACATCTTGATCCCCGAGCAGATCGCCCTCATCGGCTTCGACGACATCCCGACGGCCGAACTGCTGTCTCCGGCGCTCACCACGCTGCGGGTGCAGAAACGGGAAATGGGAGAGGAAGCCGTGCGCCTGCTGCTCAGCCGCATCGCCACCAAGAACCGTCAGCACGGCATCGTCATCGTGCCCGAACTCATCGTCCGCGAAACGACCTGATTCCACTATCAACAGGAGGAATATCCCATGGATGGCGACAATCTGCATTCACTGGCCTTGCCCGAGGAGAAGAAGGCCTGGTTCGTCCACGAGCGGTTCGGCATGTTCGTGCATTGGGGGCTTTATGCCCTGCCGGCGCGCCATGAATGGGTTAAGAGCCGCGAAGAACTGAACGACGCCGACTACCAGAAATATTTCGATCATTTCGATCCCGATCTCTATGACCCGCGTGAATGGGCGAGACGCGCCAAGGCTGCGGGCATGAAATACGTGGTGCTGACGACCAAGCATCATGAAGGCTTCTGCCTCTGGGATACCAAGGCGACCGACTTCAAGGTGACCAACACGCCTTATGGCAAGGATCTGCTGCGCCCATTCGTCGACGCCTTCCGCGCCGAGGGCCTGAGGATCGGCTTCTACTATTCGCTGATCGACTGGCATCATCGCGACTTCACGGTCGATCCGCGCCATCCGCAGCGCAATCATCCCGATGCGTTAGAGATCAACGAAGGCCGTGATATGCTCCGTTATGCCGCCTTCATGCGCGAACAGGTGCGCGAGTTGCTGACCGAGTTCGGGCAGATCGACATCATGTGGTTCGATTTCAGCTATCCGCAGTGGAAGCTCGGAGAGTTGGTCGGAAAGGGCCATCGGGACTGGGAAAGCGAGAAGCTCGTGCGCATGGTGCGCGAGCTTGCCCCCGACATCATCATCAACAACCGCCTCGATCTCGCCGGTCTGCAGCCCGACATCGTCACGCCGGAACAATATATGCCGCGCGCCTGGCCGAAACGCGACGGCAGGCGCGTCGTCTGGGAAGCCTGCCAGACGCTCAGCGGTTCCTGGGGCTATCACCGCGACGAGGACACCTGGAAAAGCACGGAGCAACTGGTGCAGATGCTGGTCGGCACCGTTGCCATAGGCGGCAATCTGCTGATGAATGTCGGGCCGACGGCGCGCGGCACGCTCGACCACCGCGCAATATCAGCCCTTGCCGCCTATGAGGAGTGGATGGCGCTGCACGAGCGCAGCATCGTCGGCTGCACCCAATCGGACTTCACCGCCCCGCCCGATTGCCGCCTGACCCAGAACGGCGATCGCCTCTATATCCATCTCTTCAACTGGCCCTATAAGCATTTGCATTTCGATGCTTTGGCCGGAAAAGTCGAATATGCGCAATTCTTGCATGATGCCAGCGAAGTGACCTGGCTGCGCCCCTCCGCCAATACCTTATGGACGAACACCCAGTTCGCCGTCGCCGACGACGAACTGACATTCGTCCTGCCGGTGCGCCGACCCGGGGTCGTCGTCCCGGTCATCGAAGTCAAGCTTAAGGCCGGAAGCGCGCCCGCCGTTCAGGATTAAGATGCAACGGCTTGGGCGGGCGAGGCATGGCGTCTGCTCAGGAGAACGGCTCGGTCGGCCCCGTCGCGGGATTGGTAAACCAGCGCGGTCCCTCGGCGGTCATGTAGATATGGTCCTCCAGCCGAATCCCGAATTTTTCGGGAAAGACGATCATCGGCTCGTTGGAAAAACACATGCCGGCGGCAAGTGGCGTGTCGTTGCCGCGAACGATGTAGGGCTCCTCGTGGATCTCCAATCCGAGCCCATGACCGGCGCGGTGCGGCAATCCCGGCAGGCGGTAGTCGGGGCCGAGGGAATGTTTGGCAAGTACCTTGCGGGCGGCATTGTCGAGGCTCGAGCAGGCGGCGCCGATCCGGGCGGCGTCGAAGACGGCCTGCTGTGCCTCGCGTTCGATCCACCAGGCGCGTTCAAAGGCGCTGTTGCCGCCCTCCAGCATGTAAGTCCGGGTAATATCGGAATGATAACCGTCGATCCGGCAGCCGGTGTCGACGAGGATGACGTCGTCACGGCCAAGCACCTGATCGCCGTCGGCGCCATGCGGAAGCGCGGTCGCGGCGCCAAACGAGACGATGCAGAATGTCGAGCCGGAATCGGCGCCGGCCTGGCGATGCCGGTGATCGATGAAATCGACCACTTCGGATGATTTGATGCCGGGTTTCAACAGCGCATGCACCTGCCTGTGGACGTCGAGCGTCAGGTTCATCGCATATTGAATGAGCGCGATCTCGGCAGCCGATTTGATCCGACGCAGATCGCGGACCAGCCGTCCGCCATCGACAAGCCTTCCGGCGCCCATCGCCGCGGCCAGGGCGTGATAGAAGAAAAGCGGCAACCCATCATCGAGGGCGAGCCTGCCGCCTTGGCCGACAAGGCGCGCGATGAGCGCAGCGCTGCTCTCCTCCTCTTCGCAGACCAGGATTTCCCCCGGCAGATGCGGCAGGGTTTCGACGCGGCTGCGCTCGAAACCCGGAACGATGTAGGAAACCGCCGTCGGCGTAACGAGGGCGCCGAGAAACCTTTCGCTCGGATGCCCGACGAGCCCGGTGAAATAACGCAGGCTTTCGGTCGGTCCGAGAAGCATGCCAGCCAATCCGTGGACTTCGATCACTTGCCGAAGCCTGCTGAGGCGGCGCTGCCGCTCCTCATCGGTTATGCGGGGTACGGGGTGCTGCCACGACATTTCGTTTTCCTGCTCTTGCTGTGCGTGCTGACGGGGCCGGCGAGTGTGGACAGCCGCTGCCGGTCTTACCCATCAGCGCTATTTCGTATCGGACCGGGCCAGGCTGTTGCGGCTGACCAGCGACGGTGTCTGGAGAATATGCTCGGATGCGGTGCGACCTTCAATTCTGGAAATGAGGGCCTGGGTGGCAACCTGGCCGAGTTCCCTGCCCGACTGATCGATGCTGGCGAGATTGACAAGGCCGAGGGCTGCGGTCGATGAATTGTCGTATCCGATGACGGCGAGGTCCTCGGGCACGCGCACGCCCATCTCCATCGCCAGGCTGAGAAGGGTGATGGCGTCGAGATCGCTCCAGCAGAACACGGCGCGCGGCCTGTCTTGCCGCGACAGGAATTTTCGCATCGCCTCTTCCCGCTTTGGCGAGGCCATGGGAATTTTGACGATCGGCCCCGGCGAGCCGAGCCCGCCGCGCTGCATCGCCCGGCGGAACCCGATCTCACGCTGGCGGACGACGGAAACCGCGTGCCCCTCGCGCTCGCCGAGGCTCAGCATGCCGATATCGCGGTAGCCGCAGGCAAACAGCGCTTCGACGGCGATCTCCGCCCCCCGCTGGTCGTCGGCATTGATGGTATCGAAGGCCGTGGCGCTGGCATCGTGGTAACCGACCGTGACGATCGGTACCTGAACCGCAAATTTTGCGAGGATCTCCGAGGGCAGCCGCGGCGCAACCAGGATAAGGCCGTCCATCTTGTAGTCGATCATCGACTCGATCAACGAGGTCTCCAGTTGCACGCGCGCATCGCTGACGCCGATCATCGCCTGATAGTGCGACGGCGCCAGCACCCCGTTCACGCCGGCGATCACGTCGGGCAGGAAGGGGTTGCGGATGTCGATCAGCAGCACGCCGATGGTGAAACTCTGGCCGCGCAATCCGCGCGCCGCCCGCGAGGGGCGATATCCGAGCTCCCCGATGGCCTCGGTAACCTTTGCGCGCAGCGCTTCGCTGACGCCGTAGGCGTTCCGCATCACCTTGGAAACCGCCGCGACCGATACGCCTGCATGCGCGGCCACCGTTCGGATCGTCGCGCGATCGTTTCGTTGCGGCTTGTGTTTGTCTTCGACTGACATGAAATCCCGGGCTTGCGGCTACGGGTCGTCAATCGCCCGCAAAACCACCATGGCAGACCGGCAACGAAATTTCTATTGCGCTTTCGAAAAAAATGTAGAACGTTATACGGAGACCGTTCTACAAATCATTGGGAGGTTTTGATGAACTTTCAGCCGGCAGCCATCAGCGGCAACCGCGTTTCGCGCACCTGGTCGGGAGAGATGATCGCGCCGCTGTCGGATGGCGGCCAGGGAACGGCCGCAAGCTTCGTCGCCCAAACCTTCGAACATGACGGCTCCAAGCTTCCGGTCGAGCTGTTCATCTCGGCCCTCGGCCTCTATCGCTGCTTCATCAACGGCGCCCGGGTCGGCGACGACCTGCTGACACCCGGCTGGACGAATTACGACGATCGCCTTGCCTATCAGCGATATGACGTGTCGAACCTGCTCAAGCCAGGCCAGAACCGGATCGAGATCTGGCTTGCCGACGGATGGTACCGCTCGCCCTTGATGTGGGGCGCCAAGGCGATCGCGAACTGCTGGGGCGACAGAATCGGCGCCATCGCGGATCTCATCGGACCGGACGGCACCCTTCTTTCCACCGACACCACATGGCGGAGCGGTCTGTTGCCGATCCTGAAGTCGGGCATCTATTTCGGCGAGATCTACGATGCGCGCGCAGAAAATCTTGTAGGGACCCATGGCACCGAAAGATTGCCGTTCGACAGAGCGCTGCTCGTCGCCCATGAAACCGCGGCGGTGCGGGAATTGCCGCCGCTTGCCCCGATCGAAAGCTGGACCGACGAAGACGGCAGGACGGTTTACGATTTCGGTCAGAATGCCGGCGGTTATATCAGATATACGGTTCGGGGAGCTAGCGGTGCCGAAGTGCAGGTGGAGCATTCGGAAGTGCTCGGCCCCGACCGTCACTTCGACAATCGCAATTATCGCGCGGCCGTGGCGCAGACCGTCTATACACTGCGCGGAGACGGCGACGAGACCTACGCGCCGCATTTCACCTTTCAAGGTTTCCGCTATGCCAGGGTGACCATCACAGGCGATGCTGAGATTCTTGCAATCGCATCCATCCCGATCACGTCGGTGCCCGAGCCTGCCGGCGGCTTCACCTGCGGCAATCCCCTCGTCAATCGCCTCGTCGAGAACACCATCTGGTCGCAGCGCGCCAATTTCGTCGAAGTGCCCACAGATTGCCCGCAGCGCGACGAACGCCTGGGCTGGACGGGCGACGCCCAGGTATTTGCCGCAACCGCCTGCTGGCTGAGCGACAGCCAGTCTTTCCTGAAAAAGTATCTGCGCGATGTGATGGCCGACCAGCGCGAGGACGGCGCCGTCTCGCATTTTTCGCCGGATCCGACACGTCTGCATCCCGCCGATTTCCCGGGCTATGCCGGCTCGACCGGCTGGGGCGACGCGATTGTCGTCATCCCCTGGGTTCTCTACACCCATTACGGCGATCGGGCCGTGCTGTCCGAGTGCCTGGATTCCATGGTCCGCTGGGTCGATTTCGTCTGGTCGATCTCGGATGGTCCGCTGGTGCGCCCGCCGTCCCGCTGGGGCGATCGCGGCTTTACCTTCGGAGACTGGCTGCAGCCGGTCGGCGACAACAGAAAACCCCGTCCGACGATCGCCGACGACTGCGCGGCGACACTCTATCACTTCATCTCGACCGACCTTCTGGCGAAGATCGCAGCCGTTCTCGGCGAGCATAAGCTTGAAGATGAGATGAAGCGGCGGGCCGGCGAGATCCGGCGGGCCTTCGCCAACGAGTTCATCACGCCGGCGGGACGGCTGGCGCATAACGACCAGACGTCCTATGCGCTGGCCTTCCTGCACGATCTGATACCGGCAGAACATCGGCCAGCCGCCGAGCAGCATTTCCGTCAGGTGATCATCGATGCCGACTACAGGATCGGCACCGGCTTCATCGGCACACCTGCCCTGCTGCCGGCCCTGACGAAGCTCGGGATGGACGACCTGGCGGCAAAGGTCTTCCTGCAGGAAGACGTGCCAGGCTGGCTCTACCAGGTCTCGAAGGGGGCGACGACGATCTGGGAGCGCTGGGATTCGATGGCGCCGGACGGCACGATCTACGAACCCGACATGAACAGCTACAACCACTACGCCTATGGCGCCGTCTGCCAATGGCTGTTCGAATCCGTTGCCGGAATTTCGCCGAGCCCTGATGCACCCGGATTTGCCGAGGTGATCGTCGATCCCGCGCCGATTGCCGATCTCTCGCCGGTTGCGGCCCATCATGACATCGACCAGGGCCGCATCGAGGCCGGCTGGCATTGCACCGGCAACAAGGTCACCTATGTGCTGACCCTTCCGGAAGGATGCATCGGCCGCTTCCGGCCCGGGCGGCGGCACCGGAACCCGTCGCTCAACGGCGAGCCTGTCGTCGAGGAAGCCGTCCTTCCCCCGGGCACGCACCAGTTGGTTTTTTGGATACCGGATTCTTGAGGAGCATACACGTCACATCGTTCAGAGGAGGAACGTCATGACACATCGGATAAAGCTTATTCTCGCCGGCGCATCCGCGCTTTTGGCGTTGGTCGCGGCCGGCCCGTCGCATGCGGAAACGACGCTGTCGTTCCTGATCGACAACAACCCCGACACGGTCGCAGCGGCCGAAGCGCTGGTTGCCGCCTACCAGGCCAAGGCGCCTGACGTGACGATCGAAATCGAGCCGCGGGCGGGCGGTGGCGAGGGTGACAACATCATCAAGACGCGCCTGGCAACGGGCGAGATGTCCGATGTGTTCCTCTATAATTCCGGTTCGCTGCTGCAGGCGCTGAAGCCGGCGCAGACGCTCGTCGATCTGAGCGGGCTCGCGTCGCAGGCGAAGGTGGACGACGGCTTCAAGTCGGTGGTCAGCGCCGACGGCAAGCTCTACGGCGTTCCCTTCGGTACGGCGATGGCCGGCGGCATCCTCTACAACAGGAAAATCTACCAGGACCTCGGCCTCACCGTTCCGAAGACATGGGCTGATTTCATGGCCAACAACGCCAAGGTCAAAGCCTCAGGCAAGGTCGCCGTGGCGCAGACCTATCGCGATACCTGGACCTCGCAGCTATTCGTTCTGGCCGACTATTACAACCTGCACGCGGCGGTGCCGAACTTCGCCGCCGACTATACCGCCAACAAGGCGAAATACGCGGAAACGCCGGCGGCCATGAAAGGCTTCGAACGGCTGAAGGACATTCACGACGCCGGCCTGATGAACGAGGACTTCGGCGCGGCAAGCTATGACGACGGCCTGAGAATGGTGGCGACCGGCGAGGCCGCGCATTATCCGATGCTGAGCTTCGCAGTCGGCGCGCTCAAGCAGAATTATCCCGAGAACCTCGCAGATGTCGGGTTCTTTGCGCAGCCGAGCGACGATGCGGCGACGAACGGCCTGACGGTCTGGATGCCGCCGGCCCTTTATATTCCGCTGACCAGCCAGCACGCCGAGGAAGCGAAGAAATTCGTGGATTTCGCCGGAAGCGTCGAAGGCTGCAAGATCATGGTTGAAACCAACACCGTGCAGGGGCCTCCCTTGATCGACGGCTGCGATCTGCCTGCTGACGTACCGCCTGCGGTAAAGGACATGCTCCCCTATTTCGACGCCAAGGACAAGACGACCCCGGCGCTGGAATTCGTTTCGCCGGTCAAGGGGCCGGCCCTCGAGCAGATCACCGTCGAAGTCGGCTCCGGCATTCGCCAGCCGGCCGAAGCGGCGAAACTCTATGACGACGATGTGCGCAAACAGGCCAAGCAGCTCGGCCTGCCGAACTGGTAGCGGTCTTTCGAGACAACCTCGCTCCCGAGGGGCGAGGTTCCACCCGATCGAAGAGATAGATATGATCGAGACACGCCCCCGCTCGCGCAAATCGCCCTACCCGCTGTGGTTTTTCATTCCCGCCGCCATCATCTACGGCGTGCTGTTTCTGGTTCCGACGGTATCGTCTCTCTGGTTCAGCCTGACGCGCTGGGATCTTTCGACGGCCGAATTCATCGGGCTCGAAAACTTTCAGCAGTTCTTTTCCGAACCGTTCCTGGTCAGGGGGCTGGTCAACACGCTGATCTATGCCGTGACGACATCCGGCCTGAAGACGGTCTGCGGGCTGCTGCTGGCGGTGCTCTTGACCAGCAATATCTTCGCCCGCGGCTTCCTGCGCACGCTGGTCTTCTTTCCCGTCCTGGTCTCGACGATCGGCATCGGCATCACCTTCACCGTGATGATGCATCCGACCAAAGGCATCATCAATGTCACGCTCGAAACGCTCGGCATCCCAGGGCCGGGATGGCTCACCAATCCGGCGCTCGCGCTTTTTTCGGTGGCCCTGGTCGACCTCTGGAAGGGTGTCGGCCTCGCCACCCTGATCTTCATCGCCGGCCTTGCTGCGATCAGCCCCGACTATTATGAGGCGGCGAGAATTGACGGAGCCACGCGTCTTCAGCAATTTTTCCGGGTTACCCTGCCGCTTGTGCGTCCCGCCACCGTCACCGTCGTGACATTATCGCTGATCGGCGGGCTTCGCTCATTCGATCTGATATGGGCAATGACCCGCGGCGGGCCGGGTTTTTCCTCCGATGTGATCGCCTCGGTCATCTACAAGCAGTACCAGGCAGGCTTCTACGGTCTGTCGACCGCCGGAAACGTCATCCTGTTTGCGCTGATTGCCGCAATCATCCTGCCACTCACCCTATGGCTCAACCGGCGCGGGGTCGAAGAATGAGAAGCATCCGCCCTTATGTGACCGGCGCGATAGCCCTTGCCGTCGCTGCCGTCATCTTCGTCATGCCCTTCGTTTTCGTCGCTCTCCAGGCGGTCAAGTCGAAGTCCGAAGCGTCCCGCCTCGATTTCGAACTGCCTGCGCAGTGGCTGTTCTGGGACAATCTTGTCGCCGTCTTCAAGGCGCGCGATTATCAGCTGGTGCTTGCCTATTTCAATTCGACCCTGATCACCGTCGTCTCCGTCACCATCCTCATCCTGCTGTCGGCGATGGTCGGATATGTCATGCAGCGCCGCAAGACCGCCTGGAACAGGGTGGCATCCATTGCCCTTTTCATGGGGCTGATGATGCCGCCCGCCGTCGTTCCGACGATCGGCCTGCTGCAGGATATCGGCCTCTTCAAGACCATGACCGGGATGATCCTGATCCAGGTCGCCTATAATCTCTCGTTCTCGACCTTGCTCTACCGGTCGTTCATTTCGACCATACCGCGCGACCTCGACGAGGCGGCGCTGATTGACGGCGCAAAGCCCCGGCAGATTTTCTTCAGGGTGATCCTGCCGCTGCTGAAGCCGGTGACCGTCACCAACATCGTCGTGCAGTCGATTGCGATCTTCAACGATTTCACCAACCCGCTCTACTACCTGCCCGGCAAGGAGAACGTGACGGTGC
Source organism: Rhizobium sp. NZLR1b (assembly GCF_019685155.1). Taxonomy (NCBI): domain Bacteria; kingdom Pseudomonadati; phylum Pseudomonadota; class Alphaproteobacteria; order Hyphomicrobiales; family Rhizobiaceae; genus Rhizobium; species Rhizobium sp. NZLR1b. The sequence continues at coordinate 157,056 of NZ_JABDWC010000001.1, forward strand.
AGCTGACACTCTATAATTTCCAGAGCATGTATACGAGCCAGTACAATCTTCTCTTCATGAACATCCTCCTCGTTACGATCCCGCCGCTGATCGTCTTCATCTTCTTCAACCGCCAGATCGTCGCGGGCATGACATCAGGCGCAGTCAAAGGGTAGTGGAATGGCTGAGCTCACTCTCAAACAGGTTCGCAAGAGCTTCGGCGCCCTCGAAGTCATCAAGGGGGTCGATCTGGAGGTTGCCTCCGGCGAGTTCGTCGTTTTCGTCGGCCCGTCTGGATGCGGGAAGTCGACGCTGCTGCGCATCATCGCCGGCCTGGAGGAGACGACGTCGGGCGCGCTGACCATCGGCGGCAAGGACGTGACCTATGCCGAACCCTCCGAGCGCGGCATTGCCATGGTGTTCCAGAGCTATGCGCTCTACCCGCATATGACCGTTGCCGAGAATATCGGCTTCGGACTTTCGCTTGCCCGCCGCCCGAAGGCGGAGATCGCCGAAAAGGTTGCTGCCACGGCCGAAACGCTGCAGCTCACCCATCTCTTGCAGAGAAAACCGAAAGCGCTCTCCGGCGGCCAGAGGCAGCGCGTCGCCATCGGCCGCGCGATCGTTCGCGATCCCCAGGTCTTCCTATTCGACGAACCGCTCTCCAATCTGGACGCGTCGCTTAGAGCTCAGATGCGTCTTGAGATCGCCGATCTTCACGCCCGCCTGAAGTCGACGATGATCTATGTCACCCACGACCAGGTCGAGGCGATGACGATGGCGGACAAGATCGTCGTGCTCAACGGCGGAGCAGTCGAGCAGATCGGCAGCCCGATGGAACTCTACCGCAATCCCGCGACACCCTTCGTCGCCGGCTTCATCGGCAGCCCGAAGATGAACCTCTATGGCGGCGAAACCGCACGGCGATTGAACTGCACAACCTACGGCATCCGTCCGGAACATATCAGGCTTTCGGAAGATGCCGGACAATGGCAAGGCAAGATCCGGCATGTCGAACGGCTCGGTGCCGATGCGATCCTCTATCTCGATGTCCCGGAACTCGGCGAGATGGTCGTGCGCGCTGAAGGCGAGACGCCGTTTGCGCCTGACATGACGGTCTGGGCAGACCCGGTCGAGGGAGCCGAACATCGGTTCTGAGGCCGGACCGAAGCCATCACGGCAAGCCGACGAAAATCCGTGTCACGCTTGTTTGTTCAAGAGAGCCGCCAGGTCCTCTTTGAGCCGGATCGGCAGATTCATCCGTTCGTGAAGAATGCTCATGACACCAAGATCACCGTTCTGAAGCTCCCGAAAGAACACATAGTGATGTTCATAGCGACCGAAATAGGCCGAACGCTGGATGTCTGCCGGAACCGCCAGACGTTGCGGAAGCTGTCGCCAGATCGACCGATCCTCGCATAAACGCCGCAAAAAGGCGTGCAGCCCGAGAATATAGGCGTCCGCCTGCTTCTCTCCCCACGCCTCGACCGTGTCACGCCAAATCTTGTCCTGCGCGACGTCGGCGCGCGGATAAAATCGATAGGCCATCACCATGCTTATCGGCGCTTGTTACGGCGGATGACGTCTTCGGCCGAAACGGCGACAAATTCGCTGTCTTCGGCCCGCATCGCGGGCGCAAGCTCCTTTTGCAGCATATCCCAGGCCTCATCACGGGTCTGCAGGTCGCGTCGAATGAGAGCACGAATATATTCGCTGGCGTTTTCATAGAGGCCGTCGTCGCCGACCTGCTGCTGGATATGATCCTGCAACTGCCCGCTGACCTTCACATGAATGCTACCCGATGCCATCGCCATACCCTTTCGTTCTTATTTATCATGGGTAGCGTAGCATATATTGTCAATATTCATCACACCCGCCTTCGCTCATCCGAGCGCATCCGTGGCTCAGAACCGGTCGGGACGCAGCGGCGCCAGATCGATGGCCGGAGTCCGTCCGGCGACAAGCTCAGAAACGAGATAGCCGGTCAAGGCGGACAATGTCAGGCCGAGATGGCCATGACCGAAGGCATAGGTGACGCGGGGCAAGCTGCGGGAGTTGCCGATGACGGGAAGCGAATCCGGCATGGATGGGCGAAAACCCAGCCACTCGTCGCTGCCTTCTCCGGCCGCCGGCAGGAGCTTTTTCACGCCCGCCCGGATCATTGCGGTCCGCCTGGGATTCAAGGGAGCGGCAAGCCCGCCGAGTTCCACCGTCCCGGCCGCACGCAGCCCGTCCGCCATCGGCACCATGTAGAAGCCGTGCTCGGGATAGCAGACCGGGCGCGACAAAAGATGACCCGCCTGCGGGAACAGGACGTGATAGCCGCGCTCGGTGTCGAGCAGCACGCGATCGCCGATCGATGCGGTGAGCTTGCGCGAATGGGCGCCGGCGGCGACGACGGCGTGGTCCGCAAGCATTCCCTTGCCCGCGATCCTGAGACCGATGCCGTCCGTGTGCGGCTCGATTGCCGAGACCTCGCCACAGACGATGTCTCCTCCGCCGTCTACAAAAGCCTGGGCGAGCGCGAAGGCGAGTTGTTTGGGGCTGGAAAACACATACGCGTCGCGGAACAGCACGCCCCTGTGGTAGAGCGGCGCGAGATTGGGCTCGATGCTGCGGATATCGGCTTGGCCCAACCGATCCATGGCGACGCCATGGCGTTCACGCAGATCGTTCTCGGCATTGGCCGCTCGGAATTGCGCTTCGGTCTTGTAGAGATAGAGGCAGCCGTCATGCCGCTTCAACCGCTCGGCGCCCGCCTGCATCACAAGCGGTTGCCAGGCGGCATCGGCGTGAGACAGCAGCACCGCCAATGTCGCGGCGATCCGCTCGACCTCGGCCTTCGTGCTCGATGCCAGGAAGGCGCGCAGCCACGGGACCAGTTGCGGCAGGTATTTCCAGACGATTGCCAGCGGACCGAGCGGATTGAGCAGCATGCCCGGCACGCGCCAGATGACGCCCGGTGTCGCGACGGGGACGACGCCGTGCGGCGCAAAGGTACAGGCATTCCCGTAGGAACAGGCCTGCCTGTAGGATGCGTCGCCCAATGGTGGCGCCGGATCGATGATCGTGACCCGGTGCCCCATTCTCTGCAGCCAGAGAGCCGAGCAGAGGCCGACCAGTCCCGCGCCGACGACTGCCACATGCCGCCGCTCGGCGTCGGGCAAGGGTGAAAGCTCGGGGAGCGGCGTGTGCATCGCCTAAACCAGGCCGGCCAGAGCGCGGGGACGATCGTTCAGCGTGGCGGCGATGATGCGCAGGGCCGTTGCCAGTTCGTCCCGCGACGATGCGCAGCCGACATTGACGCGAACGGCATGCTCGACCGGCTGGCGGTCGCAGGCAAAGGCGGTTGCAGCCATGACGGCAACGCCGTGAGCGCGCAGATTGGCGGCGAAATCCTCGCATCGCCACGGCGCCGGCAGTCTGAGCCACAGAAACATGCAGCGCGGATCGGCGGAGAAGGAATGGCCGGCGAGGATCGTCGTGACGATCGCGTGGCGCGCCCGCAGCTCTGCAAGCTGAGCCTTGAGGATCGCTTCGGCCGTGCCGTCCTCCAGCCAGCGAGTCGCCAGCAGTAGCGGCAGCGGAGAGGGCATCCAGGCAGTCGTGCGGACCGCCTCGGCAGAGAGCAGCGCGCGGCCGGGCGGGCAGGTCAGATAGCCGACGCGCAGACCCGGCGCCAAGGCCTTGGAGAGCGCGGAAATATGATAGGTCCTCGCCGGAGCAAGCGTGATCAGGGCGCTAGCGCGAGCCCCGAGCATCGGCCCATAGACATCGTCCTCGATGATGACGAGATCATGCTTTTCCGCGACCTCGACCAGTTCCCGCCGGCGGGCCTCGCTCATGGTGACGACGGTCGGGTTGTGCATCGAGGGAACCGTGAAGACGGCGCGCACCGGCTCGCGGCTGCAGATGTCGTCCAGTTCCGCCGCCGACATGCCCTCATCGTCGCTTCCAATGCCGATAATGCGGAAACGGAACATCTGGGCGAGCGCGATCAGGCCGTAATAGGTCAGCCGGTCGCAGACGATGGTGTCGCCGGGCTCTATCAGGCTGCTGATGACAGCCAGAAGAGCGTGCTGCGCGCCACTGGTGACCACGATATCGTCCTCGGACGGGTCGAAGCCGTTGAGCCTTATCCATTTCTTCGCCGCGTGACGCGCCCAGGCCGGCCCTTCCGGTGGCTGGTACTCCTGCATCTGGCGGAAGCGTTTGTCCGAGGACAGATCCGGCAGGGACTGGGCGAGGCGCTGCTGAAAATCGTCGACGGCCGGCCGGTTGACCGTCAAGTCGATGACGCCGGCCGGGCTCGCCGCCCGGTCGACCCGCGGCATGGCGCCGTCGCCAATGACGATCGTGCCGCGTCGGGTGCTGCCCATCACAAGATTAAGGTTCTGCAATTCGCGGTAGGCGCGCGTGACCGTGGAGACATTGAGCGACCGCTCCCGTGCGAGGTCACGCTGTGGCGGCAGCTGGCTGCCCGGAGGCAAGGCGCCCGAACGGATCCTCGCCTCGAGCTCGCTTGCAAGCTCCAGATAGGCCGGTATTCGCGCCTCCCGCTGCTGATTTGTCCGGGTTACTTCCGATCTTTCAGACATACAATTCCTGTAACAGGGATACAAATTCCATGTGCATCGTGCACCGCATTGGCTACCCGTGCTGCGATTCAACATCGTTTTGTGCCACATAGCACGCTTTTTCAGTATTTTCGAGATCCGTAGCCGCCACCGTACAAAATTATTTGTGTGGCTTGACAAGCGGAAATAGACCGAGACAATATAGACTAGCATCGAGACAAAGAGGCAGGGACCCGGCCGATGCAAACAGGAGGAATTCATGAGCGAGCGCTTCATTGCCTTCGAAGGCGTGCGTAAATCCTATGACGGCGTCAGCTATGTCGTGCGCGGCCTGGACCTCGATGTCGCCAAGGGCGAGTTTCTGACCCTTCTCGGTCCGTCCGGTTCCGGCAAGACCACGACCTTGATGATGCTGGCGGGCTTCGAGGCTCCGAGCAGCGGGACCATTACCCTTGCCGACACCAGGATCGACAGCGTTCCGCCACATCGCCGCAACATCGGCGTCGTATTCCAGAATTACGCGCTCTTCCCGCATATGACGGTCGGCGAGAACGTCGCCTTTCCACTGAAAATGCGCCGGCTCGGCAAAGCGGAAATTACCGAACGGGTTCGCCGCGCGCTCGACATGGTGCGCATGGCGAGTTTCGAAACGCGGCGGCCCAACCAGCTTTCGGGTGGACAGCAGCAACGCATCGCGCTTGCCCGCGCCCTGGTATTCGAGCCGCAGCTGGTGCTGATGGACGAGCCACTCGGTGCGCTCGATAAGCAGCTTCGCGAACATATGCAGCTCGAGATCAAGCATCTGCATGCCCGCCTCGGCATCAATGTCGTCTACGTTACCCACGACCAGAGCGAGGCGCTGACCATGTCGGATCGGGTCGGCGTGTTCAATGACGGCATCCTGCAGCAGATCGCGCCGCCGCATGCGCTTTACGAAACGCCGGCAAACCCTTTCGTCGCAACCTTTATCGGTGAGAACAATGCGATATCGGGCGAGATCGTCGCAATCGACAATGCGGTCTGCCGAATTCGCGCGCCTGACGGTTCGATCATCACCGGCCATGCCGGAGAAGGATTGAAGGAAGGCGCACGGGCAACTCTGGTTCTGAGGCCCGAGCGGATTCAGCTGTCGCCCGCAGCCGACGTTGCGAACCGGTTCACAGCCACGCTCAGGGAAATCATCTATCACGGCGATCATGTGAGGTTGCGCGTCTCAGCCTGCGGCTGCGATGACATCTTTGTCAAAGTTGCCGCCGCCCAGGACATTCCGGTTCAGGGATTAGGCTCGCATGCCCTCATCGGCTGGGCGCCGGAGGATTGCCGCGCGCTCGCGCTCTCCTGACCGAGTATTGATTCTTTCGTAAACGCAGCAACAAAAAGGGGAACCACCATGATGCGTTTCAACTGCATGCTTCTCAGTTCCGTCATGACTCTGGCAATCGCGGGAGCGGCGTTTGCCGAAGATACGCTGACCGTCACATCCTGGGGCGGCGCCTATACGAAGAGCCAGGAGGAGGCCTTTTTCAAGCCCTTCGCCAAGCAAACCGGCACCAAGATCCTTCAGGATGAATGGGACGGCTCGACCGCCAAGCTGAAGGGCATGGTCGAGACCGGCCAAGTAACCTGGGATGTCGTCGATGTCGAACCCAGCCATGCGCTGCAAGGCTGTGACGAAGGCTGGCTCGAAGCCATCGACTATTCGAAGCTCGGCGGCAAGGACGCCTTCATCGATGGCGCAGCGATGGATTGCGCGGTCGCGACGATCGTCTTCGGCACCATCTATGCCTATGACGCCGCCAAGTTTCCGAATGGCGGGCCGACAACCATGGCCGACCTGTTCGATACCGCCAAATTCCCAGGGCCGCGCGCCTTGCGCAAGTCGCCGAAGACCACGCTGGAATTCGCGCTGATTGCCGATGGCGTCAAACCGTCGGAAGTCTACGACGTGCTCGGGACGCCGGAGGGAGTCGATCGCGCCTTCAAGAAGCTCGACACGATCAAAAAGGATGTGAAGGTCTGGTGGACCGCCGGTGCGCAGCCGCCGCAGCTTCTCGCCGACGGTGAAGTCGTGATGACCACGGCCTGGAACGGCCGCATCTATGACGCCGTCAAGAACAGCGGCAAGAACTTCAAGATCGTCTGGGATGGCCAGGGAATGGACTTCAATCTCTGGGCCGAGCCGAAAGGCTCGAAGAACAAGGAACTGGCGGACAAATTCGTCGCCTTCACCGTCAATCCCGATGTGATGGCGCAGCAGTCGAAATATATCTCCTATGGCCCGACCCTGAAAGCGGCCATCGCCAAGGTTCCGCCGGACATTCTCGTCGATCTGCCGACAGCACCCGAGAACACCAAGACCGCATTCGTCGTCTCCTCCGAGTTCTGGGCCGACCATGATGAGGAATTGACCGAACGCTTCAATAAGTGGCTCGCACAGTAACCTCGTCGGGCGGGCGAGTGTCCCCCGGCTTCGCCCGCCCCTTTTCTCTACCGCAAAAAGGCAAGAGCGATGGTGACCGCGACAATGAATGAAGGCGACGGCTCGATGATTGCCGCCCGCATGCGGGTGAAAAGCCTCGGCAGTGCGAAAAGCAAGGCGCAGCTGCGAGCGCTGCTGCTGGTCGCGCCTTTGCTGATCTTCCTGCTGATCGTCTTCGTGCTGCCCATTGCCCTGTTGCTGACGCGCGCGGTTGACAACAGGGCAGCTTCGGCCGCCCTGCCCTACACGATGTCGGCTCTATCAGCCTGGGATGACCAATCCCCGCCGGACGAAGCGCTGTTTGCCGCCTTTGCTACCGATCTGAAACAATCGCCTCGCGACCAGATCGCCGAGGTGGCCAAGCGTCTCAACTATTATGAGACAGGCATGCGCTCGATGCTCTTGAAAACCGCACGCACGATCCGCAACGCCGAGCCGCCCTACAAGGCCGCTTTTGTTGCCATCGATCCCAAGTGGGATAGCCGGCATTACTGGACGATCATCAAGAATGCATCCCCACCCTTCACTGACTACTACCTGCTCGCCTCCCTCGACCTGGAGCGCGACGCGTCGGGCGCCATCGGCAGGGTCTCGGCGGAGAATGCGGTGCATGTCGACGTGCTGATCCGCACATTCGTCGTCAGCGCTTCGGTCACCGTAATTTGTCTGTTCCTCGGCTATCCCCTCGCCGCCCTGATCGCCCGGTCGAAAGGGGCGGTTGCCAATACGCTGCTGATCCTGGTGCTTTTGCCATTCTGGACCTCGCTTCTGGTCCGCACCAGCGCCTGGGTCGTATTGCTGCAGGGGCGCGGCGTGATCAACTCGGCACTCATCTGGTTTGGCCTGGTCGATCCCGCGCATCCCCTCGACCTGATCTACAATCGCATCGGCGTCCTGATCGCCATGACCCATATTCTGCTGCCCTTCATGGTGCTGCCGATCTACAGCGTCATGAAGAGCATACCCCCGGTCTATCTGAGGGCCGCCTCGTCGCTCGGCGCCCCGCCGGTATCGGCCTTCTTGCGCATATACCTGCCGATGAGCATGCCCGGTGTCAGCGCCGGCGGCTTGCTCGTCTTCATTCTGGCGCTCGGCTATTACATCACGCCGGCTCTGGTCGGTGGACCGGGAGACCAGATGGTGAGCTATTTCATCGCCTATTATTCCAACCAGGTCACGAACTGGGGCATGGCGGCGGCTTTGAGCACGATCCTGCTGGTGGCGGTGCTCATCCTCTACGCCGTTTACAATCGCATCGTCGGCATCGACAGGCTGAGGATAGGCTGATGACAAACTTCCTTTCTTTCCCGCGGCTGTTTTCGATTCTCTTGTGGCTGGTTGGCGGCCTGGTGATCCTGTTCCTGATCGCGCCGATCGTCGCGATCGTGCCGCTGTCCTTCAATGCCGAGCCGTTCTTCACCTATCCCATGCCCGGCCTGTCGCTGCGGTGGTATCGCGAATTCTTCGATTCCAACGTCTGGCAGCTGGCGCTGAGGAACAGCATCATCGTCGCCGTCTGCGCCACGCTTCTGTCGACCTTTCTCGGCACGCTTGCTGCGATCGGCCTCAGCCGGCCATCCTGCCCGGCGCGGGCAACGCTGACCGCGATCCTGATTTCGCCGATGATCGTGCCGGTCATCGTTTCGGCGGTCGGCATCTATTATGCCTTCGCTGCGGTCGGACTGCTCAACAGCCTGACCGGACTGGTGCTGGCCCATACGGCCATCGGTGCCCCCTTCGTGGTGATCACCGTGACGGCGACACTCGCAAGCTTCGATCACAATCTGATGCGAGCGGCATCCAGCCTCGGTGCAACCCCAGTCGAAGCGACGTTGCGCATCATGCTGCCGGTCATCGCCCCAGGGGTGGCATCCGGCGCCCTCTTCGCCTTCGTCACCTCGTTCGACGAAGTGGTGATCGCGCTCTTCATCGCCGGCTCCGAGGAACGCACGCTGCCGCGCCAGATGTGGAGCGGCGTGCGCGAAACGTTGAGCCCGACGATTGCCGCCGTCGCCACCCTCCTCATCCTGTTTTCGACGCTGTTCCTTGCCACGATCCAATGGCTGCAGCGCCGCGCCGAACGCCAGAAGATTGCGCATAGGGATTGATGAAGGAGTTGAACATGCAGATCGAGCGTTACGAAACCGGAAAGCGAATGAGCCAGGCCGTGACCTATGGCGGCTTCGTCTTCCTCGCAGGGCAGGTCGCAATCGACGCGCCGGGTGCGTCCGTCCGCGAGCAGACGACCAACATCCTGGCGCGGGTCACGCGGCTTCTGGACGGCGCGGGCAGCAATTCGACACGAATCCTCAGCGCAACGATCTGGCTTGCGGATATGTCGAGGTTCGAAGACATGAATGCCGTCTGGGATGCCTGGGTGCCTGCGGGCCATGCGCCGGCGCGCGCCACGGTCGAAGCAAGGCTCGCCGGGCCGGAATTCGCCGTGGAGATCGGCATCGTCGCAGCGATCAGGAACTGACGATCGGCCCCTGCTGGAAGGGACTGCCAACCCCTCGCCCACCTGCATGGCATAACCAGCGCGAGCGCTGAAAAGCGCTTGTCGTCGCGGCTCAACTCGATCGGCCGCCCTGAGCCCCGGGCGCAGTCGGTGAATTCAATGCCTGGCGTGACACCCTTAGTTGCAAAGCCGTGACAGTCGCCGACAACCCTTAAAAGAGCGGGTGAGCAACTTGCCTTTATACCATTTAGTCTTTAAGGACGCCCCAATTTCCAAGGCGCAGGACTGAACGAGCATGTCACATCACGAGAACACGTCTTCGGGGCTCGGTGTCACAGCCGGCGATCTGGATCGCTACTTCACATTTCTCCGCCACGCTCTTGTGAATACGACCGCCACGAGGGCAGCCGGAAAGCCGCTGGATTATGCGGCGGCAGTGACGGAATCCATGCAATTGGCCCGTGCCACGCACGATGCCGGCCGAAAGATCATGTTCATCGGCAACGGCGGCAGCGCGGCAATTGCCAGCCATATGGCGACGGACTACTCGAAAAACGGTGGGCTGCGCGCGATGGCGATGAACGATGGCGCAACGCTGACATGCCTGTCCAACGATCTCGGATATGAGAATGTGTTCGCGACGCAGATCGACATGCACGCGAGCGAAGGTGATCTGCTGGTGGCAATCAGCAGCTCTGGGAGATCGGAAAGCATTACCCGGGCCGTCCGTACGGCACGCGCCAAAGGCTGCGCCATTATGACTTTGAGCGGGTTCGCGCCAGGCAATCCGCTGCGCGACCTGGGTGACCTGAACTTTTATGTCGCTTCCGATCAATATGGTTATGTGGAGATCGCGCATCTGGCGATCTGCCATGCCGTATTGGATTTTTCCTGCGGACTTGTGCCGCCTACCCTTTCTTAAAGAGCCGTTTCACGCGCATGAATTTCCCCCGCATCCACGATCCGGAATTGACGCTTCTGACGCCCGACGATGATGTCGCCAATCCTGAAGTGACGATCCTTGTTCCTTCTCTCAACGAGGAATTGACGATTGGAACCTTCGTCGACTGGTGCCGCGAGGGTATTGCGGCAAGCGGTGCGGCTGTCGAGATCCTCATCGTCGACAGTTCGACCGATCGCACACCCGAAATCGCCCGCGACAGGGGCGCCCGCGTGTTGCGGACACCAAAGCGCGGTTTGGGCAGAGCTTACATCGATGCCATTCCACTCGTGCGCGGCAAGTTCATCATCATGGGCGATGCGGACTGCACCTACGACTTTCGGCAGATAGCGCCGTTTATCGAGGCCTTTCGGAAGGGCTACGACTTCGTGATGGGCTCTCGGTTCAAGGGCTCGATCGAAGACAACGCGATGCCGCCGCTGCATCGCTATTTCGGAACGCCACTGACCACGTGGATCCTCAATCGGATGTTCAGCAGCCGCTTTTCCGACATCCATTGCGGCATGCGGGGCATCAGCGTCGATGCCTTGCTGCGGATGGATCTTCGGTCGCAAGGATGGGAATATGCGTCGGAGATGGTGCTGAAGTCCGTGCATATGGAGCTGCCGACCACCGAAGTGCCGATCCACTTCCTGAAAGATCCGGACGGTCGGCTGAGCCATATGAAGCGGCGGGGTTGGATGGAGCCGTGGCGCGCAGGCTGGCGCAATCTCCAGGCAATGTTCGTCTACGGGTTTGATTTCTTTCTCATCTGGCCGGGCTTCCTGCTTCTGGCCCTCGGCTTGATAATTATGCTGCCCCTGCTCGCCGGGCCTATGTCCATTGCCGGTGTGCGGTTCTCGTCCAATGCCATGCTGTTTTCCATGGCCCTGGCCGTACTTGGTCAATCCATGCTGGTTTCGGCGGCAATCGGACGAGTGATTTTCGACTATTCGGGACGCGCGCAGGCCCGTTTCGAGCGGATTCTGCCTTACAATGCAACGATCTGGGGATCGGTTATCGCCGTTCTGGCAGGTGTTTTGTTGGCGGTTCCGCTCTTCGATTCCTATGTCGGAAACGGATACGTGCTGCCTGAGATCGGCGTCGAGACCAACTGGGCCGTCTTCGGGCTCTGGCTCATCATTACGGCGTTTCAGATCTTTATATCAGGGCTCATGATAAGAGCACTTGGGGTCATGCTGCCCCTCAAGAAGCCTGTGCCTCCTCTCGCGGGATAGGAGCCACGAAAGGGGCGATAATGATCGTAGGCTGGTGCACGGTTCTCTCCATAATTTTATGGGGCCTCGTGGTCGACAGAGGCATCGTTGCTTGGCTCAACCGGCGTTGCGATCAGCCCTTGCGGGACGGTACTGACTTTCTATTAAGCGGTATTCTGCCGTCCCTGGCGATCGCCGGCGGCGCGGCTACCATCCTTGGCGCATTTCACGGGCTGCGATGGGAAATCGTTCTTCCGATCGTGGCTGTCTCGATGATCTGGCGGCGGCGCGATCTCGTCACCGTTCTTCGCGACGTGGGTTCCCTGTTTCGCAAAATCGCCGCTGAATGGAAAAACGGAAACCCGTTTCCGGTGCTTGCGGCTCTCACATGCATCGTACTTTGCTATGTGTGGAGTGTTCTGGCCCTGTTTCCATCGAGCATTGCCGACGTTTGGGTTTTCCACATCCCGCTCGCAAACAGTATCATCGAGCATGCCGGCTTTGTGTCGCCGCAGATCGACCATCCCTTCTACGGCAATATTCCACTTTTCTTCAATGTGCTGTTTGCGCTCGTCATGATGGTCAGCGGTCACTGGACCGGCGCGGCGGTGGTAAATATCGCAATTTTCTTCGGATTTCTGTTCCTGCTTTCAAGCTGTGCCAGTCGTTGGCGGGCATGCGGTTTTTTCCTGGTGGCCGCTCTGATCCTCAGCATCCCGTTCTTCAGGGGGAGTGTCGGCGAACCGATGACGGATCTGGCCCGGTCGTGCTTCTCAGTCGCAGCCGTGCTTTTCCTATGGCGTTATCTGGAAACCCGGCGTCCGGCGGAGCTTTTTCATTGTGCGCTCGTGTTGGGAGGAGCGGTCGGAGGAAAATACACGGAACTGCAAATGGTTGGCCTTATCGGGCTGGCACTGATGCCAACGCTTTTCAAGGGAAGGGTATCGCTGCCGCTTTTTGTGTCATGCCTTTGCGCATTCCTCGCAGTCGCGGGCTACTGGTATGCGAAAAACCTGATCGTTCTCGGCAACCCGATCTATCCTTTCATGTTCGGTCATCCGGGCCTCACCGACGCGTGGATGGCGGATTACATGCTCGAATTGGGCCGGGCCTTCGATCCTGCCAACCGACATTTCGTGACGAACCTCGCAACTCTGCAAGGTTGGCGCGACTTCCTCCATATCCTTTACGACTGGTTCCTCGCTCGCAAACCGAATGCTTTCGTCGCTCTCGCTTTGATACTAGCCGGTCTTGCCGTGGCTTTTCGGCGCATCGCATTTCTCGCAGCGATTGTCGTTGCCATGCTTGTGATATGGTACACTGTTATGTTCAATCACATACGGTGGGCAACGCCAGCCTATCTGCTTTTCTTTTCGACCGGGTTTATCGGCGCCTCCCTGGTGCGGGAACGGCTTGATCAATGGCTCGACCGGCAGGTCCTGCCGCGGATAACCCCGCTCAAGAAAATTGTCTCTTCGCCAGTCTGCATGGTCGCCAGCCCGGTGATCATCAGCGTGCTGGCCGGGGGGCTTTGGATCTGCCATTGGTATCGCGTCGGCGGCAGCGACATCGATCCCGTCAAGGCGAAAGAACTCGACGTCGCGCTTGGGATGATAAGCGTCGACAAATATATGGAGAGCCACCGCGAAGCCTATTTCATGTATCGCTATATCGCGGACCATGACCTGCGGGCGGTTTTTCAACCTTTCGACACCGCCAACACACTTTTGTCCACGGTTTACAACGGCGGCCGCGACGGCGGCTGGCAATTGCCGCGCTACGTGCTGCCTGCGCCGGGTTCGGATATCGGCGCGTTCATCAGGGACAATCATATAGGCTACTTCATCACCACCCCTGACGTCGGCAGCGCGTTCCTCGCCGAACGCCTTGGAGAAGACAAAATGGTGATGGCCAAGACCGTCATATCCCATATGTTGCCCCGCTCCTCCCTGGTACTGACGGATCGGTTCGGCTGGAAACTCTATCGTTTTGATGCGGATCAAGCACCTTGACTATTCCGTCCGCCCAAACCTTGCTTCGCATCGGCATACCGGTCCTGAACGTGGCCGTCGCGCTCGGCCTCGTCATATGGATCGCACGCAAGGTAGATTTTTCGGAAGGGTGGGCTGCAGTCCAAGCCCTGTCGGCGACAACCATCTGGGTCAGCGTCTTCCTTCTGCTCCTGCAGGCCCTGCTTTCGGCGTGGCGATGGTGCCTTCTATCGGAAATGATAGGGCAAAGGCTGAAAATATCAGGCGCGATGAAACTCTTCATGCAAAGCCTGTTCTATAATCAAGCTCTTCCAAGTCCCATTCCGGGCGATGCCGCTCGCATATTTGGCGCCGTGAAATACGGCCTGACGGTCGGCGAAGCCACGCTTGGTGTCGTCATGGACCGCATGCTCACACTTTTCGGACTGGCGGTCGTTGCACTGATCGGGCTGATCATCATGCGTGCCGCCTACGGGCACGACTTTCCCATCCCCTATCTGACCGAGTTCACCGCGCTCGGCGTCGTCGGAACCACCGCATTGGCCATCGCCTTCGGCTGGCGTCAGCAGCTCTTCATCCGGTTTCTTCCGGCGAGGCTGCACACGCTGAGCGCCGTGTTGCGGGCTTTTATCACGCACCGGAGAATGGTCGGCATATTTCTGTTGACCCTGGTCATTCACGGGTTGAGCGTCGTCTCCTTGGAGATCCTCGTTCTCGGCCTCGGCCTCCCGCTTGGCTGGGGCCAGGCGGCAGCCGCTTTCCCGCCAGTGCTTTTGATCGCGATGGTTCCGATTTCCGTTGGAGGATGGGGCCTGCGGGAAGGCGGCATGATCATTTCACTTGCGGTGTTCGGCATAGGCACGACGGATGCCGCGACGCTATCGGTGGTTTTCGGCCTGTTGCAGCTTGTGGTCGGGTTGGCCGGTGGTGTATTCGTCCTTTCGCGTCCTCATTCGGGAAAGATCAAAGCGCTCTGATGAGCCTTAGCAGATCACATGGAGCTGCCGACATGCATGCCTTGGTAACGGGAGGGGCCGGATTTATCGGCAGCCACCTCTGCGATCGCCTTTTGAAGTTGGGCTATCGGGTAACTGCGATCGACAATCTTCATCTTGGCCGGATGCGGAACATCGACCATCTGATGGGTCTAGCGGATTTTCGTTTCCAGAAGCTGGACATGCTTGATCGGGAGGGCATGGACCAGCTCGTCGCGACGGATCGTCCTGACGCCGTTTTTCATCTCGCCGCCAATTCCGATATTGCCGCAGGCAACGCCAATGCGGAACTCGACCTCCAGCTGAACCAGCTGACGACGACGACGCTGCTTGCCATCATGCGCAAGTATGAGGTCGGCAGGCTTTTTTTCGCCAGCACCTCCGCGGTGTTCGGAGAAGCCGAAGGAAACATTCACGAGAACCACGGCCCTCTGCGGCCGATCTCGCTCTATGGCGCCAGCAAGCTTGCTGCTGAGGCCTATTTGTCCGTCTACGCGCTGTCATTCGGCATCAGGACGCTCGTGCTGCGCTTTCCCAACGTCATTGGGGAACGTTCCACGCACGGCGCAATCTACGACTTCATCAACCGGTTGAAAGCTGATCCGACGAGGCTTCAGGTGCTTGGCAATGGAAGGCAGACCAAGCCTTATCTCTATGTCGGCGACCTCGTAGACGCGATCCTCCTCGCCTGGGACAAGGCGCCCGGTGCCTATGAGGTGTTTCACGCAAGCGGCATCGGCGAAACGTCTGTCCGCGATATCGCCGAAATCGTGGTTTCCAAGGTCGCGGCCGGAGCTGCCATCGAATATGGAAGCGAGGACCGCGGCTGGCTGGGCGACGTGCCGCGCTTCAGCTACGACATAAGCCGGCTCGTAACGCTGGGCTGGTCTCCGAGGCGGAAATCGACAGAAGCCGTTGAACTTGCTGTCGAGCGGATCCTGGCGAATGGGTTCTGAGGACACTATCCGCCAGGCCATTATCATCGCCGGGGGCCTTGGAACGCGCGCTCGCAGTATGACGGGCGATGCCATTCCGAAGGCCCTTTTGCCGCTTGCCGGCGTGCCGATCATTCTGCGGCAGATCCGTATCCTGGCTCGCGAAGGTGTTCAACATGTGCGTGTGCTCGGCGGCCACCTCGGCAGCCAGCTGGAGCCTGCTCTTGCTCCGGAAGCTGAAAAACTCGGCATCAAGGTGGAAGTCTTCGTCGAGAAGTCTCCGCTCGGCACGGCAGGCTGCTTGACGACTTTGGACACGATGGCCGGCGACGTCCTGATCGTCTACGGCGACATGCTTTTCGATATCGATCTGTCGGCACTGGCGCGTCATCGCCGGCAATTTCCTGCCGCTCTGACCATTATTGCTCACCCCAACGATCATCCCCGCACATCAGATCTCGTCGTCCAGAAGAACGGTTATCTTCAGCGCCTTTTGCCCCGCAAAACCCCGCGAGATTCGGATTGGCGGAATCTGGTGCCTGCCGGTTTGTATGTTGCCTCTGAGCAATTTTTCCAGGCGCTCTTTCCGGGCCAAACGGCTGATATGATCCACGACGTCATTCCCGGTCTCCTCGAACGCTCCGTTCCGATCGCAATTTATGACACGCCGGAATATATGAAGGATACCGGGTCGCCGAACCGGCACGCTGCCGCGGAGGATGACCTCCGGCAGGAACGGGTTCATGCGGCGCATCTGTCGGTGCGAAGGCCCGCGGTTTTCTTCGATTGCGACGGCGTGCTCAACGAAGATGTCGGAGGCCATGGCGTCATTCATCCCGACCAGGTGAAGCTGATCGACCGGGCAGGCGAAGCGGTGCAGCTCGCCCGTGACGCAGGTTTCCTGACGGTTGCAGTCACGAACAGGCCGCAGGTCGCCAAAGGCTTTCTGGATGAGCCCGGCCTGGATCATGTTCTTGGTCGTCTGGAAGCTGAGCTTGCCGAGGAAGGCGGCGTCCTGGACCGTATTTACTTTTGTCCGCACCATCCGGACAAAGGATTTCCCCGTGAAGTCGCGGCGCTCAAGATCGATTGTGCCTGCCGCAAACCGGGCGATCTGATGATCCGCCAGGCAATGACGGAACTGCCGATCGAAAAAGAGAAATCCGTCATCATCGGAGATAGCCTGCGCGACATAGGCGCGGGCCGCAAGGCAGGCATCTGGGCTTACGGCGTTCGGACAGGCTATGGCCTGCGCGATGGCAAGAGCTATCCTGCCGCGGAGGCTGATATTCCACGCGCGGATCTCATCTTCGACACGGTCTATGACGCCGTTCGCTTTCAATGCAGTTATCAGGATATCGGCCACGAGCTGTCCGGAGCCATCCATCAACGTCTTTCAAATGGCGCCGGCCCGCTGCTCGTCGGCATATGCGGCCGTTCCCGCTCCGGGAAAAGCACGCTTGCGCATGCGGTCGAGCGTCTGCTCTCGGAAGCGGGACGCCGGGTAGCGAGGCTCGAGCTCGATCGCTGGATACTGCCGCTCGAACATCGGCGCCCTGATATGAACGCGGAAGAACGCAACCGGGTCGAACTCTATCCCGAGATCATCAGCATGCTGCGCCAGTCGGGACGGGTCGAAGCGCCCGGTTACGAAGCGGCAAGCCGAAGTCAGCGTAAGCACACGACCATCTATGACGCGCGCGAAGCCGACGTCATTCTCCTGGACGGCATCTTTGCCGGACATGCGTCAATCCGCGACGATGTCGATATGGCTGTCTTTGTCGAGGCTTCGCAGCAGACATTGCTCAACCGCTTTCACAAGTTCTACGCCTGGAAAGGCCTCACGCCAGCTTCCGCCGAAGGACTCTGGGTGTCGCGCATTCAGGAGGAGTGGCCGAAGATCGATCTGCAGCGGGCAGCGGCCGATATCGTCATCAATTTCGAGGAGGCAATCCTTTGATCGTTTCATCCGCACCTTTTCGGGTCAGCTTTGCCGGTGGCGGCTCGGACATAGCGTCCTATTACCGCCGTCAGGCGGGCGCGGTGTTGTCCTGCGCGATCGCCAAGTACAGCTTCGTGATCGTGCACAACTACTTCAATGAAAACAAATATCATCTGAAATATACGCGCACCGAGCTTGCCGGCACGCTCGAGGATATCGCGCATCCGCTGCTGCGTGAGGCTCTGCGGATGCATCGGGTCGAGCCCGGGATCGAAGTCGCCTCCGTCGCCGACATTCCCTCCGGGACCGGCCTTGGATCATCCAGCTCCTTTTCCGTGGCGCTGATCAACGCGCTCTATGCCCACAGGTCGCGCTTTGCTTCCAAGGACCAGTTGGCGGAAGAAGCCTGCAAGCTCGAAATCGATATCCTGAAGGAGCCGATCGGCAAACAGGACCAATACGCAGCCGCGCATGGCGGCTTGAACTTCATCGAATTCAATTCCAATGGCAGCGTGAATGTTCAACCCGTCGTTCTCAGCTCCGAAAAGATGGCTGAGCTCGAGAGCAACATCCTCCTGTTTTTCACCGGAAGTCAGCGCGATACGCGTTCGGTGCTGTCGACGCAGGTGCAAGCCATGGAAGCGGACGAAGAAAAATTCCGGACCGTCGAGCGCATGGTGCAGTTGGCTTACGAAATGCGCGACATCCTGATGGATGGGGATCTCGGCGCCTTCGGCGAAGCGCTGCATCGCGGATGGATGATGAAAAGATCGCTGACGTCGAAGATTACCAACAGCACGATCGACGAGTTTTACGATGCGGCCCGCGCTGCCGGTGCCATTGGCGGCAAGCTGGCAGGTGCCGGCGGAGGGGGATTTCTCGTCCTCTATTGCCCGAAAGACCGCCAGGAAAAAGTCCGCCAAGCGCTGTCGCATCTCAAGGAAATCGAGTTTCGCTTCGACTGGAGCGGCGCGCGCATCGCCTTTGCACAATAGAGGCTGTAAATGGCACCGCGTCTCATCATCACCGGATCGACCGGCTATATCGGCGCAAGACTGGTAGCGATGGCGCGCGAGCGCGGCTTCGAGGTGATTGAACTCGGCCGGCGGTCCGGAGCCAAGTGGCGCATCGGTGACGAGCCTGCTGCCTCCGAGCTGGAAGGGGCGGTTGGAATAGTCCATCTCGCCCATGCCTGGGCCACCGAGCCGCAGGCAGCCGAGGAAGACAACATCAATATATTGGGCACCGAGAAATTGGCGGAAGCGGCAAAGGCAGCCGGCGTGCCGCGTTTCGTTTTTTCCTCTACCACCTCGTCCAGGCAGGAAGCGCTCAACGTTTACGGCCGCACCAAGTTCAGGATCGAACAGCATTTGGCTGCCAGCCCTGCAGCGCCGATCGTTCGGGTTGCGCGAATAGGGCTCGTCTATGGCGGACCACGGACCGCCATGTACGGACTGATGGCCAAGTTGGCCGCTTTAAGTCCGGTTCTGCCAATGATAGGGCTCGGCCGCGAGGTCCAGCCCATTCATCTCGACGAAGTCGCTGAAGGCCTGCTGGCGCTGGCGACCCAAGAGAACCAGCCGCCGCAAACATTCGTGCTTGCGCAGGAAAAACCGATGAGCTTTGCTGCCTGGCTCAGAGTGCTTCGTCGCAGTCAGGGCAAGGGAAATCTCCATTTCATACCGGTTCCCCTGACCGCTGCACTCTTTGCCTGCCACATGACGAAACTCGTGCCGTTGATCCCAGCGGTCGATCCGGAGCGCGTCCTGGGGCTTGCGGGTGCCGCACCCATGGAAAGCGGGGAGAGCCTCAGGCTTCTGAACTTGAACTTGAATGACCCGATGACTGCGCTTGCTGGCGAATTCGGCCAAACAGGCGAGGAGCGATCGCGGAGTGAAGCGCGGGCTCTGCTGCAATATCTCGACGCAACAGCCACGGAAATGCAACTCCAGCGGCTTTGCGAAGGGCTTCGGCGCGAAGGGCTGTCGCCGCTCGGTCTTTCCACGACGGTGATCAGGCATCCGCGCCTGCTGGCGCTCTTCGAGCCGTCGGCCAATCGGACGCAGCATCGCCTCGCGCGAGCCCTCTACCTGGCTGACCTCGCGAGCGAACCGGAGAGGCATGCAGGCCACAAGGCCGGGTTTTTCGGCGCAGCATTGACCATCGCCAGCGATGTCCTGCTCTTTCCGCTCCGCGCGCTTTTGGCCGGGAAATATCGATGAATGCGCCCGACGCCGACTTCATCATCATCGGCAGCGGTCCTGCGGGCGTCTCCGCTGCGTTTCCGCTGATAGCGGCCGGCCGTCGAGTTCTGATGCTGGATGCCGGCGATGACGCCGGATCGCAGGAGGAAAACCGCAGCGTCCGCGTCCTGGGAAGCGATCTGGAATCGCTGCGTGCCGACGATGGCAGCTCGCCGAAACTGCAAACCCCTGCGTCACGCGGGATTCTCGAACGGTTCAAACGCGTGTCCGGAATCTCAGGCGTTGGCTTCAACCCGATTGGCAGCCTCGCGCGCGGCGGGCTCTCCAATATCTGGGGTGCGCAAGTCAGCTATCTCGACGCTAGGGATATCGCGGATTGGCCGATCGACCTCGCTTCCCTGCAGAACTCTTACGAGCGGGTATCCCAACGCATCGGGATAAGCAGCAATGCCGATGTTACGATCCACGCCAACGGCCGGGCCAGCCTACCGCTTGGTGCGACAGCCGTCCATGTTCTTCGTCGACACGAGGCCGCACAGCCGGCGGATCGGTCGTTTCGGCTATTTCCCGCCGTCAATGCCATGCTCTCCAAAGCGCAGCCTGGACGTGCGGCATGCGATCTGCGCGGCGACTGTCTCTACGGTTGCCCGAGCGGTGCGATCTATAACAGCAGGCAGGACCTGCTTGCGTTGCGCAGATCACCGCATTTTCGTTTGCTCGACAACATGCGGGCCGTCTCGTTGACACGCGGCTCGGGCTGGACGGTCGAAACGGCGGATGGATCGTCATTTTCCGCACCGCGGATCATTCTTGCCGCAGGGGTGCTGGGAACGGCCGCCCTGCTCACCGATCTCCTGCCGATTGGCGAGGAGGGATTGCGTCTCCTGAACAGTCCCACGCTGGCTATTCCTCTGCTCTCTCCCGCGAGATTGCTGCGTTCGGCGACGCCGACGCACAGCCTTGCGCAGCTCGGATTGTCTCTGCGCTATGGCGATAGCCCATCCGATTACGTGACGGGAGCGGTCTATGAAGTCGGCTCCCTGCCGGCGCAGAGTTTCGTCAACAGGATGCCGCTCGGCCGAAAGGCCGGGCGAGCCGCGTTCGAACTTATTGCCGGAAGCCTCCTCGTCGCGACGATCTACTATCCCGGCGATCAAAGCCGGAGCTACATTCATCGCGAGGTAACGGCGAAAAAAGGACTGACGGTCCGCGGCGGTTTCGCGGAAGGTTTCGACATCCGCGCCGAGGCTTTGAAAAACGCGCTTCGCCGTGAATGGAAACGGTTGGGGCTCATTCAGCTCCCGGGCGCATCGCTGGCGGAGCCGGGTATCGACGCCCATTTCGCCGGCACTCTGCCTATGGGCGAAGCCGGGCCATTTGGCACCTCCTCGGACGGCGAACTGAATCTCCATCCGGGTCTCTACGTCGTCGACGGCTCCATTCTTCCCGATCTGTCTTCGAAATACGTCACGATGACGATCATGGCCAATGCCGATCGCATCGCCCACCGTCTCGCCGAAATGGAAGCAGCCTCGGCGCTCTGAAATCCGCTGCCTCTTCAAGCTCTCAATTGCGGCAATGCCTCACCGGCCAATGATAGAAGCGGCTCGTAGTCGGCTTCGGAAAGCACGGCAAAATCGGTGAGGCCGAGTATTGCGCGCGTCGCTGTCAGCGATGGCTCGCTGATGGCGGCGTCGAGCGCATTTCGCAGCAGAAGGACCCTGTCGTCCGAGGCATCGCCCGAGGTGATGAATGGCAGGCCTGGACCTTTGGGCGTTTCGGCGATGATGCGGACCCCTTCAATCTGGCCGGGATCGAAGCGGCGAATATTGGCGTAGGTGATGCAATCGATCGCCGCGCTGTCCGCCCTGCCCTCGAGGACGGCGGCGATGCTGCCGCCGTGGCTGCCGGTTTCGATGATCCGGTCGAAGAAGCGACCGTCGCGGGCAAGCGGAGCCACGGCGGCGCGAAAGAGATTGCTGCCGGAATTGCTGTCAGGACTGTTGATCGCAGCCGTGGTGCCGCGCAAATCCTCAAGCGAGCGAAGCGAAGAATCTTTGCGGACGACGATGAAGCTGCGCATCAACGGGCCGTCGCAGCCGGGATGGTCATACACCGGCGTCGCCACCAGGCGAACCCTGCCGCGCAGGCGCCTGGCAAAGGGATAGCCGCATGTCTGCGAGAGGAGAAGGTCGGGCCTCAACCAGGCTTCGTCATAGGGCACCGTCTGGTCGAGCACCTCGGGCAGATCCGTCAGCCCGGCTTGTAAGAGATAATGTCGGAGGAATGACCAGAGTTCGGCCGTCGCATCCGCAAGCGGCGGGGATGTGAGATACATGGCAATGCTGACGAGGTGCATGCTGGGTCTTTCTTTGCGGCAAGGCGCAAATGACGACCAAGGTCAGGCAATGCCGCCCAGGCATACATACTTAAGTTCGGTATATTCGTCCAACCCGTGCCTGGAGCCTTCGCGACCGAGACCCGACATCTTGACGCCGCCGAACGGCGCCTCGGCGGTGGAGACGAGACCGGTATTGACGCCGACCATCCCATATTCGAGCGCTTCGGCGACGCGGAATACCCGCGACAGATCGCGCGCGTAGAAATACGAAGCAAGCCCGTATTCGGTGTCGTTTGCCTGTTCGATGACGTCTTGCTCGTCGCGAAACCGAAAGAGCGGCGCAAGAGGCCCGAAGGTTTCCTCGCGGGCGACCTGCATGCCGGCAGCGACATCGCGCAGAATGGTCGGTTCGAAGAAAAGGCCGCCGAGTGGGTGACGTTTGCCGCCTGAAACGAGTGCTGCACCCTTTGCGACGGCATCGCTGATATGCGTCTCGATCTTGGCGACAGCATTTTCGTCGATGAGCGGGCCAAGCACGACGTCGCGCTCCAGGCCGTTGCCGACCTTCAGCGCCGAAACGGCGGTCGCGAGCTTGGCGGCAAAGGCCTCGTAGACGCCGTCCTGGACATAGAGCCGGTTGGCGCAGACGCAGGTCTGGCCATTGTTGCGGAACTTGGCGATGATTGCGCCTTCGACCGCAGCGTCGAGATCGGCATCATCGAAGACGATGAAGGGTGCATTGCCGCCAAGCTCGAGGCCGAGCTTTTTGATCGTCGGCGCGCATTGCCGGTAAAGCAGCTCGCCCGTCCGCGTGGAGCCGGTGAACGTCAGGACCCTGATGTCACGGCTTGCCGTCAGGACCCCACCAATTGCCGCTGCGTCACCCGTGACGATGTTGAGCAGGCCAGCCGGCAGGCCGGCGCGCTCGGCGAGAATGGCGATGGCGATCGCCGAGAACGGCGTCTGCGGCGCCGGCTTGAGAACGACGGCGCAGCCGGCGGCGAGTGCGGGGCCGACCTTGCGGGTGATCATTGCGTTCGGAAAGTTCCAGGGCGTGATGGCGGCCACCACTCCAGCCGGCTGACGCAGGACGAGAATGCGCTTGTCCGGTTGGTGCCCCGGTATGGTCTCGCCGTTGATGCGTCTTGCCTCTTCGGCGAACCATTCGATAAAGCTCGCGCCATAGGTGATCTCCCCCTTGGCCTCAGCGAGCGGTTTTCCCTGCTCCAGCGTCAGGATCATCGCCAGATCGTCGCGGTTTTCGATCATCAGACGATGCCAAGCCTTGAGAACGGCGGCGCGTTCGCCGGCGGTCTTCTTCGCCCAAAGCTTCTGGGCAATGACGGCAGCTCGAATGGCCTCCTCCGTTTCCGCGGCCCCGAGGTCGGGGACCGCGCCCAGCTTCTCGCCTGTCGCCGGATTGCGGACGGTCGTCGCCGGACGGCCTTCCGCTTCGATCCAGCGGTCGGCGACCGGGCATGCTTGACGGAAAAGCGAGGGATCACTGAGTTTCATAGGACGACTTTCAACAGAAGACGTGAGCGGCACCCGGATCGAATTCCAGATGCACCGTGTCTCCACGGCTGAGCCCGGTGATCGCTTCGTGACCGAACGGCAGGCGAACCGCCAGCGCCTCGCCCCTCGCCGTTTCTGTGGAGACGTGGATATTGTTGCCGAGGAAGGTAATGTCGCTGACGGTGGCGGCGAGACCCGCTCCCGCTTGGGCGCGCGACAGCCGAATGCGCTCCGGCCTCAGCATCAAGGCTGCTTTTGTGCCGGCAGTCCCTTTTCCATGCACCGGAATGCTGTTGAAGACGGTGCCGCCGCCAAGGGAAATTGTGGCCTGCCCGTGGGAGGACGTCAGCAGGTCGCAGGAAATGAAGTCGCTGTCGCCGATGAATTCGGCGACGAAGCGGGTCTTAGGATTGGCGTAGAGTTCAGGGCCTGTGCCGATCTGGTCGATGACGCCCTTGGAAAAGACGGCGATGCGGTCGGAGAGCCGCAGGGCCTCCTCCTGGTCGTGGGTGACGTAGAGGATCGTCACTTCGGTCTGCTGGTGGATACGGCGGATCTCGTGCTGGATTTCCTCGCGCAGCTTCTTGTCGAGCGCCGACAGCGGCTCGTCCATCAAAAGCACCGGCGGATCATAGGCAAGAGCTCTGGCAAGGGCGACACGCTGTTGCTGGCCGCCGGACATCTGCGCCGGCTTGCGGTCCTCGAAGCCCTCGAGCCGGACAAGGCGCAGCATCTCCTTCACCTTGCTGTCGACCTCGGCCTTGGACTTGCGCCTGACCTTCAGCGGAAATGCGATGTTTTCGCCCACCGTCAGATGCGGAAACAGGGTGTAACGCTGGAAAACCATGCCGATATTGCGCTTGTGCGACGGCGTGGCGAGCAGGGTCTTGCCCTCGAGCGTAATGTCGCCTTTCGTCGGATTATCAAATCCCGCCAGAATGTAGAGCGTCGTGCTCTTGCCGGATCCGGACGGTCCGAGAAAGGTGAGGAACTCCCCGCGCCGAACGTCGAGCGTGACGTCGTGCACGGCGACCACGGGGCCGTATTCCTTGCGTATTCCGCGGATCTGAAGGAATGGTTCGTTCATTGTTTCAGTACCTTACGCACGACGGCAACCAAAGCCATCAAGATGATCGTCAAAAGGATGAGAAGGGTCGACGCGGCTGCGACAACAGGCGTCAGGTCTTGCCGCAGCGTCGCCCATACCTTCACGGGCAGCGTCTGCAGGGTTGGGCTGGACATGAAGATCGCCACCACCACCTCGTCCCAGGATGTCAGGAAGGAGAAGACGGCCGCCGAAAACAGCCCATGGCTGATCGCGGGAAGGGTGACCCTGATTTTTGCCTCAAGGGGCGAGGCGCCACAGAGCACCGCCGCATCCTCGATCGACTTGTCGAAACCTTCAAGCGCACTCGATATCGACAGGATCGAGAAGGGCAGCGCGAGCACGAGGTGCGAAATGACAAAGCCCGTCAAGGTGCCGCCAAGGCCGATCCTGAGAAAGAAGGCGTAGAGGGCGACCGCGAGAACTACGACGGGCAGGATCATCGGCGTCAGGAACAGCGCTTTCAGCGCATCGCGGAACATGAACGAACCACGCACCAGTCCGAAGGACGTCACAAGCCCGAGCAGCACCGACAGAACGGTGACGATGACCGCGATCTTCAAGCTCGTCAAAGCCGATTCCAGCCAGCGCGGATCGGCGAAGAGTTCGCCGTACCATTGAAGCGTCCAGCCCGGCGGCGGAAAGATCAGCCACTGCGACGAGCCGAAGGACAGTGCTGCGATAAAGACGATCGGCATCAGCAGAAAGGCTGCGGTCAGAAGCGTAATGCCGAGAAGGGCGTATTTCCACCAGCCGAGACGGTCGAAATTGAGCAACATATCAACGTCCCCCCGGATTCTGGTTGCCGAAGAATCGCAGCTGCACGGTATAAAGCGACAGGGTCACCACCAGCAGGACCAGCGCCGCAGCACCCCCCATTCCCCAGTTGACCAGCGACTGCACGAATTGTGCGATCAATTCGGCGAGCATCATGTTGGCGGTGCCGCCGAGAAGCGACGGCGTGACGAAATAGCCAAGCGACATGACGAAGACCATCAGTGCGCCGGCCGCCATGCCGGGCGTCGCCAACGGCAGGAGAACACGGGTCAGGCACTGCCACCGATTGGCGCCGCAAAGTGCCGCCGCCTGCAGCGTCGACGGGTCGATCTTCTTGATCACGCCATAGAGCGGCAGGATGATGAAAGGCAGCATGATATAGGTCATGCCGATCGTCACGCCCGTCAGATTGTTGACGAGCGCCAGCGGCTGGTCGATCAGGCCCATTCCCATCAGCATCTTGTTGATCAGCCCGGTCCGCTGCAGGAGCACCATCCAGGCATAGGTGCGGGCCAAAAGGTTGGTCCACATCGACAGGAGCAGGATCGCAAAAATCACCGACGTCAGCCGTCCCGGCATGATCGCCAGCGCCCAGGCGACGGGAAAACCGATCGCGAGCGAAATCACCGTGACGAGACCCGAGACGATGAAAGTATTGGCGAAAATCTTGAGATAGGTCGCAGACCCGATCAGCTGCGCATAGTTTCCCAGACCCGGCACGGGTTCCAGCACGCTTCGCAACAGGAGTATCGCCACCGGCACGATGAAAAAGATGCTCACAAAGGCGAAAGCCGGAACGACTCCGCTAAAACCTGTTGGCCTGCGGACCTTTGGCAAGGGCGTAATTACGCCGGAGAGATCGCTATACGTCGACATGACAGTCCTTCCCACCCGTCAATTTCCGCAGGCGCCGAGGTGCAATCGATTTCGCACCGGCGCTGCGCGGGACACGGCGAACCTTCGCCGTGCCCGTTGATCTCAAGTTTCAGCTTATTTCGCCTGCCAAGCGTACCACTTCTCGCCGATGGCATCGCGATTATCGGCCCAGTAGCTCATATCGGCGTTGACCTGGCTTGCCGTCTGCTGGTCCGGCAGGGTCTTTGCCGTTTCCGGATCCATCAGCTTGGCCGAGTCAAGGTTGATCGGCGCATACCCGGTGGCTTTTGCGAGGGCGGCCTGCGGTTCGGCCGAGGTGGCCAGTGCAATGAACTTCATCGCAGCTTCGACATTCGGCGAACCCTTCGGCACGACGAGCGCATCGGCGGCGGTGATGTTCTGTTCCCAGGAGGTTTCCACCTTGATGCCCGTCGCCGCAAGCGCCGTCATGCGGCCGTTCCAGACGCTGCCGAAGGGCGCTTCGGCCGATGCCAGCAGCTGCTGCGACTGTGCGCCGCCCGACCACCAGATGATGTCCGATTTGATCGTATCGAGCTTCTTGAAGGCGCGGTCGAGATCGAGCGGATAAAGCTTGTCGGCAGGCACGCCGTCGGCAAGTAGTGCGGCTTCGATCACGCCGGGAGCCGACCACTTGTAGAATGTGCGCTTGCCGGGAAACTTGGCCGTGTCGAACAGATCGGCCCATGTCTTCGGGCAGGCTTTGACGGCATCGACATTGCAGCCGATGACGAAGGAATAATAGAAGCTGCCGACCGAATAGTCGGTGACGAAACGCGGATCGAGCTTGGATTTGTCGATGACGGAGAAGTCGAGCTTCTCGAGCTGGCCGGTCTTGCCGGCCTGGGCGGCATAATCGCCTTCGACGTCGACGACGTCCCAGGTGACTTCGCCGGCCTCGACCATGGCCTTGAGCTTGCCGTAGTCGGTCGGGCCGTCCTGCACGACGGTGATGCCGGTCTTTTCGGTGAAGGGGCTTGCCCATGCCGCCTTCTGGGCATCCTGGGTCGTTCCGCCCCAGCTCGAGAAGACCATGTTGTCGGCGTGTGCCGGCGCGGAGACGGCCACGAATGCGGCAACCGCCGCGAATGCAAATGTCGTTTTCATGTTCCCTTATCCCTGTTTTGGTTTGTCCTACGGGTATGCGTTATGTCGTCAGTGCGCGTTGCTCCTGGGAGAAAAGCTTGCTGGCTTCATAATCTTGTTTTCCGCCACCTCGATGAGGTCGCGAATCTTGGGCAGAAAGGCCTGCCACCGGGGATCGGCCAGAAGCCGCTGGCGTCTCGCCTCTCTGTCATCCAGGCTTGTAAACGCCCAGATGTGGACGATCTCGTTGATCGTGCCGATCTCCGAGAAGAAGTAACCGACCAGCGTGCCAAGATGGCTCTTCTGGATCTCGATCCCCTCTTCCTCGACGACCTTGAGATATTGCGGGATCGTTCCGTTCTTCAGCCGATAGGTGCGGATTTCGTAAAACATCGGCGTCACCTCATCACGAAGGGATCGGGGATCGGATCGTCCGAGGTCCTCAGCCAGATCGTCTTGGTCCGGGTATAATCGAGAGCCGCGGCCATGCCGCCTTCCCTGCCGTGGCCCGACAGGCCGAAGCCGCCGAACGGCGCGATCGGCGATACGGCTCGGTAGGTGTTGACCCAGACGATGCCGGCGCGGAGCCCCTTCATCAGCCGGTGCGCCCGGGTGAGGTTCTGGGTGAAGACGCCGGAGGCCAGGCCGTAGCGGGTGTCGTTGGCAAGCCTCAGCGCCTCCGCCTCGGTCTCGAAGGAGACGACGGAGAGAACCGGCCCGAAGAATTCCTCGATCAGCGAGGGCGAGGCGACATCGTCGCAGTCGAGGATCGTCGGTTGGAAGTAATAACCTTCGCCATCGATCTTGCGTCCGCCCGTGACGAGATGGGCGCCGCTTTCGATCGATCTCTCAACGAGGGCGCCGATATTGTCCTGCTGGCGCTTGGTGGCAAGCGGGCCGACTTCGGTCGCCCTATCAAGCGGCGCGCCGATCCGGATCGCCTCGGCCTTCTCCCGCAGCAGGGCGACGAATTTGTCCTTGACGCTGCGTTCGACGATCAGGCGCGATCCGGCCACGCAGCTCTGCCCGGTCGCAGCGAAAATGCCCGCAACCTGGGCATTGGCCGCACTTTCGAGGTCGGCGTCGGCAAAGACGATGAAGGGGGACTTGCCGCCGAGTTCAAGCGAAGTGGAGGCGAGGTTTTCGGCTGAGTTTCGAACGACGTGCCGCGCGGTTTCAGGACCGCCGGTGAAGGCGACATGTGCGACCTTCGGGTGACGGCCGAGGGCGGCCCCACAGGAGGAGCCGAAACCGGTGATGATGTTGACGACACCGGCGGGAAAGCCCGCCTCATGCACCAGGCGTGCAAATTCGAGAAGCGGCGCCGGCCCGTCTTCCGAGGCCTTGACCACCATCGTGCAGCCGGCGGCGAGCGCCGGGCCGATCTTCACCGCAGACAGGAAGAGCTGGCTGTTCCAGGGCACCACCATCGCAACGACACCGATCGGCTCGCGGCGAAGCCAGACGTCCATATCCGGCTTGTCGATCGGCAGGTAGGCGCCTTCGATCTTGTCTGCGATGCCGGCATAATAACGATAATATTCGGCGACATAAGCGATCTGCGCGGATGTCTCGCGGATGATCTTGCCGGTGTCGCGCGTCTCCAGTTCCGCGAGGATCTGGGCGTTGACGGCAACCAGGTCTGCCAGCTTGTAGAGCAGCTTGCCGCGTTGGGTGGCCGTCAGTTTCGCCCACGGGCCGTCATAAAGCGCCCGGTCGGCAGCATTCACAGCCCGATCGACATCCCCTTCGCGCGCTTCGGGCATATCGGCCCAGACCGCGCCGGTCGCCGGATCGATGCTCGGATAGGAAACCTCGCCGTCCGAGAATTCTCCATCGATATAGTGCTGAAAACGCCGCATGGTCTTACTCCTGAAATGCCGGCATGACCTCGGTAATGAAGCGCTCGAGCGACGCTTTCTTGCGCTCGAAACTCATACCGGTGTCGATCCAGAAGGAATATTCGTCGTAACCGAGCGCCTCATAGGCCTTCAGCCGGTCGATGACGGTCCGGGCGTTACCAACGACATTGTTGGTGCGCATGACCTGATCCGAAAGCATGGCGTTCGCTCGGATTTGCTCGTCCGGAATCCGTTCGATCAGGCCTTGGGTAACCGGCTTCTCATTCTTGAACCAGGCAAAGAAATAATTGTAATAAACGCTCAGTTCATGGGCGGCCTGGGCGACGTCTTCTTCTGACGAGCCGACATAGGTGTGGCGCAGGAGCATGATCTTCGGCCGCTCGATATCCGGGTTCTTGGCGCAGGCATCGTTGAAGCGTTCCATCAGCGACTGAACCTCGTCGTCACCCTGCCAGAGCGGTGTGACCTGAACGTTGCAGCCGTTGGCGACGGCAAATTCGTGCGAGTTCGGATCGCGCGCCGCGACCCAGATCGGCGGGTTCGGCTGCTGCAGCGGCTTCGGCGCCGAGGTGGTTGCGGGGAATTTGAAGAATTCCCCGTCATGGGCATAGTCGCCGTTCCAGATGCCCTTGACCGCCGGGATGAGTTCGCGCATGCGCTGGCCAGCCCCCCAGGCATCGAGGCCGGGCAGCAGGCGTTCGTATTCGAAAGAATAGGCGCCGCGCGCAATCCCGATGTCGAGCCTTCCGTCGCAGATGATGTCGGCCATAGCAGCCTCGCCGGCGAGCTTGATCGGATGCCAGAAGGGGGCGATCACCGTGCCCGTCCCGAGCCTTGCCCGCGATGTGCGGCGGGCGAGATCGGCAATGGTCACGAACGGGTTGGGTGCGATGGTGAAGTCCATGGCATGGTGCTCGCCGGTCCAGATCGCATGCATGCCACCCTCGTCGGCGATCTCGCAGAGCGCGACGAATTCCTCATAGAGGCTCTTATGGCTCTGGCTGGCGTCGAGCCGTTCCATATGGACGAAGAGGGAGAACTTCATGCTTTTGCGCCCTTGGCTGGAATGGGATGAACGGTGCCGCCGGTCTCGTCACCGAAATAGACGCCGAAATTGCCGATCGAGCTTTCCATCGCAAAACGATTGACGATATCGGCGGTCGAACTGGTCTTGAATTTTGCCGCAGCCAGTGCGTCGGGTTTCACGAACCTGCCGCCGGTAGGCTCGCCGTCGCTGGCAACGGCGTGATAGACAATGTGCTGCTTGCCGTCGCTCTTGCCCTGATAAACCGAATAGAGGAAGCCGATGCTGACCTTCAGCCCGGTGAGCGCCTCCAGATACTTTTCCAGCGTCTCGGTCGGGTTGCCGTCATGGGCGTCGACGCTTGGCAGGGAGAGCACATCCTCGCCGAGCAGCAGAACCTCTCCACGGCGCTCAACGACGGCCGCGAGTTCGATATTGCCTTCGCTTGCCGCGGAAACCGCCTTGCTGGCGAGCGTTGGGGTGAAATAACCGCCACGCGCATAGCCGAGACCATTGCGGCCGCTATTGTCGAACGCTTCGATGCGCCCCATCAGAATGACATGGTCGCCAGCCTCGACGACCTGATCCATGGCGCATTCGAACCAGGCCGCCACATTTGAGAAGATCGGGCAGCCCGCCGCCCCCTTGTTCCATTCGACCGCTGCAAACCTGTCTTCGACCGGCCGCGCAAAAGTGTTCGACACGTCTTTCTGGGTTTCCGAAAGCACGTTGATCGCAAAATGCTGTGCTCCGGTCATCGTCGCGAAATTGCGCGACGTCTTGGCAAGACAAACGAGAAGCAAAGGCG
Organism: Rhizobium sp. NZLR1b; assembly: GCF_019685155.1. Classification (NCBI taxonomy): domain Bacteria; kingdom Pseudomonadati; phylum Pseudomonadota; class Alphaproteobacteria; order Hyphomicrobiales; family Rhizobiaceae; genus Rhizobium; species Rhizobium sp. NZLR1b. The sequence continues at coordinate 188,185 of NZ_JABDWC010000001.1, forward strand.
GATTGAGCGACACTGATGTGAAGGAGTTCGCCGTGAAGCCGATCGGATTTCCATCCGCGTCGCAGGCAGTGACGACCGTCACGCCGGTCGGAAAAGCTCCGAATGCATCACGCAATGCTCTTGGGTCGACAGTCTGGATTGTCATCGCTCATCCTCCCCGAACGACAGCCACTCAGCGAGCAGCGAATTGACGATATCAGGCGCGGTCAGGTTCACCATATGACGATGACCCTCCACGATGCGGGCCCAGCCCCGGGGCGCGAGCGCCGCCATTTGCGTCGCCATCAAGGGCGTCGAATTCGGATCATCGGACCCCGTCAGAAACAGGGCCGGACCAGCCACGTCTTTCCAACGATCGGCATAGGTCTCGTCTCCTCCGGCGAAGGCGGCGTAAGCGACAGCATACCCTTCCGGATCGACGAGGTTGAGCCATTTCCGCGTCCGTTCCCGCGCAACGACGCTGTCCGGATCATCGCCGAACCAGCGAACCAGCGGGCCTTCCTTGTCCACGCCCGTCACCGGAATGGCGGCTGCCCGTGCGAGCACGGCAGCCTTTGCTTGCCGGTCACGCCTGTAGACGCCGTTGAGGTAAGCGACACGGCTGATACGTTCGCCGAACGTCGCAGCCGCCCCTCCCGATACCAGCGCTCCCATCGAGTGGCCGGCAACGTTCGCTGTGTCGATCGCCATCTCGTCGAGAAAGCGCCCGAACCAGGCGACGAACTCCTCGAGGCGGCTGCCCGCCGGCAATTTTACGCTCTCGCCATGTCCCGGCATGTCGACGGCGATGACACGATGGCCGGCCGACAGAAATGCGATCTGCGGCGCCCAGGCCTCAAGCCGCATGCCGACGCCATGAATAAGAACCAGCGGCTCGCCGCTGCCGGCCTCGTGATAGGCCGTTCCACTTGCCGTCTTCTTTCGGGGCAGGTCACCGGCGGCGCTCTTTGCTGCAGCGGCGCCTGAGATCGATCCGGCTGTCAGCATCTCAGCGCCCACACTTTCAAACGCCCGCAGGATTGGCGACGTCCTGCCCAAGATCTTTTAGATCCTGATAGCGATCGCCAATGCGGTGATGAGGACGTCCACCCACCGAAGCGCCAAGCGCCACGACGATCTCGTCGGCGGCAGGCGCGTCGGGGATCGAGGTCTGGATGGTCAGATAATGCGAGCGGCGGCCTTCGTCGTTCTTGTCCATCAGCGGGATCATGATCGGCGCATTGGCGGGGCCACGGGTGTTGCAGAAGGCGAGATAGGACTTGGCGCCGACGGCATGACGATAAAAATTGCCGAAGCGCAGCGTGTGGATCAGCGCGGAGGCATGTTCGATCTCGCCGTCCAGGCCGACGACGGCGGCCTTGCCATAGGCTTCGACAGCCTCGCCGGAACCGACCGCATCGATGATCATCTTGGTCAGCAATTCGCCGAGAACCGGAGCGCCCGCATGGATTTCGGGCTTGAGGTCTTCGACGAAGCCGCGGCTCGCCCAGGGGTTCTTCACGACCGCGAAGGCGGAAAACAGCTTTAGCGGCACCGCCGCGGTCTTGCCGCCTTCGATCAGCGTCGTTTCGATCTGCAGTCCGGTCTTGCGAATTTGAATGGCCATGGAGCACCTCATCTCTCTATTCAGTATTATGGTATACCATAATATATGAGTGTCAACTTGGTTTCGGCGAAGACGCAGCAAAGTCCGACGAATCACGAATTTGGCGCGTATGCGCTCCAACGCCCGAAAGCGCTTTGTTCATTCAGCGTGTTGTCGAGAGCCGGACGGCACGGCGGCGGCCTGCAGCGGCGCGACACGTCAGAACGTCAAAATTATCCCAGACTATATGATACCGCCTTATATATTATTGATTATGGCATACCATCACATCGAGCAAAGTTGGGTGTCAAGCTTGGAGTTTGAATTCTCTTCATTCCGCGGAACGTGATTGCGAAATGCGGCAGAGGCATCGACAAATGTCGATGCGACAACTCCATGCTGGCCGTCTTCCAGCGAGACAGGTGCGCGCGAAGAGATGCAACAATAGAGTAGTAGGACGGCGACCGTCTTGAAAACCGCGCGGCGCTACGCCCTATTCGGCAGTCTTCTGGGCGGACAGCACCGCTTCGGCAATTACGCTGGCGGCCGCGACATGATCCATCGCCGCCCGCTGGGCGCCCTCGCCGTCGCCGCGGCGGATGGCGTCGATGATCTTAGACATCTGCAGCGGCCCTTCAATGTCGCGCCTTTCCGTCTTGATGGTCATCGAGCGCAGGTGGTTTATGCGCACGGTGAGGAGGTTGACGACGCCCCAGGCGACATGCCTGTCAACCCTGGTGAACAGCGTTTGATAGAAGGAAGAGGTATTGGCTAGCACAGCCGTCATATCGCCGTCGCGATAACTGTTGCGGATTGCGGTCAGCGATTCTTCGAGCGCGGCGACGATTTCCGGGCTGCCACGCTCCGCACACAGCCGCGCCGCCATGCCTTCGAGCGCACCACGGATCTCATAGATCTGTTTGGCTTCCTCGATATCCAGCAGGGCGACGATCGGTCCCTTGTTCGGCAGATTGGCGACGAGCCCTTCCGATTCCAGATGTCTCAGCACCTCGCGCACGACCGTCCGGCTGACGCCGAGCTGGGCGCAGAGGTCGCGCTCGACAAGGCGGTCTCCGGGACGAAAGTATCCGTTGACGATGGCTTCGCGGACCTTGTCGAGCGCCAATTCCCGCAATGTCTTTGCAGGACGCTCGACTCTGATTGCGTCCTTAAGAGCACCGCTCATGCTGTACCTCAGTGTTGGATTGACTTTCGCATGCTCAAGTTCCGCTGCGGCAGCCGAATTCAGGAATCGTATTATGGCCTACCAAATACTGTAGCCGTCGGCGGCCAGCAATTCAACAGCACCGTGCCGAGGATATTGTCAGCCTAAAGCGCGTCGCGATCTTTCAGATTCGCTTGCCACGCTTTAGGTCTTTGGTTTTGCGCAGGTCGTCATCGCAAAACCGCTGCACACTTTTGCGCGACATGTTCTAAGCGTCGGAATTGGGCCTCGCCCTGACGATCCCTTCGACCACGGCTTTTGCCTGGACCCGAATGTCGGGAACGGCGGTGATCTCCCAGAATTGCCCTGCCGTCAAGGCGCCGACAGCAAACAGCCGAGGAGGCGAGATCCGGGACGGAGCCATCACCTCGGAAGCCGCATCCACCCGGATGCCGAGGCCAAGAGGATCAGGAACGATCAGCTGAAGCCGGTTCATCTCCTTCAAAAGCGGCGAATGGCTGATCCCGGCACGCTCCATTCCCGTGCAGTTGACCAGCCAGTCCGCCCTGATCTCAGCGATCTCACGTTGGGCTCTGACCCTGTAGCCGGCGACGAGCCCGTCTTCCCAAGGGCCGAGCGATTTCAGGAAACCTGCATGGAAGCGAACGGTTCCTTCCGAGATCAGTTTCTCGAACCCGGCGAACACCTCCGGCGCGACCCGGTGACGGTGGATGTTCCACCAGGGAAGCGCATGCCGCAAGAAACGCACCCGCTCCTCGCTCGAAAGCCGCTGCCAGAGAGCCTGTGTGACCGGCCTCAGGCCGTCCATCACGGCGCGCCAGTCGGCGACCTCTCTGCTCCTCGCCCGCAAAGTCTTCAATAGGCCGCTGATCGTACCGGGAAGCGTCTCAACGTCGATCGGCACAGGCGCCGGCGGCGTCCTCGCATGTCCGAGCGGTGCCAACCCGCGCCGCGAAAGCACGTCGATCCTGCCTCTATGGCCATGGGCGCGAAGGGCGAGAACCTGATCGATCATCGTCAGGCCGGAGCCGAGGATGCAGACTGCATCAGACGGTGCGACGCGCCTCAGCCACGAGAGCCGCCACGGGTTCTCGATGATCCGCGATCGCAGAGATGATGGGACGCCGGCCGGATCGACCGGAAGGTTCGCATTTCCGACGCCAAGGCACAGCACGACATTCTTCCCGGCAATCTCGTCGCCGTTGCCGAGTTGGAAGGCGAGCGTAGTCTTGTAGCGTTCCACGCATCCCGCCGCTTTGGCCTTGATGAAATCGACCCGGCAACGGCCGTCCCGCTTTCGAAGCAGCCGCGCAAGCGTGTCCCTGACATAAAGACCGTAATCGCCGCGCGAGGCGAAATCGCCTGCCTGCGTCAGGCGTCCACGGTTTTTCAGCCAGTCGACAAAATCGTCGGGATGATGGGGCAGCAGGCTCATGCGGCCCGCGGGAACGTTGAGGCGATGGAGATAGAGTTCCGTCCGGTATGCCGTTCCGCGCCCGAAACCGGGATCGTCACCCACGACGGCAACCTTCGCCGAAGCGGGAAGCTGCTCGATGAGATTGCAGGTCACAGCTATCGCTGAAAAACCGGAACCGACGACGATCACATCGTATATCAACGCATTCTCCCTGAAGCCTGGTAATCTTTCGTCATTCGGGCCCTGCCGCCACTCGCCGGTCCAGCAGATTGCACAAGCGGCCGAATCGCGAAAACAATTATCTGTATAGTCTATAAATATAGTTTGTTATTTCTCCCGCCAGCCCATTCTCAACCTTAGGCTTTTGAGGGTGAAATCAAGGGGCCGATCGGCTCTCAAACAACGGGGCTCAAGATGAATTTCAGAAATTTGGTTGCCGCAATCGCCGTCGGCGTCGGCACTCTGGCAACGGCGGCCGTCACTGAGGCGGCGGACAAAAAGGTCGTCGTCGGCTATCAAACCGATGCCTTGCCGTCTTCGGTGGCGATCGCAAACGGCGAATTCGCTAGGGATACCGGATACGACATCGATTTCCGCAGGTTCAATTCGGGCGCCGAAATCTTTGCGGCTATTGCCTCAGGCGACGTCCAGGTCGGCTATGTCGGCTCCAGTCCGTTTGCGGCTGCGGTATCGCGCGGGCTCGAGGTCAAGGCCTTCTACCTGGCGTCCATCTCCGGCATCGACGAGGCGCTCGTCGTCCGCAACGGGTCCGGCATCGAAAGCCTGAACGATCTGAAGGGCAAGAAGCTTGCCGCCGCACCTGTTTCCACGGACCACTATCAGCTGCTGGCGCTCGTCAAATCGCTTGGTCTAACCGAGAAAGACGTTCAGGTCTTCGCGATCCCTCAGCCCGAAATCGTCGCGAGCTATAATCGCGGCGATATCGACGGCGGTTTCGTTTGGGATCCGGCTCTGACCGAACTCAAGAAGACCGGAAAGGTTCTCGTGACCTCCAAAGACGTGGCGGACAAGGGTGCGCCGACGTTCTCGGCCTGGGTTGCGACCTCGGCGTTTGCTGCCGACAACCCGGAATTCCTGAAGGGCTTCGCCTCGGTCATCAACAAATACTACGCGTCCTTCGCCTCGGACAAAGCCGCCTGGGGTCCCGACAGCGACAATGCCAAGTCGCTCTCCAAACTTCTCGGCGGAACGCCGGAGCAGCAGGCCTCGGCTCTGAAGAACCTGACGCTGCTGACACCCGAGGCCCAGGCATCAGACGCCTGGCTCGGCGGCGGGGAGAAAGCGGGTGCCGGAAAGATCCTCAAGGACACGGCATCGTTCCTGAAGGAACAGGGCAAAGTCTCCGACGTGCTGGAAAATTACGGCACGTTCGTCACCGCAGACGCGCTTGCCGGCGTCAGCAACTGATCCTCCATGACGCCGGCGCGAAAGTCGCGCGCCGGCGTCGAAACTGCGAGTGGCACCATGCTTAAAGTCGATCACGCCTGCGTTTTCTTCGCAGCCCGCGATGGGCGGACCGTTCACGCGCTCGACCGCGTTTCCTTCGATATTCCCGAACGTGGTTTCGTCGTCGCGCTCGGCGCCTCGGGATGCGGCAAATCAACTCTTCTCAACGCGATTGCCGGCTTCCTTCCGCTTTCCGATGGCCGGATCACGCTCGACGGCCGCGCGGTCGAACGGCCAGGTGCCGATCGCGGCGTCGTCTTTCAGAAAGATGCGCTGCTGCCCTGGAAATCGGTGGCCGACAACGTCGCCCTCGGCCTAAAATTCGCCGGCATAAATCGGAAGGAGCGCCGAACGCGCGCCCTCGAGCTGCTCCGGCTCGTCGGCCTCGACGAATTCGCCGGCGCCTTTCCCTACGAGCTGTCGGGCGGCATGCGCCAGCGGGTCGGCATCGCCCGAGCTCTCGCGACAAATCCCGACATCCTGCTGATGGACGAACCGTTCGGCGCGCTTGACAGCCTGACACGCGAGCAGATGCAGGAACTGCTGGTTTCCATTTGGGATAAAACGGCAAAGAAGGTTTTCTTCATCACCCACTCGATCGAAGAGGCCTTGTTCCTGGGCACGCAGGTCCTGGTCATGTCGCCTCGGCCAGGGCGCGTCGTGGCGCGCTTCGATCTCGATTTCATCCGCCGCTTCGCCGAAACCGGCGATGCAAGATCGATCAAGGCGTCGCCGCAATTTGCCGAGCTGCGCGAGGAAATCCGCGCCATTCTGCACAGCACCGAAGACCTCAGGAGCGCCGCATGAGCGATATCGTCCAGGCTCCGCCGATTGCGGCTGATGTAGAAGACCGCCAGGTCAAGCTGGTGAAAATGGCAAGCTTCGGCGCCGGTGAGAAATCGACTGTGGCCGTCAGCATTGCCGCCGCCCTGGCGATACTGCTGCTGTGGTGGCTTGTGTCCACGCTCGGTGTCGTACCACACCTGTTCCTGCCGCGTCCGGATGAGGTGCTGACGCAGATCGGCGTCATCTATCGCGACGGTTATGCCGGCGCGTCGCTGTCCGAACATGTCTTTGCAAGCCTGTTCCGCATCGTGGTCGCAGCCCTCGTCGCCATCTCCGTCGGCATTCCGCTCGGATTGCTCATGGGCCTGAACCGCTGGGCGAAAGGTGTGCTCGACGCGCCGATCGAGTTCTACTGGCCGCTTCCGCCCCTCTCCTACCTGCCGCTGATGATCATCTGGCTCGGCATTGGCGAAACGTCGAAGATCACGCTGCTCGTGCTTGCGATGTTCGCACCGATCTGCCTCTCGGCCCAGGCGGGCGTTCGGTCACTGCCGATCGAGCGGGTCAATGCCGCCCGTTCGCTGGGCGCGAGCCGGCTGCAGCTTTTCATCGATATCGTCTTTCCCTCCGCCCTGCCCGAGATCCTTACGGGCATCCGCATTGCGCTTGGCGTCGGCTGGGGCACGCTGGTCGCCGCCGAACTGATCGCGTCTACGCGCGGGATCGGTTTCATGATCATGTCGGCGTCGCAGTTCCTGGCGACCGACGTCGTCTTCGTCGGCATCGGCATCATCGCGATCTGCGCCTTCACCTTCTCGGCCGCCCTCCGCTTTCTGGAGGCATTCCTCCTGCCCTGGAAAGGCAAGCTCTGAGGAGGATCAATGCACCGTAAATCTGGCCGCATCGGCCTGACGCCGCTGCAGGCTGCGGATCAGCACCGCCGCCTCCCTGACGATCGCCGCAAATGTCGGATCGTCGGCCTCCGCGATCGTGCCCGTCATGTCGCCGATAATCGTCGTTAAATGGATGATCGAATGGCGATGTTGCGCCTCTTCCGGCCCAATTTCGGCATCGGCCATGGTGAGCAGCGTCTGCACCAAACGCTCCATGGTTTGCCGGCGCCTACTTTTAGGGTCGCTATTCGGATCTTCGCTGAGGCGCAGGAGATCATCGACAATGTCCGACATTCCGCCTCCATTCACATCGCAAAAGCCGGCCGCGCGGAAACGATGCGCGCCGTCAAGGCATCCAGCAGCCGATAGCCGTTACGCCAGCGGCCAAAACCACTGGCGATATTGATGTGCCCGGCAAGGCCGATATTCCTGGTTTCGGCCTTCCACAGCCGGCCGAAAAGGGTCAGCCGATCGACCGTCATGTAGGCGTCGTTCATGCTGCCGACGACGATGCTCGGAAACGGCAGCGGCGCCGTCGGCATGCCGTCGAAGGCGATATGCCCCGGATGCAGAATTTCCGTGACCGGCAGATCGCATGGCGCAACGAGCAATGCCCCTTTCACGCGCCGGGCAGCGCTTCGCCCGGCCAGCCTTGCGGCGAGCAGGCATCCAAGACTATGGGCAACCAGATATGCCTCACCGGCCTCTTCAAGCGCGCCTTCCAGCCGCGGCAGCCAGTTGTCGAGGTCCGGATGATCCCAGTCATCCTGGACGACGCAACAACTGCCCGGCTGATCCTGTAGCCAGTGCTGTTGCCAATGCCCCTCTCCCGAGCCGAAAAGTCCTGGAAGAATAAGAACGTCGCTCATCAGATCAACCCGATCACCAGGGCGAACAGGAAGGTGAAGGAACTGACGACCGTGCGGATCCCTGCCGCATGCCTGAACTGCGAGATGACGCTGCCCGTTGCTCTTCCCTTATCGGGCCGACGGAAGCCGGTCTCAATGACGATTGCCATTACACCACCCTCCTCAATACCAAAGTCCGGGCATCGCGCCCCAATAGTGAAGCTCGTATTCGTGCGCCGACCGGTCCCGCTCTTCGTCCCGGGAGAATGCGTTTACGGGCTCCCGCGCCTTAGGCTCGGGGAGGCGGCCGATCGTGCGCCTCAGCCAGAAATGGAAATCAAGTTTCATGCGAACCTCCTGTCTGGAACCATCTTCCGCGGTTAGGAAATCAGCGAATGACGTCGCGCATTGGCGAGCAGATCGCGAAGCGATGCTGTTGGTCCGTAGAGCATCAGCAGGCGATTCTCTTCACGTTTGGCGAGGCGATATCGCCGAGCAAATTCGAATACGCTCCAGATTTGCTCGCTTGCCCCCGGTCTTTCCGTATCGTTCATCGTGGCCTCCCGAGATCGAACCATGGGAACGATCCCTATTGGGCGGCCGCTATTACCGGTCTTGCTTCAGGAAAGAAGGCTGCCAATTCGCCGATGACTTCGCTGATGCGGCTCGAAAGCGCTTCTGATGAGACCGCGTAATCCGCGAAATCGCGATCGGACGCATAAACAGCCGTCGGCAGCGTATGGGACATGAAAAAACCGAACAGCGGCCGAAGTTGATGCTCGACCATCAATGCATGTCGGTCGCCGCCACCCGTCGCCGTGATGATGATCGGCTTGCCCCGAAGTTCCTGCGGGTCGATCAGATCGATCAGGTGTTTGAACAGACCGGGATAGGAACCCTTGTAGGTCGGCGAGCCGATAATCAAAGCATCGGCCTTGACGATCTCGTCGACGACACGCCTGGCTTGCTCGTCGAGGTCCTTGCGCCACAAGGCGCGGCCGAGCGACGGACCAAGATCGTGCAGATCATAGGTCTTGCTCGCAAAGCCGTATCGGAGGCTCGCGCGGTCGGCGACATGCCGAACAAGTGCCAGTGTCTTCGACGGACGGTTGAAGCTGCCGGCGATGCCGACGAGTTTGAAACCTGACATGGTTTTTCCTCTCTATGGTTGCTTCAAATATTGTCTATAAAATTACTGGATTAAAGGAATGGGCGTCTCTCGTTCGGCGCTCGGTTGAAAAAACATTCGTCTTGATGATCCAACCTAAGGCCTGTCGCCGCGAAGATGACGTTCGAGGAAAGGCAAATTGTCCTGCCCCCAGTAAATCTCGCGATGATAGACATAGGTGGGAAAGCCGAAGACGCCGCTGTCGCGCGCATGCACGCGGTCTGCCGACCATTTATTCTGGACATCGTCGTCGGCTTGCCGCCGGAGAAGCGCTGCGCCATCGAAACCCGCTGCGGCAACGATCGCCTCGCGCACATCGGGCTTGCCGATATCTCTCGCCTCGCTCCAGAAGGCATGCTGCAAGGCCCTGGTAACGCCGATCCAATCTTGCCCGTCGAGATAGGCGGCAATCACGAAGAGGGAGGCCGGCGTCGGATCGCTGAGCTCCGGGCGATGTTCGAGCCGCAAATCCTTGCCGCGCACGCGCGCCCAGCGTTTGAGGTCCCGCGTCCAGTAGGCGCGCCGGATCTCCGGACGGTTGCGTGAGAAGATGCCACCATTTTCCTCGACCACCGTCGTCAGATAGGGCGTGATGACGACGTCGTTCTCTGCGGCAAGTTCGGTGAAGGCGTCGAAGCCGATGTAGGACCAGGGGGACCCAATCGAAAAGAAGTATTCTATCGTTCTGGCCACTGATGGCGTTCCTCGTAGATGATCGTTCTGGCGTCGAATAGGGCATCGGCTCGATGGCCTTCAGGAAGCGGCCTGAATTTCCGGCTGCGCTTTCCATCCGAGTTCCGATGCGATTGTTGTCACGAAGTCGTGGAGGATCTGGCGATATTCCTCGTGCTCGAACTCGTAAGGAAGCTCCAGCCGCAACTCGCCGACGTCAGGCAGGATCGGATCGGCGAAAAGCTGCTCCAATATCTCGTCCGACGTGCCGATGACATCGCGGGCGAACAAGGTCCGCCGTTCGCCCTGGGGCGAAAGCGTCCGTTCATGGCGGCCCTCGGCATAATCCCGGTAGCGGCGGCGCGTGACCGCGTCGGCATTGTCGAAAGGCACGATGACGCGGCGAGCGCGACGCGCCGCGCGGTTCCGGCGGCGCGATGGGTTTTGATCAATCTGGATTGAGCGACGAAGAAATCATCCGTCCCCTCACCCGTTATCACGTTGCCGGTCAACAGGTTGAAGCCGTTGCGGCCGGCCCACTCGGCCGAGCGTTGCGACCCGCCGCCATACCAGATCCGGTCAATCAGGCCCTTGGCATAGGGCTGCAGGCGCGGCCGCTGCTGCCCGAAAGGCGTTTTGATGAAAGTCTGCTCGTCGCCGAGATAAGTGCCGCGCAGATTGTCGGCAAAGCGCAGCACGCGATCATGCGAGAAATCGTAGCCCGTCCAGTCACCGTCGAACACGAGCGGGGCAATCAGGTCGGCATGCAGCGGCCGGCCGGCGCTGACGCCGATATTCAGCCGGCCGCGCGACAGAATATCGACGGTGGCGAGATCTTCGGCCAGCCGGTAGGGGCTTTCATAGCCGATCGGAATGACCGCGGTTCCGAGTTCGATCCGGCTGGTTCGCTGGGTCGCCGCCGCCAGGAAGGCGCTGGCGGAAGAGATGCCCGGCTCAAGATGCCGCTGGCGGACCCAGGCACTGTCGAAGCCCAACTCCTCGCCATATTGCAGTTGCTGGAGCGTCTGCTCCAATCCCGACAACGGATCGTCGGTGATATAGTTGCCGGGAGTGAGGAAGCCTATATGGCTGATGGATATATTGCCGGGGCTCATGTCGTCCCTTCCACAGGTGCTATCCGATATCAATATTTTGGAAGGCCGGGCGGGTTGGTCTCGGATGCCGGCAGGGCTTCCTCGGAGAGATGCCAGTGGTCGAGGATTTTGGCGTAGGTGCCGTTGTTGATCAGGCCATTGGTGGCAACGGTCAGCGCATCGGCGAGCCCGCTTCCCTTGCGGGTGGTGATCGCGACGTCGGAACGATCAGGCCATCCGGCGCTCAGCGTGCCGACGCGCTTGATGTTCTTGTCGCGCGCGGCGATGAAGACGAGCTCGGCGTGCGGCTGGACGATGACATCGGCCCGGCCGGAACGCAGTGCGAGAAGGCTTGCCGCCTCGTCGTCGTAATATTGCAGTTCGATCGGCTTCAGCCCCGCGGTGACATCCTCGTCGCTCCATTTCAGTAGAATGCGCTCCTGGTTGGTGCCGGCACCGACGATGATCCTGAGGCCCGCCGCATCCCTGGGTTCCTTGATTGAGATGACCGGGTTGTCGGATTTCACGAAAAAACCGTGCAGTCCCTGGCGGTAGGTGGAGAAATCGAACTTCTCCTTGCGCTGCTCGGTGACCCCGACATTGGAGATGACGGCATCATACTTGCCCGAGGTGAGGCCGAGCGGCCAGTCGATCCAGGCGACGGGCACGATTTCCAGCGTCAGGCCAAGGCTGTCGGCGATGGCATAGGCATAGTCGGGATCTGCCCCAACTACGGTTTTGGCGTCGGTGGCATAGGTGCCAAGCGGAGCACCGCCGGGGCTGACGGCGATGGTGAACTTGCCTGGCGTGACGAACTTGAAGTGCTTCGGGATCGCGGTGATCGCCGCCTCGTTCCTGGCGGCATGCAGCCTGCCCGGCTGTTGCGGGCTGAGGTCGAAATCGTCGGCTGAATGGGCCGCCCCGAAGCCGGCCAAGGCAGACGTCAGCGCCGCAAGCAGCAAGGCGCGGATTGTCGAAAAAATCGTCACGTTCGATATCTCTCCGTTTGCATTGAGAAGCAGCGGCGGACCGGCGTTTGAACGCCAGCCCGTCGGGCAATGTCAGGAGCCGCTCTTCGGCAGGCCGGGAGGATTGGTCTTTGCTTGGTCGATCGCCTCGGGGCCAAGATTCCAGGTATCGAGGATCTTCTTGTAGGCTCCGCTGGCGATCAGGTCGTTGACAACATCGGTCAAGGGAGCCGCCAGACCGCTGCCTTTGCGCGTCGTGACCGCAATCTCGGCAGTGATCGGCCAACCGCCGCTGACGGTGCCGACGAGCTTGGTCTTGCCATTGATGCGCGCCGAGTAGGCCTGCGTCGCGTTGACGCTGAAGACCGCGTCGGCTCTGCCGGACTGGACGGCGAGATCCTTGACCGCGTCGTCGTCATAATATTGCACCTCGATCGGCTTTAGGCTGGCCGCGACGTTCTCGCGGTCCCATTCCAGCAGGATCTTCTCCTGGTTGGTTCCGGCATCGGTGATGACCTTCAGGCCGGCAATATCCTTCGGCTGCTTGAGCGCCGTAATCGGGCTGTCGGCCTTGACGTAGAAGCCAAGCTCGTCCTTGCGGTAGGTCGAAAAGTCGAATTTCTGCTTGCGCTCTTCCGTGACGGTCACGTTCGAGATCACCGCGTCGAACTTGCCCGACGTCAGTCCCAGCGGCCAGTCGGCCCAGGCAACGGAAACCAGTTCCAGCTTCAGGCCGAGGCTGTCGGCGATGGCCTGCGCTAGATCGACGTCATAGCCGATGACCGTCTTGGAATCGGAGGCATAATCATGCAGCGGCAGATTGCCGCTCGAGCTGATGCCGACGGTAAAGGCGCCGTTTTCGACGAACTTGAAGCCCTTGACTTCGTCAACGCGCTTCTCGTTCTTCTCGACCCGCAGCCGGTTCGGCTGCTCGGGGCTGAGATCGAACTTCTGCTGCGCCTGAGCCGAACCGAAACCGAGTGCGGCGATGGTGACGGCCCCTGCTATGAGAAGCCTTGTTCTATCTGCAAATGCCATGTCCCGTCTCCATTTTCATTTTTAAGTTGTGGTTGTTGTCAGTCGGCCGGTGCAGCCCGTCGCGGCCCGGCATTTCGCCAGCGCTGTCGGGCGCTAGAGAACCTTGGCGAGGAATTCGCGCGTGCGGGGATGTTCCGCTTTGTTGAAGATGCGCGCCGGCGGGCCGGCCTCCAGAATGTGGCCACTGTCCATGAAGACGACGGTGTCGGCGACTTCGCGGGCAAAGCCAACCTCATGGGTGACGATGACGAGCGTCGTGCCGGTACGGGCAAGCTCCTTGATGACATCGAGCACTTCGCCGACGAGCTCGGGATCGAGCGCCGAGGTCGGCTCGTCGAAGAGCAGCACCTTAGGGCGGAGCGCCAGTGCGCGGGCGATCGCCACACGCTGCTGCTGGCCGCCGGAGAGCTGGCGTGGATAGGCGTCGATCTTGTTGCTGAGCCCGATGCGCGCGAGCAGCTCCTGCGCCAGCTGCACCGCTTCCTCGCGGCCGATGCCGCGAACCTGGATCGGTGCCTCGATGAGGTTTTCGAGCACGGTCAGATGTGGGAAGAGATTGAAGTTCTGGAAGACCATGCCGATATCGGCGCGGCGTTTGAGAATTTCGTTTTCCTTGAGTTCGTAGAGCGTATCGCCCTTTCTGCTGTAGCCGACGAAATCGCCATCGACGGAGATGAAGCCCTCATCGACACGCTCCAGATGATTGATGGCACGCAAAAGCGTCGACTTGCCGGAGCCGGACGGGCCAAGGATGGCGGTCACGCTGCCGGCAGGCAGGCTGAGCTCGATGTCATCGAGCACCTTCAGCGAACCGAAGCTCTTCGAGATACCGTGGATGCGCACCGCGCCGCCCGCGGCCCGCAGGGCCGCCGCATCCTGAAAGCCGATCTTGCGCACGGTGTCGATCGCCGTATCGAGGACAGGCAGCGGACGCCGGAAGCGCGCGAAAAATGCCTGAAAGGGAAGCGGCGTCGGATTGCGCACGGCGCCTTTGGAAAAATAGCGTTCGATATAGTGCTGGGCAACCGACAGCACCGTCATGATGATCAGATACCAGACGGTCGCGACCATCAGCAGCGGAATGACTTCGAGATTGCGGCGGTAGATCACCTGGACCGTGTAGAAGAGTTCCGGCAGCGCCAGCACGTAGACCATGGATGTGCTCTTCGCCAATCCGATGAGCTCGTTGAAGCCTGTCGGCAGGATGGAGCGCATGGCCTGCGGCAGTACGATGCGGAAGGCCTGGCGGCGGTGCGGCAGGCCGAGTGCGGCTGCAGCCTCCAATTGCCCATGATCCACCGAAAGAATGCCGCCGCGCACGATCTCGGCGAAGAAGGCCGACTGGTTGAGCGTGAGGCCGAGGAAGGCAGCGGCAAAGGGCGTCAGCAGTTGCACCGTCGGATAGTCGATGAAGACCGTATCGGTGAAAGGGATGCCGATCTTGATCGTCTCGTAGAGGTAGCCAAGATTGTTCAGTATCAGCAGCAGCACGATGACGGGGATCGAGCGCAGTAGCCAGATATAGCCCCATGAGAGACCGGAAAGCAGCGGCGACCTGGAAACGCGGGCAAGCGCCAGAGCCGTTCCGAGAATGGAACCGGATATGGCGGCAAGCGCGGTCAAAAGCAGTGTCCTGCCGAGGCCGACGAGCACCGGTTCGGCAAAGAACCATTCGGCAAAGACGCCCCAACCCCAGCGTGGATTGGTGAAGGTGGAATAAAGCACGGCGATGATGACGAAGGCGGCGAAGATCGTGCCCACGAGCTGGCCGGGATGGCGCGCCGGTACGATGCGGTAACGGGAGTGATCCTGCTTCGGTTCTGCCGTCCTGCTGCCGGGGTCGATGCCCACGAAATCCGTCGTCAGTGCCATTGTGCTTCCCTTTTATGATTGTCGGTCTTTGCCGCTTTCAGTGATTTGCGCTGGCGACGCGCAGGCGTGGCTCGGCCGCTTCGTTTTCGGGAGCCGGCTGAGCGAGATGGGTGATGTCCTTCTCGAAGGGCAGGCTCTTGTAGATCTCGGGATCGACAGCAGTGTCGAAGAGAGCGGTGTAGCCATAGGTCAGATAGAGGCCGACTGCCTCGGGCTGGCGAAAGCCGGTCGTAAGATAGATGCGGGCATAGCGCTGGCGGGCGGCCTGGGCCTCCAGTTCCACCAGCACCTTGCGGGCAAGGCCCTGGCGGCGCAGATCGGAGCGCGTCCAGATGCGTTTGAACTCGGCCGTGCGCTCGTCATACTGCTTGAAGGCGCCGCCGCCGATGGTTTGACCATTCCGCATCAACAGGAGGAAGTTGCCGTGCGGCGGCGCAAAGGCTTCGGAGGGATAGCGATTGAGCTCGGCCGCTGCACCTTCGGCATTGAAATAGGTGCCGTAGCGGCTGTCATATTCGTGGATCAACTCATCGATCAGCGGCTTGGCGCGGGGGTCGAGAGGGCTCGTATAGAGAAACGTATCGCTCATATCGTTCATCACCCGTTGTCATCAGTGAGGAAGGCCTCAACGAGCCGCACCCAGTAGCGGGCGGCAGGCGCAATGACCGAGTCGTTGAAATCATAGTGGGCGCTGTGGAGGGGAGCGCTGTCGCCATTGCCGACGAACAGGTAGCTGCCGGGATTGGCCTTCAGCATGAAGGCGAAATCCTCACTCGCGGTTCTCGGCCGGAAATCCTTCTCGATCGCCGCCAGACCGAGTGCGTCCTGTGCGACATCACGGGCAAATGCCGTTTCCTTGGCGTGATTGACCAACGCCGGAAAGCCGAGGCGATAATTCACGTCCGCTTCGGCGCCGAAGCTTTCGGCCTGGGCGCGGGCAAGGGCTGGAATACGCTCCTGCAGCAATTGGCGAACCGTCTCGCTGAAGGCCCGCATGGTGAGCTTCATCTCCACGCTCTCAGGGATGACGTTCGAGGCGGAGCCGGCATGGATCGAGCCGACGGTGGCAACCGCCATGTCCTGCGGATCGACATTGCGCGAGACCACGCTTTGCAGGGCGGTGATGAAGGAGGCGGACGCCAGCACCGGATCGACGGCGCGGTGCGGTTCCGCGCCATGGCCGCCCTTGCCGACAATCTTGATCACCGCCTGATCGACCGAAGCCATGGCAGGACCGGTGACGAAGCCGAATTGCCCCGTCGGCACACCCGGCCAGTTATGCAGCCCGAAGACCGCATCGACAGGAAACCGTTCGAACATGCCTTCCGAGATCATCTTGCGTGCGCCGGCGCCGATTTCCTCGGCGGGCTGGAAGATCAGCCTGAGCGTGCCGCTGAGATTACCGCTCTCTGAGAGATAACGGGCGGCCGCCAGCAGGATCGAGGTATGCCCGTCATGGCCGCAGGCATGCATGACGCCGGGATTGCTGCTGGCATAGGCAAGACCGGTTGCCTCCTCGATCGGCAGCGCGTCCATGTCGGCGCGAATGCCGATCCGCTTCCTGCCGTCGCCGCGCCTGAGGGTGGCGACGATGCCGGTGCCGGCAATGCCCGTCGCCACCTCGTAGCCCCAGGAGGAAAGGCGGGATGCCACGAGCTTGCTGGTCCTGAGTTCCTGGAACGCAAGCTCCGGATACTGGTGCAGATCGTGGCGAAGCGCGATGATCTCGTCGAGATAGGCGGCGATGCCCTTTTCGACCGGATCGTTGCTGCGCGGGTTCCGAGCGATGATGTCCATGACGGTTCGTCAGCGCCTCAGGCGCCGACGGCCTTTCCGCGCTCGAGGCGGTCCGCACCGGCCGCATACCGGCTTTCGCGGAAGGGCAGACCCAAATGGTCGCGCAGCGTCTCGCCTTTCAGGACCGGATCGAAATAACCGCGCTCCGTGAGGATCGGCAGGACGTATTCGGCAAAGTCGGCGAAACCCTCGGCGATGACGGGAAAACCGAGAATAAAGCCGTCGGCAGCGCCATGGTCCACCCAGCGGATGATCTCGTCGGCGATATGCTCCGCGGTACCGATGAAGGCGGTGCGCGGCGTCGCGGAATCAAGCGCGACCTGGCGGAGCGTCAGGCCCTTATCGCGCGCCGTCCTCTTGATGCGGTCGGTGGTAGCGCGGAAATTGTTTCTGCCGATATCGCCAAGTTCGGGGAACGGCTCGTCCAGCGGATAGACGGCGAAATCATGATGATCAAAGAAGCGGCCGAGATAGAGCAGCGCCTCCTCGATAGTGACGAGGTTGCGGATCGCTTGGTACTTGGCTTCCGCTTCCTCGGCCGTCTTCCCGACGATCGGGCCGATGCCGGGATAGATGCCGACCTCCGCCGCCGGGCGGCCATGCGCAATCACGCTGTCCTTGAGCTGGCGGTAGAAGGCCTGCGCCTCCTCGATAGGCCCGCCATTGGTGAAAACGGCATCGGCATGTTTGCCGGCGAGCCTGATGCCGGAATCCGAAGCGCCCGCCTGGAAGACGACCGGTTGACCCTGCTTCGAACGGCCGATGTTGAGCGGCCCCTCGACGCGGAAGAAGCGGCCCTTATGGTCGAGGCGATGCATCTTGGTCTTGTCGACAAAGACGCCGGTCTCGCGGTTGCGGACGAAGGCGTCGTCGTCCCAGGAATCCCACAGACCCTTGATCGCATCGATATAGTCCTCGGCGATCTCGTAGCGCAGTTCATGTTCGGGATGTTCGCGGCTGTAGTTGCGCCCCGAGCCCTCGAGCGGCGAGGTCACCGCGTTCCACCCTGCCCGGCCGCCACTGATGAGGTCGATCGAAGCGAACTGCCGGGCGATGGTGAAGGGATCGCTGTAGGAGGTCGAGACCGTGCCGACGAGACCGATTTTCGAGGTCGATGCCGCCAGCGCCGAGAGAATGGCGATCGGCTCGAAGCGGTTGAGGAAATGCGGAATCGACTGCTCGTTGATATAGAGCCCGTCGGCGACGAAGGCGAAAGCGATGCCGGCCGCCTCCGCGCTACGCGCCGTCGTGACGAAGAAGTCGAAATTGACACTGGCATCCGCCGGCCCGCTTGGATGCTTCCAGGCATTCATGTGACCGCCGGGACCCTGCAGCATGATGCCGAACGTGACGTGTTTCTGAGCCATGGGATCGATCTCCTTGAAAACGGTCAGGCGACGAGGGAAAGCCGCTCCTCGGCGAGCAGCTCGATGGAGGCCAGGCGCTCGGCGGTTGAAAGCGCCGGCGTGTCGAGCACGAATTCGTTGACGCCGTAGCGGCGGTGAAACTCGTCCAATTCCTTGCGGATCTGCGTTGCGGTGCCGTGCAGCACACTCGGCACCTTCTCCTCGATGCGGTAATCGGTGACGCCGGCCTGGCGGGCAAATTCAGCCGCCTGCTCCTCGCTGCCGACATTGACGGTCTGGCCGTTCGGCAGAAACACCTTGACGATGCGCAGATTGCCGACGCGCTCGCGGGCATAATCCTCGCTTTCGGCGGCAAAGGCTGCGAGCGCCAGGATCGGCCGCTTGCCGCCGGATGCCTGCTCATAGGCCTCAAAGGTCCTGCGCAGATTGTCGGGATCGCCGTTCAGGTGACCGGCAAAAACCAGTTCCCAGCCCTTCTCGGCAGCAAGTTTGGCGCTGTCGACGCTGGCGCCGAGCAGGAAACGTTCGGGAGCGGTGGGCGGGAAAGGGGTCGCCTGCGCACCCTCGTAATTCGGGTCGGCTGCGAGATAGGTGTTAAGATCGGAAAGCTGGCTGGCAAAATCCGGTTTGCTTGCCGGATCGACGCCAAGCTGCAGCGCGCGTGTCGAAAGCGGAAAGCCGCCCGGCGCCTTGCCGACACCGAGATCGACGCGGCCGGGTGCAAGCGATGCCAGAAGATTGAAGGTCTCGGCAACCTTGTAGGCGCTGTAATGCTGCAGCATGACGCCGCCCGAGCCGATACGGATTTTCGAGGTCCTGGCGAGAAGGTAGGCGATCAGCGCTTCCGGCGCCGAGCTCGCCAGATTGGACATGTTATGATGCTCGGCCACCCAGAAACGGTGATAACCGAGTTCCTCGGCTCGGGCAGCAATCTTGACCGTCGTCCGCAACGCATCCGCAGCGGTGAAACCCTGTTCGATCGGACTTTTGTCGAGAAGACTGAGGAGATAGGTCATGACATCACGAGCCGATCGCTGGTTGCAAAGTATAATCTATAAAATCAGTAGACAAACTTCGTTATAAGAAATGACATTCTCTTTCGCAGAGGTTTCGTGAAAAAAGCGGCCGCGCCTGAGATGGAAATCGGAGCCTCTCCAGGCCAGGCCTGGGGCGTTCGATATTCTGGGCCAAAGGGCGTTACCGCAGGACGCTGTCGGCGCATGTCAAGCCGATCAGCTACCTCAAAGCGCATGCGCCCGGGAATATCCGGTCACTCAAGGACAAGCTGCAGCTGATCGCCATCACGCTTCAGTCGGTCAATACGAAAACCCACGAGGCACCGGCGCCCCTGAAGGTGCCGGCGCCTATCAACCGGCAAGTCGAGGCAGGCAATTCATCCCGCTGCCAAGTCCTTCGCGACGCCGCGAACGTCTGGCAGACAGCCAATCTTGATGTGGGCGGGTCCTCACGAACCGGGGAGTAAAGATCACTCAGCCGCTTTTCAACTGCGCCATTGCAAGCAGCGTGTCAGAGCTTATCGTCGCTGAGCCGGTGAGGATCGAAAGTGCTGTCGACGTGGTGCCGGTGCCGTTGGCGACATCATACATGGCGGTGAAGCGTTTGATCAGATCGTCGACTTTGTCAGGATCCGCCAGATCCTTGATGTCGATGAAATTGTTGACCATCTCGGCTTGCTTGTCGACGTCCATGTTGGAGACATAACTGGACAGGTTGAAGGTCGTGGTAAAAAACTCGAAGAGCGCGCTGTCACCCAGAATGTCATAGGCGCTCGAAATCTCCGGCGCCTTGCGCTGGAAATAGAGCGCGAGGCGCACGCCGGTGTTGCTATCGCCCTGATCGTCCTCAAGCGTCAGCCTGACATAGGAGTCGATGGTGTCGAGCACATCGCCGCGCTGCTGCACCGTCCCGGTGGGATCGGTGGAAATATTGCCGTCCTGGTCGAAATTGAACGAGCCGACGAGTTCGGCGAAACGATTGTCGTCCAGCTTGTTGACATAACTATCTTCGTCGTCGAGATCGGAAGAAAACATCTTCTCCAATTCGTCCGACGTGACATCGTCAGGGTCGAGCCCCTTGGCCTCGAGCGCCAGGGAAACCAGGCGATCGTCGGCCAGAAATTCGCTCGCCGTGGTGATCGTCGCCATCTGCTCGCGAAAATAGCTGATCTCGTCATCCGCCGCATCGGTCGCCTCGGTCAGTTCGTTCCCTTCGAGGTAGCGGATCTTGTTCTGCTTGTAATAGGCGGCATAGTCGTCGACGACGGATTCCGACATGGCCTGCAAGGGAACGGTGACGTCGCCGTCGCTGTCGAAGTTGAAGGCTTTGCGAAAGGCGACGAACCGGTCATCGTTCAGGCTGTTGACATAGCTTTTGGCGTCCGTTGGATCGCTTTCGAGTATCTTCCGGACCTCGCTTCTCGAAACCTCGGTGGAATCGATGCCATAGGCGCGCAACGCCATTTCCCACATTTCCGGGAGATCGTCGTTGTCGTCATCGTCGTCATCGGCATTCGATACGAGGAAATCATCGATCGAGGTAACGCTGGCGATGCGCGTCGTATAGTTGTCGGTGGCGTCTTCCGTGCTGGTATTGGCGACCAGCACCTGGTAATTTTCATCGAAGGCTGCCGTGGTCGTGGCGGTCTGTTCCGACGTCTGGGCGGTGTCGCCATCGGCAAGCGCGCCGTCTTCATCGAAATTGAAGGCGTCGTGCAAATCGGACAGGCCGATCGCGTCGGCGATGTCGGCGCTTTTCAGCGCCGCGGAAATGAAAGTGTCGGATTCGTCGTCGGTCAGCCCGTAGGCGATCCTGAGATAGCCGACCAGCTTATCGTCGCTCATCAACTGATCGACGGAGGTGACGTTTCCAATTTCTGCAGCGAAATAGGTGTCATAGGCCTCTCCGGTGTCCGAAGACGCAGTGGTCGACGAGGCCACCGCATACCCACTCGTCATCAGCGAGATCTGATCTTCCGACATCACGTCGCCGTCGGTCGAGCCGTCCTCGTTGAAGTTGAAGGCTTTTGCCAGGCTGACATAGACGTCGTCGCCGAGCTGGTTGACGAAACTGTCGGGATCGTCGAGATCGCTCGTCAAAACCTCCTTCAAGAAGCTGCTTGAGGTATAGTCGGTGCTGAGACCGAAGGCCGTCAGCGCATAGTTCTTCAGCCTCGAACTCGACAGGAAATCATCGACGGAGGTGATCGACGAGATATTCTCTTCGAAATAATCCGTCTCATCCGCGATGTCGTCCGCCTCGGTGTCGAAGGACGTCTCATAAGCATCGAGCAGATTGTCCCGCTGCACGTCCGATTGCGCCGTCTTCGTCTCGCCGGAAAATTTGAAGGCGGCTGCAAACTCGGCATAGCGGCTGTCACTCAAGCTGTTGGCGAAGCTCGATGAATCGCTGAGGTCGCTTTCCAGCACCTTCTTCATGAAGGCCTTGGCATAGGTCATGTCGTCGAGCCCGTAGGCCTTCATGGCATAGGAATAGAGCTTGTAATCACCCATGAAGTCATCGACCGTCGTGACCTTGCCGATGTTTTCCTTGTAATAGGCGCTGTCGCGGGCAACCGTGGCCTGGGATGCGACGTTCGAAAGACTGGCGCCGAGATTTCGAGCGACCGAGAGGTAGCTTACATAAGTGGAAACCAACGTTTGTCCCTCTAACCTCTGGTTTTTACGCGTTTCCGAACGCAAAATCGCTCTGCGGCTTTTGCTGGATTTGCGCTAAAGCGCGTCGCATCAAACTTGATTCATGCGACGCGCTTTAGTCCTCTGTTTTTATGCATGTCGTTATCCCGGAACCGCTGCACACTTCCGGGCGACATGCTTTAAGCACGGCGGCGCCGCGCGAAAGCCTGCCGGCAATCACGGGGGAACTTTTCATCTCTGCGGGAATGTCGGCGCCGATCATGGCGAAGCACAGCCACGTCCATGTGGCCGAATCAATTTAATAGAACTCCATAGTTCTATAATTCATCTGATGCGGAATTGGAAGTTGAAAAATGCGATGCGCTTCAGGCGGCGCCGACGCCAGCGGCAAAGATGGCGATGCAACGGCGAAGATGGGCAAGCAGCCTTGCCCGATCGGGCCACGCCTGGGCCCGCCCTTCCGGCGGGCCCATACCGCCGAAGATCATGTCCATCAGCATGCGGGCGCCGCTTGCCGGGTCGTCGAGCGCCAACCTGCCTTCGGCCCGGCGATCGTTCAACCAGTCGGCAAGGTGTTGGCGGCTGGCAAGCATGCCTTCATGCTGCAGAATGTCGACAAGCTCAGGAAACTGAGCCGCCTCGCGAAAGACGAGCTGCAGGAAACCGGCACGATCCGCGTCCTTCTCCTCATCCATGTCGATCATGAAGATACGTTCGAGGCTCTCGGCGATCGAGAGATCTTCCGCGGGCCTGGGCAGATCGAGCATCATGCGCCGATGCGCGCCGACGACGGCGGCAAACAGCTCTTCCTTGCTCTGGAACAGTTTGTAGAGCGTCTGTTTCGAAACGCCTGCCTCCGTGGCGACGACCGCGGTCGTGCTTCCGGCATAGCCGCATTTTACAAAAACACGGCGAGCGATTTCGACGATATGTGCCCGCTTGTCCTCATCGCTGGAGACTTTCGGCCGGCCTCGCTTGCGCGGCTCATCTGCGGGCTCGTCGACACCATCCATGACGATCTAGACCGCCTTACCGAAGCGCATGCCGACGAGCCTGAAAAGCGGACTGCGATTTCTGAGGGATGATTTTTTCGGTTGTGGCATTAGCAATTTCGATTTAGAGAACTCATAAGTTCTGTAATGCGTTGCATCCCCACCCTCTAGCGATGGAGCGCTTATGACGACCATTTCGGCCGCAACATCAATTTCTTCCTATTCCTATAGCAAGAGCTCGACATCCGCATCCCAGGACATCCTATCCTGTAATACGGTTTCGGCAAAAAAATCAACCACAAGCCAGCAGTCCGACGAAGACACGACCAACAGTGCCGAGAAACTCATGGCCCAGTTGATGTCGCTGGCGATGAACGGCCTCACCGGTCAGTCCGGCTCCAGCCAAGAGCAGGGCGGCGGCGCCGGCATGGACGTTGCGCAGTTGGACAGCGATGGCGACGGCTATGTGAGCAAGGCCGAGTTCGTCGCAGCCCGGCCGTCCGACGTGACAGAGGATCAGGCCGGTACGCTGTTCGACAGCTTCGACAGCGAAGATTCCGGCTCGCTATCGGTCGATGCGCTCACTGAGGACATGTCCGCCCTGCAATCGCAACGTCCCGACGGACCGCCACCGCCGCCGCCGGCCGACGACGATCAGTCTGCATCCCTGATCTCCGATCTCGATACCGATGGTGACGGGCTGGTGAGCAAGGCGGAGTTCGTCGCAGGCCGGCCGTCCGATGTGACGGAAGATCAGGCCGGCACGCTTTTCGATAGCTTCGACAGCGAAAGCGCCGGGTCCCTATCGGTCGATGCGCTGACCGAGGCCATGTCCTCTCAGTCATCGCAACGTCCCGACGGACCGCCGCCACCGCCGCCCGCCGACAATGACCAGTCTGCATCCCTGCTCTCAGATCTCGATACGAATGGAGACGGACTCGTGACATTGGACGAATTCATGGCCGGTAGGCCGGACGACGTCACCGAAAGCCAGGCGAGCCAGCTCTTTGATCTGCTCGACACATCCGGCACCGGTTCATTGTCCACTGCCACGGGCTGACGACCGCCTAGTTGTTTAGACCAGGATGATTTTAGGCCCGGGCGGCCTAAATTCTGAATCCTGTTCTAAATTAGAGAGTTAGCGCATGATGTCATAAGAAAACCGCTCACACTTTTCGGCATCATGCTCTAGCAGGAACGCCGCCATAGCCGTCAGCCGAACAAATGGTGCGCCGCAATAGGCGCACGACACCAGCGCACGGATGAGCCGAAGCGCCTATCGCCATCACGGGGTCAGTCCAGACAATCAGATCATCGACCGGTGTGGGCTTTGCCCGGCGCCAGCGATGTCGTGCGCCCGCAATCCGGGATCTGGAAGCCTGTCGCCACATGGCATGTTCCCCAACCTTTAAGGATTGAGCCATGAGCATTTTTGGAAGTATGAAAACCGCCGTCTCAGGCATGAGCGCCCAGGCAAACCGGCTGAGCACGGTTTCCGACAATATCGCCAACGCAAACACGGTCGGCTACAAAGCCGTTTCCACCTCCTTCTCGTCGCTGGTCCTGCCGTCGTCCTCAGGCAATTACAATTCCGGCGGCGTCCAGACATCCGTGCGCCAGGCGATTTCCGAACAGGGCGACATCTCCTATACGACCTCGGATTACGACCTGGCGATATCAGGAGACGGGTTCTTCATCGTGCAAAGCCCCGACGGCACGCCGGTTCTTACCCGGGCCGGCGACTTCTCGGTCGATAGCGACGGCAATCTGGTCAACAGCGCCGGTTTCACCCTTATGGGGTATTCTTATGATTCCGGCGTGCCGGCGGTTGTCGTCAACGGTTTCGACGGCCTGGTGCCGGTTAACGTCGCCCAATCGGGCTTGAGCGCGATCGCTTCGACCAGCGCCTATTTCAGCGGCAACCTGAATTCCGAGGCAATTGTCGTCACGGATGCGACGACGCTGCCGAGCGCCAATTCCTCTGGTGTCACCGACGATACGCAGAAGATGTCGCTGGTTGCCTATGACAGCCTCGGCGGCACCGTCCAGTACGACTACTATTTCACCAAGACGGGTGTCACGACGGATTCAGCCGGCGCGGTCACTGGAAGCACCTGGGAAGTCTCGGTTTACCGCAATGCCGATGCAGCGACCGGCGGCACGACGTCCTTCCCCTACTCCTCCAGTGCGGTGAGCGTCGCGACGCTCTCCTTCGACGCCGACGGCCAGCTGACGTCTGCGACCGACACGGATATCGTCGATCCGGTCACGGCAAAGACGATCACCATGGATTATTCGGACTTCACCCAGCTTGCCTCCGACTTCTCGGCGACGGGCTCTGCCGATGGTCAGGCAGCCAGTGCCGTCAGCTCGGTGTCCATAGGGACGGACGGCGTGGTATCGGTCTCCTATGCGAATGGCGCGACGAAGGCGCTCTATCAGATCCCGCTTGCGACGGTCGCCAGCCCCGACAATCTGACGCTGCTCAGCGGCAACGTCTACAGCGCCAACGGATTGTCCGGCGTCACGGTCACCGGCTTTCCGCAGACGAACGGGCTCGGCTCCATCCAGTCCGGCGCCCTCGAGAGTTCGAACGTCGATCTCGCCGGCGAACTGACGGAAATGATCGAGGCGCAGCGCAGCTATACCGCCAATTCGAAGGTGTTTCAGACCGGCTCCGACATCATGGATGTCCTCGTCAACCTGAAACGATAAAGGGAGCGCCTAGATGTCGCTTACCTCCGCCTTGAACAGCGTCCAAAGTATTTTCAACAATACCGGCCAGCAAAGCAGCGTCGTCTCGACCAACATCGCCAATGTCGGAAATTCCGACTATGTCAGACGCGAGGCGTCGATAACGACGTCTCTGTCCGGCGCTCAGGTCGTCAGCATCAGCCGGGCGCAGGAAACCGCGCTGCTGGCCCAGTATCTGCAATCGAACGCCAAGGACAGCGCCCAGCAGACGCTTGTGACCGGCCTCGAAAGCCTGAAGTCGCTGACGGGCGGCAATGACTACGAGACCTCGCCGAGCACTTATCTCTCGGCATTTCAGCAGGCGCTGCAGACATTCGCTACATCGCCGAGCAGCACGACCGCCGCGCAATCGGCTGTCACCGCCGCGCAGGATCTGGCCAATTCGCTGAATACCGCAAGCGACGGCGTCCAGTCGATCAGAGCCGATGCCGATGCGGAGATCGCCACGCAGGTCTCATCGCTGAATACGCTATTGTCGCAGTTCGAAACCGCCAACAATGCGGTCAAGGGGGCGACAGCGACGGGCGCCGATACGTCCTCGGCTCTCGACGAGCGTGAAAAGCTTCTGAAGCAGATCTCCTCGATCGTCGGTGTGACCACCGCCGTCCGCGACAATAACGACATGGCGCTCTACACCTCTGACGGCACCGTGCTGTTCGAGACCATACCGCGCACCGTCACATACGTGCCCACGACAACCTACGTCGCCGGAACGGAGGGCAATTCCGTCTATATAGACGGCGTTGCGCTCGACGCCGGCGAGGGATCGACGACAAGTGCCTCGGGCAGCCTGCAGGCGCTGCTGCAGCTTCGCGACGAAATCGCCCCGACATTCCAGGCTCAGCTCGACGAGCTCGCCAAGTCCCTCGTCCAGGCCTTCTCGGAAACCGACGGCAGCACCAGCGCACCCGCACTTTTCGTCTGGACGACGGCGGCCGGAGCAACTGGAGGAACACCCTCGGATTCCGACGATATCACCGGCATCGCGTCCTCGATCTCGGTCAATCTTGCCGTCGTTACCAGCGAGGGCGGGGATGCAACGAAGCTGCGCGACGGAACGATCAGCGGCATCACCGATCTCAACAGCTCGGGCGACAGCGGCTTCTCGGACAATCTCGACGCCCTGTATACGGCGTTGACGGAACAGCGCTCGTTCTCCTCCGACGCCGGTCTTTCCACATCGCAAAGCCTGATGGACTATGCCAGTTCCTCGATCGGCTGGCTCGAACAATACCGCAGCGATGCGACGGCGGCCTCCGAAAACACATCTGCGGCGCTATCGCGCTCCGACGAGGCCTATTCCAACGAGGCCGGCGTCAACCTCGACGAGGAGCTGACGCTCCTCCTCGATATCGAACAATCCTACAAAGCGGCGACAAAGATCCTGAACGTCATCGACGAGATGTTCCAGTCGCTCCTCGATATAGCGAGCTAGTCATGAAAGCCTCTTTTGTCTCGTCATCGGCGATGCAGAACGTCCTGCGTCTGACCATCAGCCAGTCCCAAACCAAGCTGCAGCAGGCCTCGACGGAGGCGACGACCGGAACCTACGCCGATATCGGCGTCTCCCTTGGCGCCGGCGCCGCGAAAACGATCAATCTGACCAGCGCCATCGACCAGGCCGCCTCGTTCCAGTCAAGTAATGCCGTCGTCGGATTGCGCATGGACGCATCGCAGACCGCCCTTTCGAGCCTCAAGGATGCCGGCGATAGCCTGGTCTCGAACCTGACAGCGCTCCAGGCGAGCCAGGATACGACCAGCATCGCCGTTGCCCTGCAGACGGCGGGCGCCACGATTTCTCAGCTGATCTCGACGGCGAACACCGAGGTGAATGGCGAGTTCCTGTTTGGCGGAACGAACCTCGACAGCCAGCCTCTGACCGATCAGTCCTCTACGGTCTCGGATGCGATCGTGACCGCGCTGGGCGATTATGCAACCGGCCTTGGAAAAGACGTCAACGATCTGACCGGCGAGGAAATCGGCACTTTCATCACCGATACCGTCGAGCCGATGTTTTCCGAAAGCGCCTGGACGGACGCTTCGGGAGGCTGGTCGACCGCTTCCAGCACCGACATGACAAGCCGGATCAGCGGCTCGGAAACCATCACCTCGTCCACCAACGCCAATTCCGAAGGCATGCGTTATCTGGCGCTTGCCTCCGTCGTCGTCTCCGCGCTCTTCGGCCAGGATCTCAGCGCCGACGCACAGAGCACGGTGGCATCGAAGGCGATCGGTTATGCCGCGCAGGCGACTTCAGGCATCGTGACGCAGCAAAGCCAGCTCGGCCTCTCGCAAGAACGGGTCGAAAAGGCAAATGACGCGCTCGATGCCCAGTCGAGCCTGCTTCAGGGAAACCTCGTCGATCTCCAGGGCGTGGATGCCTATGAGGCTTCGACGCTCGTCAACCAGCTGCAGACGCAACTGGAAACGGCCTACACGCTCGTCTCAAAACTCCAGGGCCCGAGCCTGGTCAACTATCTCTGACGGATTGAAAATGCGGGAATTCAAGCGGCTGCAAATACCGGCCTTAACGAGAGAGCCCAACACGAGCTGCTCCGAAATCGTGGCTGAGGCCGCCTTTGCGCTTGCCTCAGGCATCATCAATACGATCCCTTTCGTCGGCAGCAAGCTCGACGAGCAACAGGCCCAGGCGTGGCCGCGATCGGGGATTTTCACCGACGACGGTGTAGAGATGACGGGAACGCCCCCCGAAATCTTCGAGCTTTGCGAGCTCCTGGCCTCCTACATCGAGAAAGGCTCGTCATTCGACGTCTTCGAGGTTTTCCACAAGATTGCTCGAATCGACCGGTTGATCGACTGGCGCCAGGGCGCCTTGCTGTCCCCCGAGTCGGAGAACACAAGACATTGATAGAATAAGAAAAATACCTTCAGGAAGGCGTCGCGATCGTGCGCGCGCCGCCAGGGAGCATGGCAAGGACCGGGCTTGCTTGTCGCCTGTGCGTTGCGGCAGTGTGGACTTTGCCATAGGGAAGACCAAGGACGATTGTCGAAGTCTGCCGGCAATGGTCTTTCACAGGCCGAGTGTTTCTTGATGTCAAAGCCGCGCGCGAAGCTTCCGTTCTCCGAAGAGACCTTGCAGGCCATGCTGGTCCGCGTGCTCCGCCCGCTGGTCAAACTCGCTCTCGCCTCCGGCTTCAACTTCACCGCTTTTTCGGTCGTCCTTCGCCGGCTTTATATCGAGGTGGCGGAGAAGGAATTCGCGCTGCCGAACAAGCAGCAGACGGATAGCCGCATCTCGCTGCTGACAGGCATCCACCGCAAGGACGTCAACCGGCTGCGCGGACTGGCGCTTGATCCATCGTTCCTGACCGTGGGCGTTTCGCAGACGAGCCGCATCCTTGCGCGGTGGCTTGCCGATCCGCTTTATTGCGATGCCGAGGACAGGCCGAGCACTTTGCCCCGGACGTCCAGCGATGGTGTTCCC
Source organism: Rhizobium sp. NZLR1b (assembly GCF_019685155.1). Taxonomy (NCBI): domain Bacteria; kingdom Pseudomonadati; phylum Pseudomonadota; class Alphaproteobacteria; order Hyphomicrobiales; family Rhizobiaceae; genus Rhizobium; species Rhizobium sp. NZLR1b. The sequence continues at coordinate 217,208 of NZ_JABDWC010000001.1, forward strand.
TCATTCGAGAGCCTGGTCAGCGACATCACCAAAGACGTCCATCCCCGCTCCATCCTCGACGACTGGCTGGACAAGGGCATCGTCGTTGTCGACGACAACGGCTGGGTCCGGCTCAACCTTTCATCGATCGTGCCCAATGCCGGCGACGAAGCCCGCCGGCATTATTTTACCCGCAACCTTCGTGACCATGTGCAGGCGTCGGTCCTGAACCTGATGAACGACCCTCCTCCCTATTTCGAACGTGCCGTTCATTATGATGGGATGTCGCCAGCGCTCGCCGCCCGGCTCGACGAAATCGCGCGCGAGGAAGGGATGGCGATGCTTCTCAAGCTCAACAAGATCGCCCATCAGGCCATCAAGGACGATCCGGGCGGCAGCAGCCGCTGGATCTCGGGCCTCTACGTCATGACCGAGGAGCGTGAGCCGGATCCTCAGGCAGACGCCGCTTCCGAGACGGAGGCGGACGAATGAGCCCGTCAACGATCTCGAGACGACAGTTTCTGCTGGGCGGAATTGCGCTTCAGGTCCTGATACCGGCGATGACAGCCGCGCAGCCGACCGGCACCAGCGATCATGGAATCGGCGGGTCCGGTCTTTCCATTCAGGGAGGCGGCGAGAACGAAGATCACGGCATCGGCGGAACCGGCATCGTCGGGACCATCCAGGGTTTCGGCAGCATTATCGTCAACGATATCCACATACCGTTCAGCGCCACGACGCCGATCGAGATCGATGGACGACGCGTTCCCGCCAGCGCGATGAAGGTCGGTCATGTCGCCCGGGTGCTGCTCACAGGCAAGCGCGCCGCCCGCATTACGATCGTCAGCGAGGTCCAGGGCCGCATCGACCGGATTGATAAGACCGGGATAAGAATACTTTCGCAAACCGTCGACGCATCAGGTTTGGCGACGAAGGGCCTGCGGAAAGGCAAGCGGGTTGCCGTGTTCGGTATCCGCAAACCTGACGGCACGATCATTGCCCGGCGCATCGAGCCCCGCTCCGTTTCCGATGGCGTCCATGTCCGTGGTGTCCTCGTCAAGAGCGGCAATCACGTCCTGATCGGCGGCCTTTCGCTTGGAAGCACGCATGGGTATCTGGCCGGCAAACAAACACTCGTGCGTCTGAAGGCGGTTGCCGATCGATTGATCGTCACTCGTATTCAGGCCGAACCTGTCGTGCCGGGCCTGAAACGCGGTACCGTCAACATCGAGACCTTCCGGCCGGGGGACAGAGGCATGGCGGGTTCTGGACCTGGAGGTTCGGCGCCTTCCGGGTCGATGCAACTCTCCCCCGATGGTCATGGCTTCGTCGATATCGGCGTGCGGGATTCGAGCAGAATGACTGGCTTTCCCGGACCTGGTCCCAATGGCGTTGGTCCGCGCCCGCCGAATGGTCCCGGGAACGGACCGGGGCCCGATCACTCGCCTTTCGGCAGAGGCGGGCCGGGCGGCGATTTTCCCGATCCGGGCAGGCGAGGTCCGCCACCCGGCCCTGGCGGCCCGCCTCCCGGCTCGGGGCCTCCCGGGTCGCCGCCCCCCGATCCGGTTCCGCACTGAAAACGCTGTCACCCACATTGACAAATGGGAAATATTCCCATTTTATTGCTCCTGCGAATCCTGCTTTGGGTGATTCCGGGAAGGGTTTGCCGATTGGCTAACGGGTCCGCCCCATACCCGCTAGCCAATCGTTTCAAACGCTTTTTAAGTCGAACCGTATTCCCGCGTAGTTGCAGAGATGGCCCACCGCCGACCCGATGGCGCCATCCGAACCAAGTCATCTTCGCCCAAGAGGAATCAGAAATTGCTTTTGCTGGAACGCGAACCGGATATTTCGATCGAGATGGACGAACCAACCGTCGTTGCAACCTGGGAAAACCGCGCGCAAATCATCGGCATAATGAACAGCGCGCTCCAGATGAGCCAAGAATTCCAACAGCTTTGGAACAGCAGCGGCGAAACCGGCCGGCTCAGCCAGGACAATACAGATAGATTGGTCGAGCTGCTGCGCAAGATCGGCGACCTCAACGAAATGCTGATGCGATTGGCCTAAATTCTCACCGGAACGATCCAATCCAGAATTTAGACCTTTATGCCCTTGTGAATCTCGCGGCTTCCATCGACGACTGCTTCGAGATCGAGATCCGCCCCGCTTTGCGGTGAAAGGCGGGCATAGAAGGACATGGCTGGCTCTGGCCCGACTTGACAGATCTCATAGTGTTCGAGAGCCCGCTCGACAATCTCGGCGACTGAACGATTTTCGCGGCGGGCAAGCCGTCGCGCAAGATCACGCGCCTTTGCACTCCGTACGGCAAGCTGAGGTTCGGTCATACTGATCTCCTTTCTGATAAATATGACGCTCAGCATCCCGGCCAGTGAGTTGACGGATAATGGCTTACTACCAAAGTGGCCGTTGTTTGCCATCACCCCAATTTTGGACGGTTGCACCGGCCTTTCACAGGTGAGCCAACCCCCTGCCAACGAAAGAATTAACCATATCTCAGCGTTCTTGCGAAATAATGCTGCACGTAGATCAGGCGTCTCGAAGAAGAGAGGCCATAAGTTATTTGGAGACGGTCTTGGCCTTTACTATTGCGCGCAGTTTGGTGGCGTTTGGCGTCGCCGTTTCGGCCGGCCTCTTCATGTCGATCGGATTGCAGCAATCGGCGCTCGAACGGCTGAAGGTCAATGGCCCGGTTTACGAACAGGTCGTTTACGGAAAGGATCTGATCGCCGATATTCTGCCGCCGCCGCTGTTTGTCGTCGAGTCCTACATGCTCTCCTTCGAGGCGAGCAAATTTCCCGAACTGACCGATACCAATCTGGCCAAGATCGCGAATCTCAAGGCTGCTTACGACGATCGCCGCGCCTATTGGAAAACCACCCGGCTGCCGCAGGCTTTGAAGGACGAGCTTGAAAACGATGTCATCGCCAAGGGCGATGTATTCTGGGACGTGATGAACCGCGAGATCATTCCCGCCCTGACCGCCAAGGATGAAGACAAGGCGCATGGTGCGATCGAGCAATTGCGCGTCGCCTTTCATTCGCATCAGGATGCGGTCGAGAAACTTGTCGCAAATTCCGATGCCTTCCTGAAGGGCGAGGAGCGCAATGCCGCCTCGGAAATCGTCACCTGGACGATCTATGCGGGTGCCGCGGGCTTCGGCTCATTCGGCCTGTTGCTGGTGGGTCTCTATCTCTTGCGTCGCCGGGCAATCGTGCCGCTCGACGGTATGAAAGCCTATATGGGCAACCTCGCAGACGGCGATTATTCGACAGACGTTCCCTATGCCAGCCGCTCCGACGAAATCGGCGCCATGTCCAAGGCCGTGGCCGTCTTCCGCCGCAACGCGCTGGAACGCGAGGGCGCGCAGAAGCGCGAGACGGCGCTTCGCGATGCGGAATTTGAACGCGAACGCAGCCAGATGGCCGAAAAAGCCGCCGACGAGCAGATCCGCGAAATGGTGATCGATCAGCTGACGTACGGCTTGGACCAGCTATCACACGGCAATCTCGATTGCCGGATCGCCACACCCTTCGCCGCCGCCTACGAGACTTTGCGCGCCAAGTTCAACGACAGCATGGACGCACTTTGCGCCTCGATGGCCGAGATCGCCCTGACCTCCAGGCAAGTGGGCAGTTCCTCGGACGGCATTACGGGCGCAACCGAGAGTCTCGCGTCGCGCACGGAACAGCAGGCCGCGATGCTCGAACAGGCCACGGCTGCGCTCGATGAGATGAACGTCAAGGCGAAAGACGCCGCCGAGCATGCCGGCAAGGCAACCGGCATGATGGCCGAGACCCGCACCAGCGCCGAACATTCGGCCGCCGTCGTTCGCGAAGCGATCGCCGCCATGGAAAGGATCGAAGGTTCGTCGTCGCAGATCGGCGACATCGTCAACGTCATCGATGAAATCGCCTTCCAGACCAATCTTCTGGCGCTCAATGCCGGGGTCGAAGCCGCCCGTGCTGGCGAAGCGGGCAAGGGTTTTGCCGTCGTGGCGCAGGAAGTGCGCGAACTCGCCATGCGCTCGGCCAACGCCGCCAAGGAGATCAGGGCTCTGATTTCCACATCCTCGGCTCAGGTTTCCAGCGGGGTGCAGCTTGTCAACCGCACTGGCAAGGCGCTTCTGGAAATTGAAGGACAGGTCGAGCAGGTCGCCGGCCTGATTGCCCGCATCGTTTCGGTGTCCTCCGAACAGGCGGTGGCGATCGGCGAGATCAACGCCTCCGTCAATGCTCTGGATGAAGTGACGCAACGCAACGCGGCCATGGCCGTCGAAACCGCCTCGGCCTGTCGAGCGCTCGGCACTCAGACGCAGACGCTGGAAGGGGTCGTCAACCGCTTCCAGGTTGATGCGAGAGCCAGCGCGTCAAGACCGCAGAAAGCGGCTTGACGTATGAGCTGCCGCCGGAACTCCGTTCACCTCAGCCTGTAACGATCGCCACGACGGCAACGCAATCGCCTGGTTTGACCAGCCCCGAGAAATGCCGGGCACAGAGAATGCCGCTCATTCCGGCGCGGATCTCGCGGGGCGCCACCCCGGTCCGCCCGGTCGGATGGATGCGCGCAATGACGGCATCGTCAGTGACTGCGTCACCGAGATCGATGACAGGTTCGATCAGTCCCCCTTCCTCCGCGAAGGAGAAGCAGCGGCCGTCCGGCATGTCGAGCCAAGTCGTCGGACCGGCATCGACAGCGCCCGCGACGATCCCCGCGTGGCGCAAAACGTTCATCGTGCCGCGCTTGGCAATCGCCGCACTTTTGGCCGTCGCGGTACCGCCACCGCCGAGTTCCGTGGTGATGAAGACCTTGCCCATCTCCTCGGCCGCGGTGTCGTACATGCCGACCGCATCGATCTCCAGCATCTTCATCGAATAGGGCGCGGCAAAGGCAGTCACGAAGTCGAAAGCCTGCGCCTCCTGCTGCTTGTTCGGCAGGATATGGGCTGCGCAGAACGGCAGAAAATCGAGCGTCTTGCCGCCGGAATGGAAGTCGAGAACGATATCCGCCATCGGCAGAAGCACACGCTGGAAATAATCGGCGATCTTCTCCGTCACCGTGCCGTCCGGCCGGCCCGGAAAGCTGCGGTTCATGTTGCCTTTGTCGATCGGCGAGGTCCTGGTTCCCGTCTGAAACGCCGGATAATTCATGGCCGGCACGATGATAACCGTGCCCTTCACCGCCTCGGCCTTCAGCGTGCGGGCAAGATCAAAGAGCGCGATCGGTCCTTCATACTCGTCGCCGTGATTGCCGCCGGTCAGAAGGGCCGTTGGCCCCTTGCCGTTCCGGATGACGGTTATCGGGATCATCACCGACCCCCAGGCGGAATCGTCACGGCTGTAAGGCAGCCGCAGGAAGCCGTGCTGGACACCCTCGGCGGCGAAATCCACCGTCGCGCTGATCGGCGACGGTCGCAAGCCAATCTCGTTCATGACACCTCAATCCTTGACCATCAGTCTGCGCGGCACGTTGGCGAAGCATTCGACGCCGCTCTCGGTGATGAGGATGCTCTCGGTCGTCTCGAAACCCATGTCGTCGAGCCAGAGGCCGGTCATGAAGTGGAAGGTCATGCCGGGCTTCAGCTCCGTCCGGTCGCCCGGCCGCAGGCTCATGGTGCGTTCGCCCCAGTCCGGCGGATAGGATAGGCCGATCGGGTAACCGGTGCGGTTGTCCTTGACGATGCCGTATTTTTTCAGGACCGCGAAGAATGCATTGGCGATGTCCTCGCAGGTGTTTCCGGGTTTCGCGACCGCAAGACCGGCCTCCATGCCTTCCAGCGTCGCTTTTTCGGCATCGAGAAAGGCCTGCGTCGGCTTGCCGAGGAAGACGGTGCGTGACAGCGGCAGATGATAGCGATTGTAGCAGCCGGCAATCTCGAAGAAGGTGCCCTCGCCCTTTTTCAACGGCCGGTCGTCCCAGGTCAGATGCGGAGCAGATGCTTCGACGCCGGACGGCAGCAGCGGTACGATCGCCGGATAATCGCCGCCGATGCCGTCGACGCCGCGGGTGCCGGCGTCATAGATTTCCGCGACCAGATCGCATTTGCGCATGCCGACTTCGATCTTGTCGAAGATGCGCGCGTGCATGGCTTCGACGATCCGGGCGGCATTGCGCATGTATTTGATCTCGGTCTCGCTCTTGATCGCCCGCTGCCAGTTGACCAGCGCGGTCGCGTCGACGAAGCGGGCGTTCGGCAGGTGCTTCTGCAGGGCCGCAAAGGCTGCCGCCGAGAACCAGTAATTGTCCATCTCGACGCCGATCGTCAGCTTGCCGAAGCCGCGTTCGGTCAGGATCCCGCAGAGGACGTCCATCGGATGACGTTCGGTCGACTGCACATAGTGATCGGGATAGCCGACGATGTTGTCATGCTTCAGATAGGCGGTGAACTTGGCGCCGCTGGCATCCTGGCCGCGGCCGAACCAGATTGGTTCGCCCTGCGGTGGCACGATCACCGCCTGGTGCACATAAAAGGACCAGCCGTCATAGCCGGTCAGCCAGGCCATGTTCGACGGGTCACTGACGATCAGGAGGTCTACGCCCTTCGCCTCCATGGCGCGCCGTGTCTTTTCCAGCCGCGCGGCATATTCGCCGAGCGAAAACTTCAAATTGGGCTGGGTCATGTTTCTTCCCTTCTCCGGCGAATGCCGGTCAGCTTTCGAATGGGGTCCCGGCATTCGCCGCGCCGGCGCGGGCAAAAGCGAGCGTGGCGATGGCGGTATCCTGGATGCCGGTTCCCGTGAGGTCGGCGATGGTGATCTGGTGGTCGCTCGTCCGTCCTTGCGCCTGGCCGGCAACGATCTGGCCGAGTTCGGCGAAGACTTCTTCCATCGCGACCAGGCCGGCATCGATTGCGTGGTGCAGCTCGCCCAGACACCGCGTCTGTTTCAGGCTGTCGGCGACATAGAGGCCGGCGCCGGCGATGGCGGCCGGATCGATCTCGTTCTTGTGTTCCGCATCCGAGCCCATGGCCGTCAGATGCTGTCCGGGTTCCAGCCACCCGGCCTCAATGATCGGGCTTTCCGCGGGTGTGGTGGTGACGATGAGGTCGGCGCCGCCGATTGCACCCCTGGAGTCCAATGTCACGGTGACAGGAAAACCGAGCTTTCCCGCGAGTTCGGCTGCCGCGGCTTGCGCTTTGGTGGCATCCCGCGCCCAAATCCGGGCTTCGCGGATCGGCCGCACCAGCGTCAGCGCTTCGAGCTGCAGCCTCGCCTGAACGCCTGCTCCGAAGATGGCGGCTACGGAGGCATTTTCCCGCGACAGATGTTTTGCCGCGACGGCGCCGGCTGCGGCGGTGCGCACATCGGTCAGATAGCCATTGTCCAGCAGCAGCGCCTGCACCAGGCCCGTTCGGCTCGACAGCAGCACCATCATACCGTTGGTGCTCGGCAGGCCGATCTTCGGATTGTCGAAGAAGCCGGGGCTGATCTTGATTGCGAAACCTTCGATGCCGGGCACATAGGCGGTCTTCACATCGACTTCGCCGCGATATTCCGGAATGTCGAGCCGCAGGATCGGCGGCATGGCGACGGTCTTGGTGGCAAGCGCTGCGAAAGCTTGCTCGATGCAGGCGACCGCATCGCGATCGAGCGCGATGATCTTCCGCAATTCTGCTTCCGTTAGAATGATCATCCGGCTCATGGCCCACCCTCCCCGAAGATTGCCGTCTCGCCGTTGATCACCCGGCGGTGCTGTTCCATGTCGACATTCCGCCCGGACAGGATCGCGACGACGGGACCGCGGGAGCTGATCTTTCCCGCAAGCAGCGCTGCGATGCCGACGGCGCCCGCGCCTTCGATGATCTCGCGTTCGCTGAAATAGGCGTGGCGCATGCCGGCAGCGATTTCCGTTTCCGTCAGCAGGATGACGCCGTCGAGAAGTTCGCGGCACATCGCGAAGGTCACGCGATTGTCGAGGCCAATGCCGCCGCCGAGCGAGTCGGCAAGGCTCGGCACCTCCTCGACCTGCACCGGCCACCCCGCATCGAGGCTCGCCTTCATCGCCGCACCCCGCTCCATCGTCAGGCCGATCACCTTGGTCTTCGGACTGACGCCTTTGATGGCGGCGGCAACGCCCGCCGCCAAGCCGCCGCCCGAGAGCGGTACCAGCACAGTCGCGGCGTCCGGCAAGGCATCGATGATTTCGAGCCCCAGCGTCCCCTGGCCTGCGACAACAACCGGATGATCGAAGGGCGGAACCATCACCAGCCCCTCCTCACGGACCAGCCGGTCGACCTCCTGCTGCGCCTCGTCCTGTGATCGTCCGACGATGCGCACATCGGCACCGAGGCGGCGGATTTCTAAAATCTTGTTCTCCGGCACCAACCGCGACATGCAGATGGTTGCGACGGCACCTTGCGCCTTCGCCGCATGGGCAAGCGCCCTGCCATGATTTCCGGTCGAGGCTGCAACGACGCCGCGCAAGCGTTGCTCCGGCGACAGGGACAGCACCGCATTGGTCGCACCGCGCAACTTGAAACTGCCGGTCGTCTGATAATGTTCGAGCTTCAGCCAGATGGGAGTGCCGGCGATCTCGCCGAGCGATGCCGACTGCACGATCGGTGTGGCGAGCACCCGGCCGGTAATGCGCCGCGCCGCCGCACGAATGTCCTCCAGCGTAACAGACAAAGCGCTCACCATGATCTCAGCCTTCGCGATAAGGCTTGGTCATCAGCTGACCGAGTTCGGGCCGCGGCCGATCATCGCCGCAAAGCCTGAGGCAAGCCCAGGCCGTCGCGAGATTGCTGGTGACCACGGGTTTGCCGGTCTCGACTTCGATCCGGGCGGCGACCTGAGCGGCGCGCAGGGCCGTGCAGGAGATGAACAGCGCATCGGATTGCGGCGCCAGCACCTGGCGCGCGAAAGCGGCAATTTCATCCGGCGCGATCCGCGCCATTTCGCGATCATCCGTCAGGCCGAGACAGGTGAAGCGGTCGATCGTAAAACCGAGATCCGCGAAATAATCCGCCATCGGCCGGCTGGTCTCGATCGTATAGGGCGTCAGCATCGAAATCCGCCTGGCGCCGAGCGCCTTCAGACCCTTCACCGCCGCAGCCGTCGGCGTCACCACGGGAACGCCGGGTTTGGACGCGTGGATCGCCGCTTCGATGTTGCGGTCGCCGATGACGACAGAGGCGGAGGTGCAGGAATACATGACGGCATCGAGCGCCTCATCCGGCAGGATCAGGGCTGCGCCTTGCGTCAGCGACGGCTGCATCTTCAGGAGGTTTTCCGGTGTGACCGGATTGGCGTAGTGGATGCGGCTGACATAGACGCCGATGCGATCGCTGGCGACCATGCGCTGAAAGTCCACCTCCGTCGTGTGGTCCGTCGCCAGAATGACCAGGCCGATGCGCTTTTCGAGCGGCCGATCGTCCAGTCGCGGCAGCCGGCCGGCCGGGATGATTTCGATCTTTGCGGGCATGGTCAATCATCCATCCTGGCGTAACGTTCCTCGAGCCAGCGCAAGCCCACGACCGAAATCAGGCTGATGACGAGGAAGAATACGCCGACCAGCGTCATCGGCTCGATGTAGCGGTAGTTGCTGTTGGCGATGCTCTTTGCCTGGTTCATCAGTTCGAGCACGGTGATCGCCGAAAGCAGCGGCGTCTCCTTGAACATGGCGATGAAATAATTGGCGAGTGCCGGGATCATCGGCGGGATCGCCTGCGGCAGGACCACGTGGATCCAGGCCTGGCGCGTCGTCAGATTGGTGGCCTTGGCCGCTTCCCATTGTCCGCGCGGCACATTCTCGATGCCGGCGCGATAGACCTCGGCAGTATAGGTTGCATAATGAATGCCCATACCGATGACGCCGGCGACCAACGGCGCCAGCCGGATGCCGATATCCGGCAGCACGTAGAAGATGAAGTAGAGCTGCACCAGCAGCGGCGTGCCGCGGATAAATTCCGAGATGAAGCCGACCGTGCGCGACACGGCGGCGACCGGTGACCGCCGCGCAATGGCAAGACCCAGGCCGACAACCATGGCAACGGCAGCGCCGAGGATGGTCGCAAGAAGAGTGATCTTGAACCCTTCGAGAAGGGTCGGCATGATTTGCCAGACGAAGTCCCAATCCCATTCCATCCGATCAGGTCCTTATGCCGTCGAGGCTGCGCGCCATCCGCCGTTCCAGCCAGCGCATCGCCGCCGAAATCGCCAAGGCCATGAGGAAATAGAGAATGAGGATCGTCGCGAAGGGCACCAGCGTATTGCCGGTCTGCGCCCGCACCACCTGCGCCTGAAAGGTCATATCCGTCAGCGAGATCAGCGATACGACTGCCGTGCCCTTCAGAAGCTCGATTGCGTTGTTGCAGAAGGTCGGCAGCATCAGCGGCAGCGCCTGCGGCAGGATGACGTGGCGCATGCGCTGGTATCGTGACAGGTTGAGCGCAACGCAGGCTTCCGACTGTTCGCGCCCGACGGCCTTGACGGCACCGCGTACCACTTCCGCCGCATAGGCGCCGACGTTCAAGCCGAGCGCCAGGACACCCGCCTGCAGCGGCGTGAGGGTCAGGCCGGCAAAAGGCAGCACAAAATAGACCCAGAAGAGCTGGACGAAGATCGAGGTGCCACGGAAGAACTCGATATAGGCGGTTGCCAGAGCCCGCACGGCTAAGAAGCGCGACAGACGGCCGAGGCCCGCCAGGAAGGCCATGACAAGCGCCAGCGCAGATCCCATGATCGTCAGCTGGAGCGTCACCAGGGCGCCCTCAAGGATCAGTGTCAGATAGCCGGACCATACCGACATCGGCAACTCACTTCTCTGGAGATCGTTCGGGGATAAGCCGGCCGTGCCCAAGGCACGGCCAGCTGCTCGCCTCGATTACTTCGCCGCGGCGCAGAGCTTGTCGCGGCTTGTCGACATCGCCGCCTTGGCCGAGAAGCCGTAGGGCTCGATGATCTTGGCGAATTCGCCCGATTCCTTCAGCTTCTTAAGCTCGACGTCAAAGGCGTCGCGCAGTGCGACGTCCTGCTTGCGGAAGGCGGCGCCATCGCAATAGACCGGCGCATTGACGACGGGAGCGACGGTTTCGAGATTGGGATCATTCGCCTTGGCCATCAGGTCGTGGATCGACAGAACCGGCAGCGAATAGACGTCGATGCGGCCGTCCTGCAGCATCTTGATACCGCTCTGGCCATCCGGAACGACGATGACACGGTCGCGCGGCACGCCGGCCTCAAGCGCCAGCTTCTCCTCGGTACCGCCGCCCGGCGCGCCGATCTTGGCGTCCGGATTGTCGGCGATGTCCTTGTAGCTCGTCAGCTTCAGCGGGTTGCCCTTCTTCAGAGCGAAGGCCTCGGCGTCGCAGAGGATCGGCTCGGAATAAGCAACGGCATTGCAACGCTCGGGCTTCATGAACAGCCCCGCCGTAATCGCGTCATGACGACCGGCCTGTAGGCCGGGGATCATCGCGCCATATTCCGAGATCGAAGCCACCACTTCCTTGACGCCGAGTTTTTCGAAGATCGCGCGCGCCACATCGGGCGCGGCGCCCGACACTTTGCCATCGGCGCCGACGGCCGTAAACGGCGGCTCGTTGGCGATGGCGATACGGGCAAAGCCCTGCTCCTTCAGCTGCTCGAGCTTGTCATCGGCGGCGGATGCCGGGCCGGCCGCCGCCATCAGCAGCACCGACAGGCTGGCGGCGGTCAAAAGATATCCTGCTTTCATCGTTCCCAACTCCTCTGGCTTTCCTTGAGTTTGTTCTTTGCGGGCAATGTCTGTGGTCAGACGCGGTGCCCCGCCGCAATGATCTTGCGCAGGAAGGTCTGCGTCCTCTCCTGCGTCGGATTGCGAAAGATATCGCCCGGCTTGCCTTCCTCGACGATCTTGCCGCGATCGAAGAACAGCACACGGTCGGCGAAATCATGGGCGAAGCCCATTTCATGGGTGACGAGAAGCATGGTCATGTCGGTTTCGGACGCCAGCCGGCGCATGACGTTCAGCACCTCCTCGACCAGTTCCGGGTCAAGCGCCGAGGTCACCTCGTCAAACAGCATGATCTTCGGCGACAGCGCCAGCGCCCGGGCAATGGCGACGCGCTGCTTCTGCCCGCCGGAAAGCTGCGCCGGGACGCTTCTCGCCTTGTCGGCCAGGCCGACCATGTCGAGAAGCTCCATTGCCCGCTTTTCGGCCTGCGGCCGTTTGATGCCCTTTGTCAGCATCGGCGCCAAGGTCACATTGTCGAGCACGCATTTGTGCGGAAAGAGATTGAAGTGCTGGAAAACCATGCCGATCTTTTCGCGCATGCGATGCAGGTGCCGCTCATTGGCTGCCACCAACCCGTTGCTATCAGGCATGTGATAGAGCTGTTCGCCATCGACCTCGATATGGCCGCCGCTGATCGTCTCCAGCGTCATCAGGATGCGCAGGATCGTCGTCTTGCCGGAGCCGGACGGCCCGATCAGCGCCAGCTTTTCGCCCGGCATGACATTCATCGACAGGCCGTCGAGCACGGTCAGCGGGCCGTATCTCTTCACGATGTTGTCGATGCGGATGATGGGCTGAGGCATTCATGTCTCTCCCTGTTGAGACAAGCAATGCCCTAACGATGACGGCCGATCAAAATCATGTCAATTCGTAAAATAATATCATGACAATTATTCTGCGTGTGCTCAAAGGCACGGCAACGGCTTAAATCGCAAGCAGCAGCTCTTCCGGATTTCCCTGCGCCAGTGAGGCGACGATACCAAGCCCGGTGCGCAATTCGTCTTCCGTCGTCGAACCCAGCGAAATGCGCACGGCCGGCGTCCAGCCCTGATCGGCGGTGCGGAACGATTTGCCAGGCGCGATCGCTACGCCGCGCAGCCTTGCTTGCGAGACGAACCCGTCTTCCTCATGGTTGCCGGAGAGCGGCAGCCAAACGTGCAGGCTTTGCGGATGCGCCCGGTAGGACAAACCGGCCAGCATCTCCGCCGCAATCGCATGCCGGCTGGCAAGGGCGCGGCGCTGCCAGTTGACGAGTTCCATCGCCGTGCCGTCGCTGACCCAGCGGGTAGCAATCTCGGCCATGGCAGGTGTCGCCATCCAGCTGGAAACGAGATGCCGATTGGCGACGGCGGCGACATAGCGGTCGGGTGCGACGAGGTAGCCGATCCGGAGCCCCGGAACGGTGATCTTGGTGAAGCTCGTGACGTAGAGCGTCCGCTCCGGCGCAAAGGCGGCCATCGGCGGCGCGCGGTTTTCGACCATCGGACCGAGAACATCGTTTTCGATGATCGCGATGTCATGCTTTGCGGCGACGGCGGCGAGCGCCTGCCGGCGCTCCGCGCTCATCAGCGCCGCCATCGGATTGATCACCGAGGGCTGCAGGAAAATTGCCCGGATCGGCCCCGTGCGACAGGCTTCATCAAGCGCCTCGGGGATCATGCCCTGCTCATCGATCGCCAGCCCTTCGAGGTGCAGGCCGAGATAGCCGCAGAGCGGCACGAGCGTATGGTGACTGACCGCCTCTGTCGCGATGGTCGAGCCGGGCGGCGCGACGCTCATCAGCGCCACCGTCATGCCCGAGGTCGCGCCGTTCGTCACGCTGATATTCAGCGGCGACACCTCCAGTCCGCAGCGCGCCAGCCATTCGGTGGCAACGGCGCGGTGGCGCGGAAAGACCATGTTCGGCCGGAACGACAGGGCCGAGCTGGAGGGCAGGTTTTCCGAAAGCCAGCCGAAGGCCTGGCGCAGCCTTTCCAGATGGATCTGCTCGCAGACCGGCTTCAGGATCGACAGATCAATCACCTCGCCCAGCCGTTCCGGCAGATAAGGCGGCTCCGGCTCGCGCGGCCTGGTCTGGACGAAGCTGCCGCGTCCGATCTCGCCGGAGATCAGCCCCCGGCGGCTGAGCTCGTCATAGGCGCGGCTGACCGTCTGCACCGAAAGCTGCAGGTCATCCGCCAGTTTGCGGTGCGGCGGCAATTGCGTGCCGTCGGAGAGCTTGCCGTCGGTAATCGCGTTGGCGATCTGCTCGGCAAGCGAGAGATAGGCCGGCCTGCGGAGTTGCGAGGGATCGGGGCGCCACTTTGTCATGATTTCAACACTGCTGAAAATCAGTTCAATTGACAATGCCAAAATGCGCTTCCATTGTCTTTTCGCTGCGTTTGAAATGATTTCTTTCTAAAGAAAGCACCATGAAGCTCGACGCCATCGACCTGCGCATTCTCGACGCCGTCCAGCGCGACGGCCGCATCACCAAGCTGGCGCTGGCCGAAAAGGCCGGACTGTCGCCGACGCCGTGCTGGATGCGGCTGCGCAAGCTCGAAAAGGCAGGCATCATCACCGGCTACCACGCCCGCGTCGCGCCGCGGCGCATCGCCCCGGTCGCCAGCGTGATGATGGAGGTGACGCTCGCCAACCATCGTCAGGCGGATTTCGAACGCTTCGAGCGCGCCGTCGCCGCAATCGCGGAGATCGTCGCCTGCTGGTCGGTCGGCGGTGGCGTCGATTATATCCTAAAGATCATCGCCCCCGATATCGACGCCTATCAGCGGCTGGTCGACGGGCTTCTCGACCGCGAACTCGGCATCGACCGCTATTTCACCTACATCGTCACCAAAACGGTGAAGGAGGAAACAGTGCTTCCGGTGTCTTCCTTCGCCGCCATCGGCGATGAACAAAGCGCGCGCTAGAGCGCCGCGCGTCCAAAAGGACGCGCTAAGGACGCTCTAACACCTTTAACTGGCGCATAATCCTTTCCGAAAATCGATTTTTGGGGTTATGCGCTAGCCAATCTCTCTGTTAAGGCGCCATCCTTTAGACCATCTCTCTCTTTTCGCCTCCGCCAACAGACAATCTCTCGTCCGCTCCCATGGAAGACTTCATGTCACCGCAAAGGAGATTGGACATGACCGCCGTTTTTGCCCGCCCCGCCTATCATGACGCGCTGTCGCGGCTTTCCGACCGTCATCTCCTGCGCGATCTTGCCTATGTCGGCGGCCGATGGATCGCCGGCACGACGGGCAAAAGTTTCGAAGTTACCGATCCGGCTTCCTCGGGGACGCTGGCCTGGGTTGCGAACCTCGGCGCGGAGGAGACGGTAGCGGCGATCGATGCAGCATCGGAGGCCTTTGCCGCCTGGCGCGCGATGCTGCCGCAGAACCGCGCGGCGATCCTGCGCAACTGGCACGCGCTGATGCTCACGGCCAAGGAGGATCTGGCGCTGATCATGACGCTCGAACAGGGCAAACCGCTGGCGGAATCGCGCGGCGAGATCGATTACGCCGCCTCCTTCGTCGAATGGTATGCCGAGGAAGGCAAGCGGCTGAACGCCGAGAGCGTCACCAGCCACCTGCCCGGCGCCGAAATGATCGTCCGGCGCGAGGCGCTCGGCGTCGTCGGCATCGTCACGCCGTGGAATTTCCCCGCTGCGATGATCACCCGAAAGGCAGCTGCCGCGCTTGCCGCCGGCTGCGCGGTCGTCGCCCATCCCTCCTCCGAGACACCGCTTTCGGCGCTTGCCCTTGCCGAGCTCGGCGAACGGGCCGGCATTCCGGCCGGCGTCTTCAACGTCGTCACCGGCAATGCCGCGACGATCGTCGGACGCATGTGTGCCGACACCCGCCTGCGTGCCATCAGCTTCACCGGTTCCACCGGGATCGGACGGCTGATCGCTGCCCAATGTGCGCCGACCCTGAAGCGGCTGGTGATGGAGCTCGGCGGCCACGCCCCGCTGATCGTCTTTGACGACGCTGATATCGCCAAGGCGGTCGAGATCGCCGTCGACGCCAAGTTTGCCACATCGGGCCAGGATTGCCTTGCCGCCAACCGGATCTTCGTCCAGCGGCGGATCGCCGATGCATTCGCCAAGGCTTTTGCCGCCCGAATTGCCAAATTGAGGGTCGGCGCCGGGCTCGAGGATGGCGCCGAGATCGGGCCGCTGATGCATGAACGCGCCGTCGCCAAGGTCGAGGAGCAGGTCTCCGACGCGCTGGCGCGCGGCGCCCGGCTCATCGCCGGCGGCAGGCGCCACAAGGCCGGCCAGCTTTTCTATGAGCCGACGCTGCTGACCGAAGTGCCGGCGGATGCACTGATCATGCGCGAGGAAACCTTCGGGCCTGTGGCGGCCGTGACCACCTTCGACACGGAAGAAGAGGTCATTGCCCGCGCCAACGATACCGAATACGGCCTCGTCGCCTATATCGTCACGGAGAACGGCGCCCGCCAGATGCGCCTCGGGCGCGCACTGGAATATGGCATGGTGGCAGTCAACCGCGTGACGATCACCGGCGGCCCCATACCCTTCGGCGGCTGGAAGCAGTCCGGCCTCGGCCGCGAGGGTTCCCGCCATGGGCTCGAAGCCTTCACCGAGCTCAAATATCTCTGCATCGACACGGCGGCCTAAAGCTCTTTGTTTTTATGCATGTCGTTGTCCCGGAACCGCTGCACACTTCCGAGCGACATGCATTAAGCCGCTCCATTTCAAGAAGAGGATAGAACATGCTCGAGAAAAGCAACGAACTCGCCGCCTGGGACCGCGATCACTTCTTCCATCCCTCGACGCATATGGGTATGCATGCGCGCGGCGAGACGCCGACCCGCGTCGTCGCCGGCGGTGAAGGCGTTTACATCACCGACACGACGGGACGCAAAAGTCTCGACGCCTTTGCCGGCCTCTATTGCGTCAATGTCGGCTATGGCCGCCAGAAGATCGCCGACGCGATCGCCGAACAGGCAAAGAACCTTGCCTATTACCACGCCTATGTCGGCCACGGCACCGAGGCCTCGATTACGCTTTCGAAGATGATCATCGACCGCGCGCCTGATGGCATGAGCCGCGTCTATTTCGGTCTCTCGGGTTCCGATGCCAACGAAACCAACATCAAGCTCATCTGGTATTACAACAACATCCTCGGCCGGCCCGACAAGAAGAAGATCATCTCGCGCTGGCGCGGTTATCACGGCTCCGGTGTCATGACCGGCAGCCTCACCGGCCTGGCACTCTTCCATAATGCCTTTGACCTGCCGCGCGCACCGGTGCTGCACACCGAAGCACCTTATTACTTCCGCCGCCCCGACCGGTCGATGGACGAGGAGCAGTTCTCGCAATATTGCGCTGACAAACTCGAGGAGATGATCCTCGCCGAAGGCCCGGACACCGTCGCCGCCTTCATCGGCGAACCCATTCTCGGTACCGGCGGCATTGTGCCACCGCCGAAGGGCTACTGGCAGAAGATCCAGGCCGTGCTCGACAAATATGACATCCTGCTCGTCGCCGACGAAGTCGTCACCGGCTTCGGCCGTCTTGGCACGATGTTCGGCTCGGATCATTACGGCATGAAGCCGGACCTGATCACCATCGCCAAGGGCCTGACCTCGGCCTACGCTCCTCTTTCCGGCACGATCGTTTCGGAGAAGATGTGGCAGGTGTTGGTGCAGGGTTCCGACCAGATGGGGGCGATCGGCCACGGCTGGACCTATTCCGCCCATCCGATCTGCGCCGCCGCCGGCATTGCCAATCTCGAACTGATCGACGAACTCGGCATCGTCGAGAATGCCGGCACGACGGGCGCCTATTTCCGCTCGGAACTGCAGAAAGCGGTGGGCAGCCACCGCAACGTCGGCGAAGTCCGCGGCGACGGTCTGATGGCGGCGGTCGAATTCGTCGAGGACAGGGATGATCGCAAATTCTTCGATGCCAGCCGCAAGATCGGCCCGCAGGTCGCCACTGCTCTTCTCGAACGCGGCGTCATCGGCCGCGCCATGCCGCAGGGCGATATCCTCGGCTTCGCCCCGCCGCTCTGCCTGACGCGCGAAGAGGCCGACATCGTGGTCAAGGCGGCGGCGGACGCGATCGACACCGTCTTTAAGAACATCTGAGGGAGACGATCAACATGACGATCCCCGAAAAGATGGCGGCCGTATTGCTGACCGGTCATGGCGGCCTGGAGAAGCTCGCCTATCAGAGGAACGTGCCCGTCCCGAGGCCGGCGGACGGCGAGGTTCTGATCCGCGTCACGGCTTGCGGCATGAACAATACCGACGTCTGGGTTCGGCAAGGCGCCTACGGCACCGAGGACGATCCGTCCGCCGTCTCCACATGGCGAAGGCAGGGCAACACGCTGACATTTCCGCGTATTCAGGGCACCGATACGGTCGGCCATATCGTCGGCGTCGGCGCCGGCGTCGATCCGGCCCGCATCGGCCAACGCGTCATGGTCGATTTCTCGATCTACAACCGCGACGACGACAGCCTCGCCGATATCGATTACATGGGCCATGGCCGCGACGGCGGATATGCCGAATATATGGCACTGCCGGCCGAGAACGCTCATGTCGTCGCAACCGATCTGACCGACATCGAACTCGCCACCTTCTGCTGCGCCTATCTGACCGGCGAGCGCATGCTGGAACGTGCAAGGCTTGCCGCCGGCGAACGAGTCCTCGTGACCGGTGCCTCGGGCGGCGTCGGCTCGGCAATCATTCAGCTCGCACGTGCCCGCGGCGCCATCCCGATCGCAGTCGCTGGTCCCGGCAAGGAGGCGGCGATGCTCGATATCGGCGCCGAGGCAGTCGTGACCCGCGGCAAGGGCGATCTGGTCGAAGCCGTCCATTCGGCCAGCCGTGGCCAGCCGATCGATGTCGTCGCCGATCTTGTCGGCGGGCCGCTGTTCAACGACCTCTTGAAGATCCTGCGTCCCGAAGGCCGCTATACGACGGCCGGCGCCATCGCCGGCCCGGTGGTCCAGCTCGATCTGCGGACGATGTATCTGAAGCAGCTGGAACTGCATGGATCAAGCCAGGGAAGCCGCGCCGACTTCCGCCGGATCGTCGGCTATATCGAAAGCCGGAAAATCCGGCCCCTCGTCGGCGGTGTCTATGCGCTGTCGGAATTCCACCGCGCCCAGACCGATTTCATGGCAAAGAACTTCGTCGGCAAATTGGTCGTGGTTCCCGACGGAAGATAAGATCGAGATCTCCGATCACGCCGCAGACGAACCTTATTGAGTTTGCGGCGTTTCACGGTCATGGAAAATCTTTGCGGTCGCATCGGAACTTCGCTGCTTCGGAAAATCCACTTCGCGCCGGGCGGTCGCTGATGCCGACGGGCAGCACGACATACCTCACCTCTGCCGAACTCGGACGGATTCGGCGCGCCGTCGGCATAGCCCGTCTGATGGATACCGCAGTCAGATTGCCGGTCATCGGCGTGCGGATTGGTGCGGACTCGGTCCTCGGCCTCCTCCCGGCCATCGGCGACGTTGCCGGATCGCTGATCGGTCTGTTCATCATCGACGAGGCAAGGCGGCTTGGTCTTCCCGCCCACAAACTCGCCCGCATGGGCGTCAATCTCGGCGTCGACGCCGCCTGCGGCACGGTCCCGCTGATCGGCGATATCTTCGATATCTATTTCAAGTCTCACCGTCGCAACGTCGGCATCATCCTCGACCACTTTGGCGTAAGCGAAGACGAGCTGAACCGGCGAACCTGACGAAACCAATCGTCCCGGGATTGTATCACGTCCGAGCAACCTTCCCCGCCAGGAACGCCAGAGCCGCAGCACCGATTAGGCCCGAGTTCTGATCCAGTGCTGCCAGCATCACCTTGACATCCTTGAATGCCGGCATTGCCCACTGGCTGATATAGGCTTGAATGCCCGGTTGCAGCCGGTCGAATTCGTGGGAAAGCCCTCCCCCCATGACGATGATATCGGGACTGAAGATATGGATCAGGCTGGTGAAGCCGCGGCCGAGAATTTCCGCTTCCTCATCGATCAGCTGATTGGCGAGACGATCGCCATTTCTGGCTGCCGCGAAAACGCTGCGGCTGTCGATGGCGCCGCCGTTGGTGCCTAACGTCGTCTCGTGGCTTTCCATCGCCCGCATTTGCGCGCGCCGCGCAAAAGCCGGTCCGGATCCATAGGCCTCGAAACAGCCCCTGTTGCCGCAAGGGCAAAGCTCTCCGTTCGGCACGACCGACATGTGGCCGACATGCGCCGCCATGCCCTTGCGGCCGCGCACGACGCGGCCGTCCGAGATAACGCCACCGCCGATCCCGGTGCTCACCGTGACATAGACGAGGTTATCAAGCCCCTTGCCGATACCGAATTGCCACTCGCCGATCGCCGCGGCAATAGCATCGTTTTCGAGGTCGACCGGGAACGGAAACCGCTTCTGCAACTCCGCCTTCAGCGGAAAATCGACGAAGCCCGAGAGGGTCGGAATGTCAGTCGCGACACCGGCGACCGTATCGAGCGGGCCCGGAGCGGATACGCCGACGCCGACCACCGAAGCGGGGTTCGATGCTGCAAGCAGTCTATCGGCCAGGCCGCAAATCTGGACGAGCACCCGGTCGGGGCCGGCCAGCGCATCCGTTGGTTCGGCTAAGCGCGCCAGGATCCTGCCCTGCTCATCGACAAGGGCGGCCCGCACCTGCGTTCCGCCGAGGTCTATACCAATGGCAACCTGCTGCATGTGAAGACCAAAAGTTAGAGTGCGCGGACCCATGCCATCCGCTCTTCGAGCGATGGCGCATTGAAAGCCAGGGAACCGAGAACCACCGTTTCCGCACCCGACTGGCGCAGGAGAGGCACAGTGTGCTCGCGAATACCGCCATCGGCCGCAAGCACGATTCGATCGGCCGCGCCGCAGCCGGCGATGATCTGCTTTGCCTGTTGAAGCCGGGCGCCGGCCTTTTCGTCGAGGCCCTGGCCCTTGACGCCGATCGCCGTGCCAAGCAGCGTCACAAAACGCAGCCTGGAAGCGTATTTTTCGATCCGCTCGACGGGGGTATCGACCTTGAGGACCATTCCGGCTGCAATACCGCGGCGATCGAGAAGATCTAGAGCCTCGTCGGCGACGCTTTCGTTTTCGACATGAAGGCTGATCAGATCGCTGCCGG
Organism: Rhizobium sp. NZLR1b; assembly: GCF_019685155.1. Taxonomy (NCBI): domain Bacteria; kingdom Pseudomonadati; phylum Pseudomonadota; class Alphaproteobacteria; order Hyphomicrobiales; family Rhizobiaceae; genus Rhizobium; species Rhizobium sp. NZLR1b. The sequence continues at coordinate 238,037 of NZ_JABDWC010000001.1, forward strand.
CATCGGCGAACTGCTCGACCTGCGACAGGATGATACTGTCCGCAACCATCAGATGAACGTGGATCGGGTGCGTGGAAACTTTGCGCACACCGGCGACGACATCGGGGAAAAACAACATTGCCGGCGCGAAATGCCCATCGGCGACATCGATGTGGAGGATGTCGACGTGAGGATCGACACGCGCGAGATCATCGGCGAGACGCATCAGATCGGCCGACCAGACGGAGAATTCGGCAATCAATCGATCCTTCGGAAGATCGGCGATCCAGGTTTTTTCGGGGGTAGGCATTGTTTCAGAGCTCCTTCAGAAAATTACCGACGGCAAGCCGAAAGTCGGCGACGTATTGCGGACGGCTCTCAGTTTTCGGCGTGATCTGTACGAAACGCGCGCCGGCAATCCGCGCGGCAAGAGCACGCGCGTAGGAGAGAGGATGAATGCTATCGTGATCATGGCCGATGACGAGCGTCGGCAAGGCGAGATTGCGAACGTCCGCGTCAGTCACATCAGGGCCGCCATTTGAGATCCTGGTCAGCAGTTCGGCGGTCACGTCCAGAGGCGTGCGGGAGAAAAAACCGGCAAGCGAGGCGAGATTGTCCGGGGCCTCGGCGGCGAGCCGCACTCCGACAGGACCGGCAAGAAATGCCTGCTTTGCTTCATCCGGCGGCAGGGTTTTTAGAAGCCGCCCGACTTCGGCATTGGGCGCCATATTGTCCGGCGCCGAAGCCGTCAGCCAGGCCGACCTTGCAATGATCAGAGCGTTGACAAGATCGGGCCGCTTGACCGCGAGACGCAAGGCGATCGCAGCACCCATCGAGATGCCGCCAATCACGACCGGCACCGCAAGGTTTTTCTCGATATAAGCGGCGATATCATCGCAGAAGGTCGAAATCGACAACTGCTCCAGATTGCCGGCTCGAGAACGGCCGTGACCGCGGGCTTCGACCGTAACCCGGCGATATCCGGTTTCGCGCGGAAAGACCTCATCCGTCTGCGCCGCGTCGCCGCATAGGCCGTGCTGGAATATTGCTGACACGCCCTCGCCCGCCATGTCGACGTTGAGAATGGTCCCATCGTTGGTTTCGAACGATTGAGCCCGTCTCACCGTCCTCTCCCCGCGCCTTCGCAGTCGAGCGCACTCTTCAGGAAGGTCGCCGCACCCGCCGCCTCCGAGGCTGAGAGACCATGCGTGACAAGACTGCCGGAAAAGCCAATCGCCTTGAGGCAGCGAAGATAATGCGCATAGTCGAGGACGCCCTTGCCGGCGGTCGCGAAACTGCCGTCGGGATGGCGGTCTTTCGCATGCGCCATGACGATCCGATCGGCCAGAAGATCGATCGCGGAAGACACGATGCGCCGCTGATCGTCCAGCGTCGCAACCTCGAAAAGATTGGCCGGATCGAGCACGATCTTGATGCGAGGGCTCTTCAGCGCCGAGATCAGCCGATGGGCTTTCTCAGCCGAGTTGACCACATTGGCAAGCTCGGGCTCGATACCGAGATCCACATCGTAGCGCTCGGCGATTGTGACGGCCGCTTCCATGGCTTCGAGGAGATCGCGCCAAGCTGCCGGCGTGTTGTTGTCGGCATGCGCCTTCCATTGGTCGATGGAGTCGCGTGTGCCGGTGCAGAGCGTGATCAAGCCCGTTGACATGCCGACGCAACGCTCGGCCAACGTCGCCAATTTTCGAAGCCCGACCTCGCGCATGGAAGGATCGGGATGGATCATGTTGTAGGTGCCGGATACGGCGACGATCTCGACGCCGCTGCTACGCGCCGCCTCAGTGACCGAGCGGGCCTGGGCCTCGCTAATCGTCTCCGGCATTGGTGGCAGGCCCGAGCAGGCCATATTGTATTGCGCCGAGGTGAACCCGGCCTCCGCGACCGAATTGAGGACGATCGAGGGTTTCGTACCGTCGAAGGTCTTTGCGAAAATGCCGAGCTTCATCACACGCCACCCGTGACGTCAGCCAGCGCAACCGCCTTGCCGCTTTCGACGGAACGCGCGACGGCGACCATCGCCCGTACGGAGGCCAGGCCATCATCGATGTCGGCGCCTTCCATCACTGCGCCATCCAGAATGGTGCGGGCGAAGCCTTCGACCTGACGGCGGTAGAAATGACCGTCGGCACCGAGAACGCGATGGGTCGCGCCGTCCGCTTCCCGGAAAATGTCGACCTCGCTGGTCTTGTAGTACCACGGGTTATAGGTCTTGCCCAAAATGCTGCCGTTCCTGCCGTAGATCTGGAAACCTTCGTGCCAGTCCATGCGCACCTGCACGGTGAGATCGAGGTGGCCGAGCGTGCCGGTGGCAAATTCCACCTCGACGAACCAGCACCAGATACCGGCTCGCTCGGACAGACGAGCCGCGACGGAAACGATATCGCCGGCGAAATACCGTGCCGTGTCGATCAGGTGGCAACCATGCGCAAGCATGTAGTAGCGGCGCAGGTCGGCTTTCGGATTGGCGGAGGGTTTTCGCGCATTGGCGCTGCTGACGATCAGGGGCTGGACTGCATCGGTCATCGGATAGCGATGGGTGCTGTCGCAATACCATGCTTTCAGAGCGACCATCTCACCCATCTCATCGCGGATGAAGGATTTCGCCGCCTGGAGCCCTGCGTCGAAACGCTTCATATGCCCGACTTGAAACACTTTTCCCGACCGATCGACCGCCGCCTTCAATTCAAGGCATTCCTCGACGGTGACACCGACGGGTTTCTCGCACAAGACATGCTTGCCGGCCTGAAGGGCGCGGATGGAGGCCGGGACGTGAAAAGCATCGGCGGTCGCGATGATCACGGCATCGAGGTCGGGATCGGCCAGCATCTTGTCGTAGTCGTCATAGGTTTTGCCGGCCCCATGAGTGATTGCCATACGCTGGCGAAGATCCTCGGCTACGTCGCAGATCGCATAGAGATCGGCATTGGCAGCCTTCGTGCAGCTCTCGAAGTGGGCCGCCTGGGCAATCTGGCCGGCTCCCAGTACGCCGATGCGGAGGCGTCGTTCCTGTTTTGCTGGCATCGATAAGCCCTTTGTCGGATGTTGAAGATGAACGCCGGTTTCGGCGCCGAATGGGGTGGCTTTCAAGACGTCAAACGCCGAAGACGTCTTCTGCCGGCCGAACCGCCATCGGCGCCTCTCGGCTTTTCCCAGGTCAGTTCAAAGCCATGTGCGTTTGAGGATGGAAGAAATGAAGTTTCGCCGGGTCGATTGCCAGATTGATCGATTGGCCCGTCTCGACCGCGCTGACAGCTTCGAAGCGAGCGACGGCGTTGGCGGCGCCGCTCAAGTCTTCGACGGCGTCGGGGTCGCCCGAGTCGATCCGGACCGCGTCGATCTTCAAATGCACGATCAACTCCGAGCCAAGCTCCTCGATCGACTTCACGACAACCGGGATCGTCGGATAGGACGCCCCGGACGGCAACTGGCTGTCGTAGAGATCCTCGGGCCGGACGCCAAAGATCAGGGCTTTTCCCTCGAAAGCGGAAAGGCCGGGAGCCCGCTCAAACGTGCCGTCGGACAGGGGGATGGAGAAGCCCGGCAGATGGATCCGCATGCCCTCCAGACGCCCTTCGAATAGGTTCATCGAGGGCGACCCGATGAAGCCTGCGACAAACGCATTGACCGGGCGGTGATACAAAGCCTTGGGCGTGTCCACCTGCTGTAGCACGCCGCCCTTCAGCACCGCGACGCGATCGCCCATGGTCAAGGCTTCGGTCTGGTCGTGCGTCACGTAAATCGTCGTGACGCCCAGCTGTTTCTGCAGGCTTGCGATCTCCGCGCGCATTTGAACACGCAGCTTGGCATCGAGGTTGGAAAGCGGTTCGTCCATGAGGAATGCCGCGGGCTCGCGGACCATGGCGCGGCCCATCGCAACACGCTGGCGCTGGCCGCCGGAAAGCTGTGCGGGCTTGTTGCCCAGCAAGCTTTCCAGCTGCAAGGTCTTGGCAATCTCATGCACGCGCTTGGTTCGCTCGACCTTGGTCTTTCCGGCCAGCTTCATCGAAAAGGCGATGTTGTCGAACACCGTCATGTGCGGATAAAGCGCATAACTCTGGAAGACCATGGCAATGTCCCGGTCCTTGGGGGCGAGATCGACGACGTCCTGACCGCCGATGCTCAAGGTTCCACTGCTGATTTCCTCAAGCCCGGCAATCATGCGGAGCGCGGTCGATTTTCCGCATCCGGATGGACCGACCAGGATCAGAAACTCGCCATCATGGATCGTCAGGCTCAGATCCTTGATCGCATGGTAGCTGTTTCCATAGGTCTTGCAGATTTTGTCCAGTACAACCACAGCCACGTCTCATCCTCCCATATCAGTCCGGATCACGTCTTCAAACGGCGCTCCCACCGTCTCCGATGCTTTCGACAAGAAGGCTCAGGCCTGACCTTAAAAGTCAACAAAAGAATCGATGTCAAAGCGCCATGCGTTATCGACTATTTACTATATCTATTTGAATTTGTTCATGTTTAATCCGATAACAATGGGCTTTTTTGCGAAACAATATTTTTTAACGCGCGTAATTTTTAAGGTCGGCACGGCAGCTATTGGAGGATCTTTCAACCCCTTACAATCAGCCGTGCGACTCCCCCGGGCAGTGGACGACGTCGGCACGCACTACCTCGCGCTAATCGTGATATCGCGGAATCGGGCGCGGCACGGGTGCATTTTCCGCCGCCATCCATGTCAGGCATGTTCGATTGTCTGGCAGGCCTCTGCGCCCTCCCCGTGCGGTCACGGAAATGGCGGCAGCCGTCGTGGCATAGGCAACGCAATCAAGCGGGCTCTTACCCTCAGCAAGCGCAAGAGCGTAGGCACCGTGAAAGCAATCGCCGGCGCCGGTCGTGTCGACCGCCTGAACCTGATAGGCCGGCAAATGCCAGCGGGTGGCGTCGCCTTTCTGGCGCAGGTTGCTCCCTCGTTCGCCATCGGTCAGGACAACAGCGGACCGATCCGTTGACCAAAGCTTCTCCAGGATGATCGCTGGATCATTTTCACCGGTGTAATCTCTAGCGAAAGCGAGCGGCAGCACCAGATGGTCGGCGAAGGCGAGGATTCGGTCCGTCGCGGCACCGACCGTCCATTCGATATCGGCTATCACGGCTAGGCCAAGCGCGCGCGCCCGCGCCACAACACTTTCCGAGTGCGTCGCGTAACCATCGATCAGCAGGACCGGGGCCTGCATCAAAACATTGTCGGGCAGCGCGTCCGACGTGCCGTGCAGCACATCGTCGTCATAGGCTATGAACCGGTCGCCGTCAGGACCGACCGTGATCACCGAGCGGATCGGCGCGGCAGCGGCATGGCGTGGCGCCAGAGATATGTCGACACCCTCGCGCTCGAGCTCGGCACCGGCCAGATCGGCCGCAGGCTCATCGCCGAGCCATCCGATGAAGCCGGCGCGCCCGCCAAGCCGGGCGACGGCGACAAGAGCCGTCGCCACGTTGCCGCCATGGTCCGTAGTCCGCTTCGTCACCTTCCCCTTGCCGGCCGAAAGCCCTCGATCAACATAGATGATGTCATCGATTGCCAGGGCGCCGAAGCCCAGAACCTGGAGCGAGCGCGACATGTCTCAAGCCCCGGCAGCCGCCAGTGCCTCCTCTGGCGCCATCCCCTTATGAATGACGAGCTTGAAGGCGCGCGCCGCCATGGTCGTATCGCCGTGCCCCCAGAGGTTGCGGCCGACGACCGCCCCCTTGGCGCCAGCGCGCAAGGCTTCCGAGGTCTGGACGAGCGCTCCAAGCAGCGTATCGGTCTTCGGGCCGCCGGCAATCACAACCGGGATCGGGCAGGTCGCGACAGTTTCCCGGAAGGACTCGAAATCTCCGGTGTAGCCGACCTTGATCACGTCGACGCCGGCTTCGAAACCGATACGAACCGCATAAGCAATTTCATCCGGGGTAAACACGATCTTGCCGCCGTCGGAGAAATCCCGGGGATAGACGTGGGCGACAACCGGCATCTCGTAGCGAGCGGCGGCGTTGACCGTGTCGGTGAGCCAGCGGATGTACTCTCCTTCGGTGGCGCCGCGCACCGGAATGGCGACAGCCAGGGCGTCTGCACCATAGCGCACAGCGTCTTCCGGGGTCGCAATGAGCTGGCGAATCCGGTCGTCGGCGGTGAAGCAGCCACCCTGAATGACGAGGGCTGCCTTCCCGGCGTATTCCGACCAAAGGTGCCGCGCCGCGCCAGGCTGGATGCTGATGTAGTCGGGGCCTCCCGCCATGACGCGTTTGAGCGCGCCCGGCAGATCGGCAAGCCCGCCCTCACGAACATTGCCATAACCGACAAAATGATCGACCGCGCCTCCAAACAAATGACCCGATGGGTTCGAGAACAGGCGTGCGAGGCGGATTTTGGTTCCGAGACCCATGGCGATACTTCCTTTAAGATTGCTGGCTTTACGATTGCTGGCTTTGCGATTGACGGCTTCGTTGCTGGAAAAACCCTAACTCGAAAACAAACAAATGTTCAATATTTCGAATTCTTTCGTTTCCACGCGGCAAGAAAATTTTTAACGTGCTTTTTTCACTCCAAGGAGCTATTTCTGCAGCAGAAGCCGTACAAACACGCGGCTGGCTTTCGTTTTTCAAAAGTCGCTTTATCGCAACGGCGCGCGCGGCAGTCGGGATCGCATATGCTTGCAGAACAGAGGCGGCAGCAGATCATGCTGGAACTTCAACGGGTCGGCCAGGCTCGCACCCGCCAGCTCGCGGTATTCTTCGAGGTCTCGGAAGTCACGATCCGCTCCGACCTCGAGATCATGGATGCAAAGAAGCAGTTGATCAAAACCCATGGTGGGGCAATCGCTTTGCCGTCCGACTCGCCGGCCGCAGCCTTCGAGGAACGCATGCAGCGTAATTTCGATGCGAAGCGGCGCATCGCCCAGATGGCCGCGCGGCAGATCATCGACAACCAGTCGATCGTCTTCGACAGCGGTTCGACGTTGCTGCAGGTGGCCATGCAGATGCCCCAGGTCAACAACGTCGTGGTCGCGACGACGGCGATGAACATCGCGCAGCACCTGATGTACCGGCCGGGACTTGACGTGCACATGATCGGCGGCCGGGTGTTTCCCAGCACCGTCAGCACGATCGTATCGGACTCCGATAAGGCGGTCGGCGGTCTCGTCGCCCACCAGGCCTTTGTCAGCGCTCACGCGATCGATCAGGCCTTCGACGTCGTCGATGTCTCAGAAGATATTGCGCGGACCAAGCGCAACCTGGTTCGCATGGCCCGGCGTGTCGTACTTGTGGCGGATTCGAGCAAATTTGACATCGGCGCCTCCTCCAAAGCCTTCTCGCTGTCGCGCGTCGATCTGATCATCACGGACAGCAACATGCCGCACAGCATTCGCCACCGATTGGACAAGCTCGGCGTGGAGGTGCGCTACGCGTGACCGGCAGCCAGCCTCGCCAATTCAGCCGCGAGCCGGGAGAGGCATTGTCGCGCGCGGAAGATTTTCGTCGACCCCAAGGGAAACGAGGCGCGTTAGAACCCCAGCTGTCGAAGCGTCTCGCGGTTCACGCGAACGGCCGCCGCCGGATCGGTTCCGGCATGGTCCGATTCTTCCTCCACCACGATCCAGCCGGTGAACTCCGGCGCATCCCGAACGGCCGAGATCACGGCGGGCACGTCGCAGACGCCTTCGCCGAGCATCGCCCAGATCCCGCCGGCGTCGACATCCTTCAGATGCACGTAGCGGATACGGTCCCGGTAGGCCGAAAGCGTTTCGTCGATCTGCTGGCCGCCGCGCAGAATATGGCCGGTGTCCGGCACCCAACCCACCCGTGGATCGAGGAGAACAAACAGGCGGTCATAATCGTTCCGGGTGAAGAGAAGCGTATTGTGGTGCGAGGAAGGGTGGACAGCAACGGCGACACCGGCCGACCGTCCGATCTCGGTCGCGCGATTGTAGCACTCCGCTGCGATGGCGAATTTCTCATCGCGCGGGCCATCCGAAACGACGGTGGCCGATCCCATCGACACCATCGCACCGGGAAAGTTCGCCACGAAATCCACCCAGCGCCGCGCCGTCTCCAGATCGGAAGCGATTTTTTCCGCCACCGTGAAGCCGCTGGCGGAGCCGAAGGCAAAGGAAACCAGCGTCAAACCGGCGTTTGTCAAAGTACGGGCAAAGTCGGCAGGCTTAAGCACGTAGTGACCGATCATCGTGTCGGTGATTTCGAGACCGGCATATCCGCCATCGGCGATGGCGCGCACCAGATCATCCGGCCCCCCGCCCCAACCCTTGCCCAGCATCTCCCAGGTGAATGTCTGGCAGCCGATTTTCAGCGCAGCATTGTTCATAATTTGGTCCTGACCTATTCGTTGGTGACAGCCGATATCGAAGCCGGCGCCTTCGCGGAGGCGATCATCGAGGCACTTGGTGTCCGCATTGCCGAAACGCATTCTTCAACAAGAGGGTCGAGACCCTCTTCATCGGGGAGTTGCGACGCCTCCCAACGTCTTGTCATTTCGTAGGGGAAAATGTTAGCGTGCGTCAACATAATTTATATCTCGCGCGTCAAACATAGCATTCCTCAACTCTGTGAGCACGCAACGGCAAGGTCAGGTCTAGATGGAAGGGACCAATGAAATGAAACTCAAGATCGGCGTTGTGGGATGCGGCAACATTTCGCTCGCCTATATGCGCAATGCGCCGCTGTTTCGCGGCGTCGAGATCACCGCCTGTGCCGATCTCAATGCAGACGCCGCCAAGCGCCGCGCCGCTGAGTTCAACCTGCGGGCGGCCGACGTCGATGCCCTCATTGACGATAAGAACATCGACCTGATCCTCAACTTGACGATCCCGGCTGCCCATTTCGACGTCTCGATGCGGGCGGTGTCGGCGGGCAAACATGTCTTTACCGAGAAGCCGCTCGGCGTCACGGCCGCAGAAGGACGCCGATTGGTGGATGCGGCCGCCGAAAAGGGCCTCATGCTCGGTTCGGCGCCGGACACCTTCCTCGGGGCAGCCGGACGTCATGCCCGGCGGCAGATGGAAGCCGGCGCCATCGGCAAGCTGGTGACGGGGACAGCCTTCATGATGGGCCGCGGCATGGAGCACTGGCATCCGGACCCCAGCTTTTACTATCAGGCCGGCGCCGGCCCGGTCATGGATATGGGCCCCTACTATCTCACGATGATGGTCAATCTGATGGGGCCGATCCGACGTGTGCAGGCCGTTGCCACAAGCGGGCAGGAAGAGCGGCTCATCACCGCCGAAGGGCCGAAGCAGGGCACCAGGTTCAAAGTGGGAACACCGACCAGCGTGCTTTCGCTGCTGGAATTTGATTGCGGCGCCACAGTCACCTTCGGCACCTCCTGGGACGTCTTCCGCCACTCCAACCACCCCATTGAGCTGCACGGCACCGAAGGATCGCTACGCCTGCCCGACCCTGATAATTTCAGCGGCCGTGTCGCGCTCTCCAGTCGTGGCGCGCCCTGGCAGGAAACCGATACATCAGGCGAACTCTTCGGTGCGGCCAATTGGCCGATCGCAGCACCGGACCGCGCCAACTATCGCATGCTTGGTCTTGCCGATCTTGCCCGCGCCATCATCGAAGGCCGTACGCCGCGCGCTTCAGGCGATCTCGCGCTGCATGTGCTAGATGTCATGGAAGCAACCCTCCGGGCAGGTGAAACCGGTGTCGCGCAGACCATTCCAGGTACTGTTGCCCAGCCAAGGGAATTGCGGGAAGACGAAGCACGGAGCCTGCTTGCATGACACAACTGGATGAATCCGCAAAACGCGCACTTGCGTGGCCGGGCGATCCGCAGGAGCCTGTGGAAAGCTGCACGCCGGCGCTGGCGCGGCAACAATATCTGGACGGTTTCGCAGACATCCAGTGGCCGCTCGAGGATGTGGCCGAGATACTGGAAAGGCATGCCGGCGCCATCCGGCTGAAGATATGGCGCGGCCGCACAACGCCGCGCGAGCGGGCTCCCGCCTTGCTTTATATCCATGGTGGCGGCTTTGTGATCGGCGCGCCGGAAACCCATGAGGACATTTGCCGGACGCTTGCCAATATCGCTGGCGCCGTCGTGGTTTCGCCCGACTACCGCCTCGCCCCGGAACATCCCTTTCCGGCGGCGATCGAAGACTGCGCAGCCGCGCTCGTCTGGATGACGGATCAGGCTGCTGCACTCGGCATCGATCCGGCGCGAATTGTCGTTGGCGGCGACAGCGCCGGCGGAAATCTCGCCGCCGTCATCGCTCTGCTGGCACGCGACGGACAGGTGCCGGCTGTCATCGGTCAGGTGCTGATCTATCCGGTGACCGACCAGTTGCAGGCAACCGACAGCTACTTGCGTTACGATGAGGGTTTCGGCCTGACGTCAGCGGCGATGCGATGGTTCCGGGACCACTATCTGCCGGACCCTGCTAGCCGGTCCGACTGGCGGGCCTCGCCGCTTCGCGCCGCGTCACTGGCGGGCGTGGCGCCCGCCGTCGTGATCCTTGCCGGCCACGACGTGCTGTTTGACGAAGGGGCCCTCTATACCGAGCGGCTGAGCTCCGAAGCCCAGGCCACAAGCCACACCTGGCCTGGACAGATCCATGGCTTCGTCTCGAAGCGCCGGGCCATTCCGGAGGCGCAAGAGGCTCTTGAAGCCATTGCAACGGCATGGCGCACCATGGACCCGGCGCTCACGCGTTGAGCCCGCCTCAAGCCGAGTCGCGCATCACCAGTGTTGCTTCCAGGATGACCCTCTTTATCGAAGGGGTCGTCCCCTCGTCCTCGCTTTCGATATGAGACAGCAAAAGCTCCACGGATTTCGCTGCGATCTCCGGCGCGTTCTGGGCCATCGTCGTCAGCGACGGACAGGTATATCGGCTCAGCGGATGATCGTCGTGCCCGGCGATGCGCACGTCGCAACCGTCGTTGCGCCCGATTTTCAGGCCGGAAGCGAATGCGGCCGCCATGGCGCCGAAAGCGAAGCGGTCGTTGGCGCAGAGCAGTGTTTTGCCGGGCAGGCCGCCACGCGCAAGAATTCTCTGCATCTGCTCGTATCCGAGACGCTCGAACTCCCAGGACGGTGGTGCGTCACAATCGATGACCAGCGGTGAATGCCCTTCCCTTGCCATGGTCGCGCGGTAGCTCGCCTGCCGCTCGCCGGCGTTTTCCGTCAGATGCGGAATTTCCAGGAATATCGGCGGCTCACCGGACCGGCAGAGATATTGCACGATGGCTGCCATGCTTTGTGCGTTGTCGTTGCCGACATAAGGAAGGTCGCCGCTGGCCGGATTGTCGAAGCAGACGACGGGGATTGCGTCCTTCAGTCTTTCCAGCGCGGAGCGGCGCAAGCCGGCTCCGAGCGGCGCCACGATCGCACCTGCAACCTTCAGCGAGAGCAATGTCCGCACCGCCTCGGCCTCCAGCTCCGGCCGCGTGTGCGAAGAGATCTGGACCGGCCAGAAGCCTTTTTCGCGCAACTCCAGCTCGATCAGCGACACGACCTGCACATAAAAGGGATCCGACATGGTCGGGACCAGGATCCCGATATTTCTGGTCCGCTTGCGATTGAGGTGCCGCGCGAAAAGGTTCGGCTCGAAATTCGACTTCTTGAGGGCCGCCTCGATACGCTTGCGGGTCACCTCCTTGATCTGCGAGGGATCATCGAAATATTTCGACAGCGTCGGACGCGATACGCCGGAGGCGGTCGCGAAATCGTCCATCGATTTATAACTTTTCTTGGCCATTCAGTTCCTTATCGGCGGGACGAGGCGCCGGATCAAAATGATTTCGCATCAACGGCAAATCCACTGACGCGCCAAATCACGCATGGGGCAATTTGTACAGAGCGTTTTTGGCGCCCGGAATTGCAGACTCGGCTCCCTTTCGAAAACCGAAATATTCCCTCCACCTGCGATTTGCAGCGGCTGCGCCTCGTGGCTGCAAAAACGCTTGTTTCAGGCCGCAAATCGGAAAATTTCGCAGTGAAGATGACGCACTTCCCATGTTTCGTCTTGTTGAGCAAACTTTCATTTGTTTACGAAAGTAAAGAAAAAATGAGTCACAAGCAACACAAATGCTTGAAAAAAGAATTGATTCCAACGGTAGATTTTATCCTGTCTTGTCAGTTACTTATCCTGTTATTCGCCGCCAACGCAGGTCTCTCATCCTTTCTCGATCGCAGTTCTTCGTTGACAGATAGGTGCCTCAGGGAACCTACTTTGTCTACGGTCTTGAGGAGGATCGATTAACTGAAATCTATGGGAGGCACAGATGAATATTAGAAAATTCAGCATGACGATGCGGGCTGCCGTGGCTGTATGGGCGCTTTGCGCCACATCGGCATTTGCCGACACCACCATCGAATTTATTCAATGGTGGGAACCGGAAATGCCGTCCGGGGCCCTGCGCGGCATCATGAACGATTTTGAGGCGGCAAACCCCGGCATCAAGGTGACGCTGGTTAGCGGCCCCTATGCCACGACGCGTGACCAGATCGTCGTCGGCGCCGCCTCCGGAACCCTCAGCGACGTCGTCGGCCTGGATGGCGCCTGGGTCAACGGGCTCGCCAAGCAGGGCGCGATCGCCTCCATGGACGAACTGATGGAGAAGGCGAAATACGACAAGAGCCAGATCACCGATATCGTCAAGGTCGATGGCAAGAGCGTGATGTTCCCGCTGGCTTCCTTCGTCTACCCGGTCTTCGTCAACCTGGATATCGCCAAGGCGTCTGGCGTCGACAAATTGCCGACCACGCGCACGGAATTCGCCGAAGCCGCCAAGAAGATGACCGACGGCTCGAAGAACCAGTATGGTTGGGTTCTGCCGCTATCGCTGCAGTCCCCGAGCGGAATCCAGAATGACGTGATGTCCTGGGTCTGGGCCTCCGGCGCCTCGATGATGAAGGACGGCAAGCCCGATCTTGAAAATGACGCCGTCGTCGGCACGCTCGACTATCTTGCTTCCCTCAACAAGGAAGGCGTTATTTCTCCCGGCATTTTCGCCAAGAAGGAACAGGACAAGGTCGAGGAATTCGTCAATGGCCGCGTCGGCATGATGGTCGATTCCCTCGCACATGTGAACCTTATCCGCGAGCGCAATCCGAAGCTCAAGTTCGGCATCTCGGCCCTGCCCGCAACCGACGGCTACACCGGCAAACGCGGCATGCCCTATGCGTCCTGGGGCATCGGCATCAGCGACGGCAGCAAGCACAAGGAAGAAGCCTGGAAGCTTGTGGAATATCTGATGAGCCCCGACGTCAATGGCCGTCTGGTCTCGATTGCCAACGCCTTCCCCGGCAACGTCCATGCCAAACCGGACTTCGTGGCATCGGACCCGATCTTCGCGGAAGCTTTTAAAATCTTCCAGAGCGGCTATCCTGCCAACGAATTCGTCGGCCTTCCGGTAGCCGAAGAGCTGATGCGGGACATGAACGTCGAAGTTCAAAAGATGTTCGACGGCGGCCAGTCGGCCAAGGATGCGGCTGCCAATACCGAGAAGGTCTGGCTCGCGAAGTTCTAATGCATGTCGCCCGGAAGTGCGCGGCGGTTCCGGGATAACGACATGCATAAAACAAAGGACTAAAGCACGTCGCTTTCACGAGATCACCGGCAGAGCGACCTGGCGCTGCCGGTGAAAGTCGTCAAATCTTCGCATAATGGGAAGTCACAGCTCATGAATCATTCCGCTCCGGCTCTGGTCGCTGCGCAAGTCAAAGCGCGAAGGAAAGGAAGACTTCGTTACAGCACCTTGAGGAAGCTGGTGCCGTATTTCTACGTGTCGCCGGCCACCCTGCTGCTGGTTCTGCTGATGCTGTTCCCCATGGTGATGGTCTTCAAATATTCATTGATGGACGGCGCCATCATGAAAAAGGACGCTGCGTTCGCAGGGGTCCAGAATTACCTGACCATCTTCGAAAATCCGGTGTTCTGGCAGTCGGTCGCCCAGACGATGTATTTCACGATCATGAGCGTCGTCTTCCACTTCATCATCGGCTTGGCTTTCGCGCTGCTGTTGAACACCAACCGCGTCGATCCGCTTATTCGGAGCGTCCTGCGTGTGCTCTTCATCCTGCCCTGGCTGTTCACCGCCGTGATCATCGCCATCATCTGGCGTTTGCTGCTCGATCCGAACGGCGTCGTCAACAGCGTGCTGATGGCGCTCCACATCATCAATTTCAAGGTCGAGTGGTTTTCCTCGACCCGCACCGCCATTCACGCCTTGACCTTTGCAAACATCTGGGCGGGTTATCCGCTTTATATGGTCAGCCTGCTTGCCGGTCTCCAAGGCATTTCGAAGGAGCTTTACGAGGCAGCCGGGATCGATGGTGCCAACGAACTGGAAAAATTCTGGTACATCACCATCCCGCAACTGATGCCGATCATCATCAGCATCGCGCTTCTCGATTTTATCTGGACGATGCAGGTTTTTCCGCTCGTCTGGATGACGACGGGCGGCGGTCCGATCTATTCGACGGAAGTGCTATCCACCTTCACCTACAAGCTCGCCTTCTCCCAATATGAATTTTCGCTGGCTTCGGCGAGTGCAATGATCATCCTCATCATTTCGATGAGCGTCACCTACTTCTACATCAAACACCAGCAGCGAAGGTGACCGTCATGGCAAAGCGTTCCTTCAAGAACTCGGCACTGCCGACCATCCTGACCTATCTCGGACTGGCGATCGGCCTGGTCTTTTCGACCTTCCCGATCGTCTGGATGTTTTTCAGTTCACTGAAATCGAATACCGAAATCTTCGCTCTTCCGCCGCGGCTTTTGCCGAAGGATTTTACCCTGGCCGCCTATCTGACGATCTTCAACGATCCGGTGAAGGTGCGGTTCTTCATCAACAGCTACTTCGTCGCCGGCGTCGTCACCTGCCTCACCCTCGTCATCGCTATCCTGACTGCTTACGGCTTCAGCCGCTATTCCTTCCGCTTCAAGAATACCTTGAACATCTTCATCATCAGCACGCAGACCGTTCCGCCCATCACCCTTCTGATCCCCTATTTCGGAATGGTAGTCGCCTTCAGGATCTTCGACACATATCTGGCACTGATCCTCACCTATATGGTCTTTACACTGCCTTACGCAGTCCTGCTGATGACGGGCTATCTCAACACCTTACCGAAAGAGCTGGACGAGGCCGTTCTCGTCGATGGCGGTTCGAGCTGGACGGCACTTTGGCGCGTCATCGTGCCCGTCTCCATCCCCGGGATTGTTGCTACGGCGGTCTACACTTTTCTGCTGGCGTGGAATGAATTCCTCTTCGCACTGACGCTGACAAAATCGATGAATCTCAGAACCGTTCCGATCGGCATCCAGCTGCTGATGGGCCAGCATGCTTTCGAATGGAATGAAATGATGGCAATGAGCGTGCTCGGCTCCCTTCCCCTCCTGGTGCTTTACCTGGTTGCTCAACGCTACTTCCTGGCGGGCATGACCGCCGGTTCGGTCAAAAGCTGAGGGAGCGCAAACTCATACCGCGGGCGGATCGCTTTTTTAATCTACCTGCCCGCACGATTGCCGCTCGACGCCCCAACCGCGGAGGGCATCGCAGACCTCGGCTCTGGTTGGTGCACCGATGCGTCCGCCGAACACCTGGCATTTCAGCGCCGCCGCCATCGACGACAAGCGCATCGTCTCGGCGATCGGCACGCCTTCTGCGATCGCCAGAGCGAAAGCGCCATGGAAGATATCGCCTGCTGCGAGCGTATCGACGGCCCTCACCTTCGGAGCCGCCAGATGGAAAATCTCGCCGGTTTGGTCATCGAACCAGAAGGAGCCGTTTTCCCCTGATGTGACGCTGATGAAGGCCTGCTCGAACTTTCGCTTCAGGAGGCCAACGGCCTTCGCCGTCTCCGCAGTTCCGGTAAGGCGCTCGGCGGCCGGCTGTGAAAACACGATGTGACTGGCCGCCGGTGCAAGCATCTCGATTACGCCATCGCCCGCAACGTCGCCATCGAGAATGGCTGGCCTGCCGGCCTCTCTGGCTGCGAACAGCGTCCGCAGCGCAAGCTTCGGCCAGCGGACGTCGACGAGCACAGCATCGAAAGCAGACACGTCGTGTTTTGTCACCGGTTTGACCGTCTCGTGCAGCCCGGCATCGTAGAAGGGCACAATCAGCCGCTCGCCCTGATCATCGACAAGGATCGTCGAGACCGCCGAGCGGGCGCCTACCACACGAACCATACCGCTCGTATCTACTCCGCTATCGCTGAGCTCCGCAATGATGCGTTCGCCGGTGGCATCATCGCCAACAGCACCCCAGAGGTTGGCATTGCCACCCAGCCGGGCGACCGCAAAGGCCGCGCTCGACGCCATACCCTCGGCGATCTGCAGCATATCGTAGGGGAGAATTTTGCCCTGGCCGGTCGGCAACGAGCGCACACGAAACAGCGTGTCGAGCACCGCAGCGCCGACACATAAAACGCTGCGCGCCGGACCCGAGCGTGATGCCGAAAAGTGCGAGCGGTTTTCGGACGACATCATGCTCTAACTCTTTAATTTAGAATAGGATTCAGATTCTAGGCCGACCGGCCTAAAATCATCCTGGTCAAGCAGGCAGGCGAAAGCAGAAGAAGTCGCCAAAACCGTCGTCTCACCGGCTCACTTGACGGCTCCGGCCGTCAGCCCAGCCACGATCTGTCGTTGCGCAAACACCGTCAATATCAGCACGGGCAAAGTGACGATCAGCGCCGCCGCCGCAAGCGGCCCCCAACTGACCTGTTCGAACGAAAGCATGTTGTAGACCGCGACCGGCAGCGTGCGGGTCTCGCGACTGGCGAGCACGATACCGAAGACGAAGTTGTTCCAGGAGAAGATGACCGACAGGATGAAGGCGACGACAATGCCGGGTTTGGCGATCGGCAAAGCGACCAAGCGGAAAATCTGCCAGGGTGTGGCGCCATCGATGCTGGCGGCCTCTTCCAGTTCCATCGGCGTCGTCTCGAAATAACCGATCATGATCCATACGACGATCGGCACTGTGACGACGAGATGGATGATGATCTGCGGCAGGAGCGTGCCGAGCAGGTTCAGCCATTGGAAGAGCAGGAAGAGCGGAATCAGGAAGGAAAGGCCGGGCGTCATACGCGCGATCATGATGACCATCGCCGACTTCTCGGCCTTCAGGCGCGCGATGCCATATCCGGCCGGCACGCCGATCAGCAGTGCCAGAAGCGTGGCGGCACCTGTCACCACCACCGAATTCCACAGATACAGGAAGAAGTTGTTCTCCTCGAAGACCTTCAGATAGTTCGACCAAGCGAAACGCTCAGGAATGAAGATCGGCGGATAGGCACCGCTGTCGATTTCATATTTCAGCGACAGCGAGATCATCCAGAGGAAGAACAGGACGACCGGCGATATCATCACAAGGGCAACAAACAGCAGTCCGATACGATCGAGCGTTCTGCGCTTCATCAGCGTGCCTCCCCGTCAGACCAGTTCGCACGCTGCCGGAGCATCAAAAGGACGAAGGACAGCAGGACGATGAGGATGAAGAAGACAACTGCCATGGCCGAGCCATAGCCGATGTCGTAATAGGCGAAAGCTGTGTTGTAGAGATAGATATTGATCGTTTCCGACGCCGTGCCCGGCCCGCCCTGGGTCATGGCATAGATGATATCGAAACTTTTCACCGCATCGATGCTGCGGATGATCACCGCAATCATCAGGAAAGGCGCGATCATCGGCAGGGTTAGATAGCGGAATTTCTGCCAGACATTGGCTCCGTCGATTTCGGCGCTTTCATAGGGCTCGCGCGGAACCGCCGCCAGACCGCCGAGCACGATCAGCATGATAAGCGGCGTCCATTGCCATGTCTCGACCAGCACCAACGAAGGGATGACGCTGGTCTGATTATAGATCCACTCCTGAGGGCCGATGCCGATCAAGGATAGAAGATAATTGAGGACGCCGAGCTGCGGGTGGAACATCATGGTCCAGACGAGAGCGATGGCGACGGGCGTCGCCATCATCGGCATCACGAATATACCGCGCAGAAGACCGCGGAGCGGAAATTGCGTATCGAAAATCAACGCGGCGAGCGTCCCTAGAAAGAGCGGCGCCACCACCGAGAGCGTCGTGTAGAGCACCGTATGCCAGAGCGACTCCCAGAAGCGCATGTCCACGGCCAGGCGGGCGTAATTGTCCAGTCCTGCAAAGACCTGGGACTGGCCAAGCGTCCAGCTGTTGACGCTCATCCAAAGGGTAAACACCCATGGAAAAACGATGACGGCCGCAATGACGATCAGCGCCGGAATGACGAAGGGCCAGTAGTTGGGAGCAACGCGACCAGCGTTGCTCCTTCCCTTCGAGGCGGCCTTGGCCGCTGCGGCCGTTTCGATGCTTGCCGAGGCCATTATCCCTCGCTCTTCGCCAGGACGGGTTCGAACTGTGCCGTCGCGGCCTTGAGTTCGGTCTCTGGATCGCCGCCGCCGATCATGTTGGTAAGACCGACGCCATAGATGTCGCGGAACTCGGTGACCGGAATGATCACCGGCAGCGCGAGCTGCGAGATCTTGCCGGAACCCGCAACCGCATCAAGCCATGCGGCCGGCATCTTGACACCTTCGCGAACCTTGGCATCCGCAAGGATCGACTGGCGGAAAGGAACGCCGGCACCGGCCTGCAGCAGGCGTGCGCCCATGTCGTGGGAAATCGCCCATTGGCAGAAGAGGTAGGCTGCTTCCTTGTTCTTGCTTGCCGCAACGACACCAAGGCCGTCGCCGAATGTGCCTGCGGCCTGTGCTTTCGGGCCTTTCGGCATCACACCGTAACCGACCTGGCCGACGACACGCGACTTTTCCGGATTCTCGATCGGCGGAGCAAAACCGACGCCGTCCAGCCACATGCCGATCTTGCCCTGCAGGAAGGCCGACTGCGCCTCGGCCCAGTTGAAGCCGGAGACGCCGGGAGGGGCGGTCTTGGTCATTAGTTTCTGGTAAAGCTTGGCTGCGTCGATCGCTTCTGGCGATGTCGTGCGCAGCTTGCCATCGGGGCCGAGCGGGCTCGAACCATAGCCGAGCAGCAGCGACGTCCAGACCGGCGTATTGGCGTTCTTCAGGCCGCGGGCGACGAAGCCGTAGGTATTGGTCGACGGATCGGTGAGTGCTTGGGCCGCACTTACCAGTTCTTCGAACGTCGTCGGATAGGACAGCCCCTTCTTCTCGAACAGCGCCTTGTTCCAGTAGATGATCCAGTAATCGACAGAGAACGGAAGCGAGCGCAGAACGCCGCCAGAATCCTTGGCGAAGGTCAGGCCGGCTTCGGCGAAATCGCTTTCCGTGAGCGACGGATCGGTCAGGGACGAATCCTTGAGAAAGCCGCTGATATCGGCAAGCCAGCCGCCCTTTTCAAATTGCCGCTTCTGCACATGGTAGCTCATGTGGACGACGTCGAAGCTCGGCTTGCCCGAGCTGAGCTCGATGGTCGTCTTCTGGCGCTGCTGTTGTTCGGGCGTCGCTTCGGCATTGACCTTGATGCCGGTGAGTTCCTCGAACTCGGACAGGTATTTGACGAGCGTCTCGCTGCGCGGGCTCTTGACCAGGTTGACTTCGAGTGTCGTCCCGGCAAAGCGCTTCCAATCAACGGCAGCGGATGCCGACCGCATGCCGAGCATGCTGCTGGCTCCAAAAGCGGCGGTCCCCGCCAGAAAGCCGCGCCTCGTCGGATTCAAAAACGATGACATTTGATTGCTCCTCCTCTTGCCGGCGATCTCCTCACCCCCGGCTGCTTATTTTCCGATTATATCCTGAGCGCACGATCTCTTGCATGATTGATATGTGCGACAAGGCTGTTGACGGCGTCCTCCGCCGATCGTCGTTCGATCGCCTCGAGCACCTTCAGGTGCTCACCCATGACAGGTCCGACGTGACCGTCGATGCGAAAACGATCCTGACTGATCAGGCGCATCTTGATCGAGTTTACCCGGTAGGCGTTCGAAATGATGGTATTTCCCAAGGCATCGATAAAAGCGTCGTGCATGCCCCAATCGACGGCCTGCGCGTGCAGTTCCAATTCGTGCGATCCATCGCCGCCGCGAATGGCATCGGCGATATCGCGATGCTGCTTCAAAAGTCTGGCGACCGTCTCGTCAGATGCAGAGCGGGTGAAAAGCGCAACAGCTTCCTTCTCCAGGAAAACGCGCAGCTGGAACGCCTCGCGAATGAGATTAAGGTCGATATGGGCGATCTGTAAGCCGCGCTGAGGCACAGTCTTGATCAGCCCTTCGGCTTCCAGCCTCGGAATGAGCTCTCGGATGGCGCCAAGTGTCAGTCCTGTCAACTCGACGAGGCGGCGCTGCGAAACGAACTGACCGGGGCGCACATCACGCGCAAGAAGGTGGCGCGTGAAGCTCTCATACGCCTTTTCCCGGAGTGTCGGCTGCTCGTCTGTGCCGTCCATCGCCTCTCCCAGAAACATCTTTGCCCTATGCCGCCTTCGAGCGGAAAAGACCATCGAAAGCGAGAGCGAGTTCCGCCTGCCCTTCCGCGGATATTGAAACGAGCGGCGGACGAACAGCAAGCCATATATCATCCGACGTCAGTTGCGCGACCATGACCTTTACGGCAGCCGTCACCGGAAATTTCAGCAGTTCGGCGACGAAGTCCTCGATGCGGGAATCATCCTTGCCTTCCTCCGCCATCAGCTTGACTTCGCGCGGTACGAAATTCGCCATGCCCGAGATTGCACCCTGGCCGCCAAGCCGCACGCCCTTCGCCAGATGACGTTCGTCCCCCACCAGGATGACGAGATCGCCATGCGCTTTCAACAGTGTTTCCGTAAAAGGCCAGTCGCCGGAGGAGTCCTTGACGCCTATGACGACATCGGGAAAGGCTGCCCGCAGCCGGCCGATCAGCGATACGGTCAGCGGAACCATGGTGACCGAGGGGATGTTGTAGACGATAATGTCTCGCGCCTTGACGCCGAGGGTGGCGAACACAGCCGAAAACCACTGGAACAGGCCGTCGTCACTGACGTTCTTGAAATAGGAAGGGGGAGCAAGCAGAATGTTGCGAACCCCCTTGGAAAGCGCACGACCTGCCTGCGACGCCGCATCCTCGGCGGCGTCGACCAGCACGCCGACGAGGATTTTGCTCGCTTCTATCCCACTCTCGATCATGGAAGCCAGAACACGTTCACGTTCCTGCGTTCCGATGGACGAACCTTCACCCGTCGTTCCGAACAGCGTTACGCTCGAGCATCCGGCAGCGAGGCTTCGCTTTGCCTGCTCGATCATAACATCGATGGCGATATCGCCATTGTTGCCGAACGGCGTGGCGAGAGCGACTGACAGCCCAAATTTCTGGGTCAAATATGCTTCCTCCAATGATTGAGGCTAGACGTAGCAGAGTGACATGTTAGTTGTAAAGAGGTGATTGCATCCTCAATCGTTATGCGATTGCCGCTCCCGTTCCCTCATCCAACATGCCTTGCTGTTGCTCCGCTTGCCCGCACGAGCGCCATCAGCATCGGGCCGATTGCAAACTCGCCCCGCTCTGTCCTTCGGGTCAGATTCCTGAGATAACCCCCAGGAGAATTGATATGCCCTCCCTTCTCCAGGATGCAGGCAATCACCGTCGCGGCATTTTCCGGCCCCATGCCTAAGCAGGCTTCCTCATAGGCCGAGGGACTGACGCCGAGCATCGAGCGTACGATCACCGCCGCCGACATCAGATCTCGCCAGTTGCCGATGGCTCCGCCGGGACCATAGTCAAGGATTTGAGGGCAGGCTTGCAGAACGAGGCCGAGCGGGAAGGATTTCAGGCTCGGCGCGGCCACCGGATCGGCCGCGCCTCCCGCTCCGTTGCTCATCCTGCCGGAAAGCTTCGGCTGCTCCAGTCTTCGCTCGTCAGGCGGTCCGGCGTTCGGCTCGTTATCGGCCACAGCGCTTTCGCCCTGCTTCGGTTCGAAGCTTGGTTCAAGTTCATAGTTGGAGTTGGGGTTTGAATTCTGTTTGTGACGCTCAATGTGAGACTCATTGGCGTCTGTTTTTTGTCTTTTTACATGCCTTTCCAGCAGGTTGACGGCTTCGTCACGCAAGAGGCCCATCTCGTCGAGCACAGAAGCCAGGCTTTCGACTGTCGCCACGCGCGGAATTCTCGCGACAAGTGCGCGAAACATCAGCGTCATCGTCTCCCAGTCGCCCGGAATCGCTTCGTCGAGCGCCACCGAAATCAGTTTGGAGATATCACGTCGGCAAACCGTCAGGCGCTCTCGGGTCGCTCTCAGCAGTTCCCGGTCGGCGACCGTCTGGGCGGCCAGGCTTTCGATCTCGGCCGCGCGTGCGAGCAGCGGCGCGATACTGAAGCCGAAGGCTTCGCCGATGGCCCCTGCCCCGTCGCGGCGGGCATAGCGCTTTCCATTCGGGCTGTCCTTGCGCAGGATCAGGCCGGACTCGACCAGAACCGCCAGATGCCGCCGCAGCGTCGCCGGCGTCATTCCGCGAGCGCGGAGCGAAAGCTGCGCATTCGACGGGAAGACGATCAGGCCCTTCTCCTCAGAGATTTCATCATCGGGGTAAAAGGTCAAAAGCGCGTCGAGCACCGTCAGCGCTCGATCGGTCACGCCGAGCGACGGCCGCGCCTCGCAGATTGCCCGAAACAGCTTCCACTTGCTGCGTTTCATTCCCGGCTCGATGGTCTCGGCCAGTTGCTGGCTTGCCAGCATGCCAAGTGACATCGGCCGCCGCCCAAAGGGCGTCGTCACATATCCACTCTCCATTTGCCTTCACCTTCGTTCAGGCAAAAGAAAACCATCCACCAATTTGGTGCCTAAGACGCTTGACTGTGATTCGTGGAAATGCGATTCTCGATGTGCTTAAGATCTGAGAAGGGCTTCCACGACGGCGTCGTTGGGGGCCTTTTTCTTTTGCGCGCTACGCTCCTCTGTCCTTGTTGAACTCCTGGAACAGGCCCTTCAGCCTTTCCTGGACGAACTGATCGAAACCGGGTGCGGTCTTGCCGTCAAAGACGAAGGTCGCACCGGACGCTGTCGTTTTGATCATCACCGGCACGCCGCTAAGCTGGGTTTGGGCAATCGTCGGTTTCGCCGACGCCGTCCGTCTGGTAGCCAGCACGAGCGCCCGGTGAAACCGCTCGTCGCTCGAGATTTTTCGAGCGTCGTCCGCGGACAACTCGGCGATGATTTTCTCGATGTCGGCACCTTCAAGCCGCTCGCCCAGCTCCAACCACCGCCGACGACCGATATCGGGCGCCGCGCCGATGGCATTGACGAGATCAAGGGGAACCTGCCGTATGACGATCAGCATTCTCGACAGCGCCGCCTTATCGACGGCGAGAGCCGCCATGATCACATCGCGGCCGAAGCTCCGTTCTTCGAGCCTCGATGCGAAGAGCGCGCGCTCGATGTAGGAAAGATTGGTTCGAGCGCTGTTTTCCTGCCCCTGGCTGACGACCAGTTGACCGTCCGTGAGCTCGCGGATGACAGCGCGCACCCTGATGCCGATTACTCGAGTGGCGGCCAGACGACGATGGCCGTAGGCAACCTGATACCGTCCCTTGGTTTCGGGATGCGGACGGATGAGGATCGGAACCTGCTGACCGTGCTCGCGGATCTGCTCGACAAGCTGCGCGAGTTCCGTCGCGTCGATCGCCAATCGATCGCTGACGAAGGAGGCGTCGATCAGGGCGGGATCGAGCTCGACGATGGTCTGGCCGGCGGCAAGCTGCCGTTCCAGTTCACTCGCCCGCTCCATTTTCTCCGTAATATTGCCCAGCGTCTTGGTAATGCCGCCGACTGGCGCCGCGCTGCGCTCCTGCGGCACGAACCCGGCGATCGGGCGATTGTCGCGCGGTAGGACCATTTCCACCCTAGCCGGGCTCGGAGCAGAGATTTCGATGAGGTTCTTGCGCGCCATCGACTATTTCCTTCCCCAGGTGGAGCGAAGATGCGCCTCGATCTCGCTATTCACCAAGTTGAGGGACTCCAGCGCCCGATCATAGGTTCCGCGGGTGAACTGCGACCGCTCGACCTCGTAAAGGGTCTGCTTGGTGACGCCAGCGTCGGCGACTGCTGTCGACTTCACCATGGCGTTGTGGAGCATTCGGTTACCGAAGATCGCCCGCATGAAGCCAGTCATCTGGCTCTGCGGCCCGTCGTTCGGCTCGAAGCGCGTCACGAGATAGCGCATCCAGTCATAGCTGGTGCGCCCGCCGGCCTTCTCCACGACCGACATCAGCTCGCTCGTCATCGTCAGAAACTGCGACATCGACATGACGTCGAGCATCTGCGGATGGACCGTGATCAACACCGAGGTCGCTGCGCAGAGCGCCGACATCGTCAAGAACCCCAGCTGCGGCGGGCAGTCGATGACGACGACGTCGTAAAGACTTTCGATCTCGGTCAGGACCTCGCCAATGCGGGCGAAGAACATCGTCTCCGCTTTACCCGACGACATCGCCTTCGGCGTCTCGTGCTCGAACTCCATCAGCTCGAGATTTCCTGGAATGAGATGCAGATTGGGCGTATAGGTGGCGCGCACGATGTCGGCGATTGGGCGCGGATCCTCATAGCGGATGGCGCCGTATATGGTTTCGCCCTCACCGACGTCGAATTCCGGCTGATGGCCGAAAAGAGCCGACAACGAGGCCTGCGGGTCGAGGTCGACGGCGAGCACGCGGTAACCCCTGAGCGCCATGAACTGCGCCAAATGGGCTGCGGTCGTAGTCTTGCCCGAGCCGCCTTTGAAATTCATGACGGAGACGATCTGGAGCTTCTCTCCCGGCCTGCGGGCCGGCACATATTTCGGCGTTCCGTTTCGCTCGTCAAGAACCCGGCGAATCCGATCCATATCCGTTGCGCTATAGAGCCGCCGTCCGTTGGCCAGCGGATCGGGGCCATGGCCATCGGCAGCCACCTGCCGGAGATAACCTTCGCCGATGCCGATAAAGGACGCAGCTTCCGCCGGCGAAAATGTTCTGATGGTCTTTTGGGAAAGCGGCGGGAAGATTTTTGCCTGATGCTGCTGAAGTTGATAGGACAACTCCTTCGCATCTGTTGCCAGAAGCGAAGGGAGATGCTCTTGATCGTCCTGAAGAGCAAGACTCGGCTGCATGATCTGTTTCCCAAATAACTGCGCAATTTTGAACGAAAGCGCCCCAGTTGCGCAGTTACTATATGCCGCGATTCGTGACTGAATTACAAATGCTTAACCAAAAGGCATGTCGAGGCATGCGAAACGGCCGCGGGAAGCTGGCGATTTGGCGGACCAATCGGCGGAATTTGCGCCCACCCGAGCGCAGAAGAGCAAGGCCAATGCCGTCGTTATGCACATGAATTCATCGAATTTGACCCGGAGAAGCCAGCGGGCGGAAAACCTCGCGTCGGTCGGGTCGAGACGATAGCCGGAAATCGTGTAGCGTCCGCTGGCGCCTGGCCGGTCGCCCGATGGAAATCATCCGTTCCGCACAGACCGCGGCCAAGCCTACATGAGGCAATATCGTCGGCAAATGCCCCGCGCCATGGGCGAGACTATGCTCACCATTGCGCGGGGCGGTCGACGAACCGGGGGAGAATGCAACGAATAACGCTGGAGGCGGCATGTTCGATGGCTATCGTTCTGCAATCAAGCTTTTGTCACACCACGACCGGACCAATGTTGATCCGGCCGCGGGACCGTACCGCTTATTTGTTGGACGCAGCGTCTTCGATGACCTTCGCTACTTTATCGGGATGAGAAACCATTACGACGTGGGACGCACCTTTAACCACAACCGTCTCTTTGGAGCCCGCTCTTTCCGCCATCCATGCAAGCGCTGCCGGCGGTATGTTTTTATCCGCATCGCCGTAAACGAACCAGGAAGGGATATTCTTCCAGGTCGCCGAAGTTGAAGCCTCGCCAAGAGCCTTATCCGTGATCGGACGCTGCGTTGCGGCCATCAGCTTGCCCTCCGCCTTAGATACATCTGCGGCGAATTGATCGTGAAACTCGCCCTGCTTGATGTACAGATCCTTTACTCCACCATCCAACAGCACCGGTTCGGCAAGGGTGGGTGCGAGCGTGCTTCCTGGAAACTTACCTGAAAGCGCGAGCGCCGTTTCTCCAACATCGGGCGCGAAGGCCGCGACGAAGACCAGCGATTTAACGTTCGCGCTGTGTGCTGCTGCCTCGTTGATGACTACGCCACCGTAGGAGTGACCGACGAGAACAACGTCGGTCTTCAATCCGGCGACCACTTTGCGCACATAATCGCCATCGGACGTGACGCTTCGAAGCGGATTAGCGACCGCCACCACCGGATATCCATCCTTTTCCAGACGTGTGATCACGCCATTCCAACTGGAGGCATCGGCAAATGCGCCATGAACAAGTACAACCGTCGGCTTTTCGGCCGCGTTGGCATGCAAAAGGCCAGCTACGGTCATTGCGGCGGCGGCGACAAACATCTTCACCATCATCAAACTCCTTTGTATCGTGTACGATTAAATTATGCACAACCATCCACAAAGGCAAGCCCTAAATTCCATATTCACTTTGATTTGAAATTGCCTTTGCCTCGTGTTCACGGTAACCGGCGTTCCGATGCCACATTGCGCTGGCTGCCCTAATCCGTGATCGACTCTATGGATTAGCAACGGGAGTTACTCCGGAGGTCGATGGCGTTGAAGGACGCGACAAATGTGCGCCGGTTGCGGTCATCGTCGAGTCATGATGGCCGCTCGAACGGTCTTCAGAAAGTCCGCGTACTTAACGCCGCTCGCACGGATAACGACCTGTTGCGCAATCATGAGACCAAACAGCATGTAAAGGAACGAAAACAGCCACCAGAGCGGGCGCATAAGGTCGTGCTGGATCACGTAAATGAAGGTGTAAAGAGAGATCGGAAACAGTACGAAGGCTGCCGTGACCAAGCCGGGCGAATAGAAGTGCTTCATCCGAAACATTCTGATCATAGCCGTATGCATCACCACTTCCATGATGCCGAGCATCATCGCGGACATTGCGAGAAACGGGACATTCGGAAAGAACAGTGGCACAAAGGCGATGACCAGCACGTAGGCGGCCGTGACGACTTCTCCAAACCAGCGGCTGCTGGCCGTGAAGTGGAGATGCTCGGTGATCAGTTCCACGAAACCGCCGGGAAACCGCCCTTCTTCCCACAGGTGCATGACCAGTCCGATGAAGAACAGGCCGGACATTCTCTGAAGGACGGTTAGTGCCTCCCAGTTCACGCCGACATAGATTGCCACGCCGACGCCGAGCGCGGCCATGACGTAGAGATTTCGTTCGAGAATGAATCGGATCATGGCGTGGGTTCCTTCTGGTCGGGAATTGATGCGGCCATGCCGCGCAGGATCGTTTCCGCGTGTTGGCTGGCGAGGGCTTCAAGATCGGGCGCATTGGCCCTCGAACCGAACGCCTCGTGATAGAGGAGTGCCACCGAGATCGGGCCGATTATCGAAAAGGCATACAGCCTTGGATCGCCCGGCCTCACTTCGCCTCTGTCCTGCGCTTTGGCGACCATGCCTGCAATGAGATCGAGCATTCGTGCCGCCAGTTCATCATGCCAGACGGCGGCCAGATCGGGGAAGGCACGGCCTTCGGCAAGCATCACGCGGGCCAGACCGGGCAGACGATCATCGCCCAGGCTTTGAGCGGCCCGTTTGAGCAGCATCGGCACGAATTCGGCGAGCGACCCTTCGAAGGCCTTGCCAGCTTTCTCGACCACTTCAAGATGGTTGGTGAGCAGGTGTTGGACAACTGCACGAAACAGGGCCTCCTTGGTATCGAAGTAGCGATACAGCGTGCCTTTCGCGACGCCCGCCCGCCGTGCCACGTCGTCGAGTTTGGTGTTGGCAAACCCGTTTTCCGCAAACAGCGCCATCGCAGCATCGACGATCTCGGAAGGTCGAGCGTCTTTACGGCGGTTCCACTTTGGTTTCGCGTCTGTCATCGGCGACCCTGCTGCGAATGCCAGTCCTTTAGCCATGGAATGAGTGGCGACCACAGGAAGTTGAACAGTTGAATGCCGATCAGCGTGTCGCCCGAGATCAGGCCCCGCGAGAAAGCCACCAATGATGCAGCCAACACGCCGTTCACCAGTAGCCCGGCCAGAAAGATGGTAGCGATGCCAGATCTTCCGATGAGCGGGTTCTTCCAGGTGGCGAAGGCGACCCAGACAGACAGCGGAAGCAGCACGACGAACGCCGTGAGGACGCCTGGATTGTAGTCGCCCGTCGCTGCAAACATGCCGATATGGGACAACGCATTGACGAAGTGGACACCGTAGAGGCCGAGGCCGACAAGCGGATACAGGCGGCTCAGCAACGCGCAGATCAGGCCTGCGATCCAGATCACCGGAATGTTGATCGCGACGTACAGGGACGGAGGGTAAGCACAGTCCGGATAGGGCGGTTGCCCGAATGTCGCGCAGACGAGATTAGGAAATGCGAAGAACTGCCCGAGCATGTCGACGCCATACTCCTCCGTCTGGTGGAGCATGTACCCGGCGGGAGCAAGCCAGGCCAGCCATCGGGGATCACGCCAACGCGACACGCTTCTTTCGCCGCGTAGCGCATCAGTCCCGAACAGCACCACGAGGAGGATCGCTGCAATGAATAGCCCGATCCACGGCCAGTTCATATCGAACCATCCAAAGGGCATGTGAACTCCTGTCTCGATGCTACAAACGGGCCTTGCATTGACGATTTGACTTGAAGAGAGCATAAATGACTCTGAAGTCAATTACGAGAACTGATCGTTCATCGCCATCCGCAAAGGAACAAGCTATGACCACTCCTGTTTTCGCCATACCTGAATCTACCCCGTTTGAAGACCTGCTTTCCCTGAAAGGCCGCCGTGCCATTATCACGGGTGGAACGCGCGGGATTGGCGAAGCCATCGTGCTGAGGCTCGCCCAGGCGGGTGCCGAAGTCGTCGTAACGGCGCGAGGCCAGGAAGCCCTCACCAAGATCGAGGAAAAGGTGTCGGCCTTCGGCGGGCGTGCCATCGGTTTGCAGGCCGACGCCAGCAAAATGGAAGACGCGAAGCGTGTGATCGATTTTACGGTCAGCAAGCTCGGCGGCGTCGATATTCTGGTCAACAACGCCGCCGTCTTCCCACCGCGCCTTTCGGTCGAAATGACTGAGGAGATTTGGGATCAGACCGTCGATACTGATCTGAAGGGTCCGTTCTTTCTCTCCAAGTTGGCGGCACTCGAAATGATCCAGGCCGGTCATGGCGGACGCATCATCAATGTGCTCTCGACAGAGATATTCAAACCCACCGGCTTCCTCGCCCCCTACGGCGCGGCGAAATCCGGACTGATGGCAGTAACGCAATCGATGGCGGTGGAACTCGGGCCACACGGTATTCAGGTCAACGCGGTCATTCCGGGTGCAACGATGACCGCCGAGCGGATTGCCATGATGCAGAATAGCGCGACCAAGGCACCGTTTTCGGATGCGCCGACCGACGCTCCGCTGACGCTCGCCAAGCAACAGGAATTGCTGCAGAAGGGCGGCTTGGCCGAGCATTTGGGCAACATGCCGCTCGGCCGAACCGGGTATCCTGACGACCTTGCCAAGGCCGTACTGTTCATGGCGTCTGATCTGGCGAGCTATGTGAACGGAACCTCTCTGACCGTCGATGGAGCGCAAACTCTTCGATGAAACCAAGGGTTCTCGGAGAGCATAACTGGTGGAGCTTCTCTGCGAACGCTTGGACACTGGTTCATGATGGCCTTCTTTATATGTGTTGTTCCGCCCGATAGTTCCACGGCAGAAGTTCTTCGATGTGCCTCTGCCTGTGACCCTCTACGATGGCAGTGAGCGTAGCGCTCAGATATGTGAATGGATCGACATCATTGAGCTTGCACGTCTCGACCAGCGAGGCGATGGTCGCCCAGTTCTCCGCCCCAGCGTCATGGCCAGCAAACAGAGCGTTCTTGCGGTTTAGCGCTATCGGTCGGATCGTTCTTTCGACGCTGTTGTTGTCGATCTCGACGCGGCCGTCGGTCAGGAACACGCACAGGCCATCCCAGTATTTGGCGATGTAGGCGAGCGCCTCGCCAAGCGGCGACTTGCCAGCGACACGGGCACGATGTTGGCTCAGCCAGGTCCGCATGTTAGCGATCAACAGCGCTGACCGTGTCTGCCTTCCAGTCAGACGTGCGTCGGGGTTGAGACCGCGCAGCTCGGCTTCGATGCGATAGAGTTCGCCGATCCGCTTCACGCCTTCCTCGGCAATAGGCGCTGGGCCAGTGCGGGTGATCTCGACCAACTTCCGCCGAGCGTGCGCCCAACAGTAGGCCAGCCGGATGTCGGGACCAACACGGTCCGGCGCGATCAGCCGATTATATCCGGCGTAGCCACCCACTTGAAGGATGCCCGTGAACCCATGCAATATCCGTTCGGCATGCTGCCCACCGCGACCGGGAGCATAGGTGAAGGCTACTGCAGGTGGAGCACCGCCGCACCATGGTCGGCCGTCACGAGCCAGCGCCCAGAAGTATCCGGTCTTTGTTTTGCGGGAGCCTGGATCGAGCACCGGTGCACGGGTCTCGTCCATGAACAGCTTCGTCGAACGCTTCAAATCGGCGATCAGAGCATCGAAAACCGGACGAAGTTCGAATGCCGCCCGGCCGACCCAATCGGCGAGTGTCGAACGGTCAAGATCGAGACCCTGGCGGCCCATGATCTGGGCCTGCCGGTAGAGCGGCAGATGGTCGGCATATTTGGAGACCAGCACATGCGCGATGGTTGCTTCGGTCGGCAATCCGGCGTGGATCAGTCTAGCGGGCGCAGGAGCTTGGGCAACACCGTCGGTGCAGGTGCGACAGGCATATTTGGGGCGGCGGGTGACGATGACACGGAACTGCGCAGGGATGACATCCAGCCGTTCGGACACGTCCTCCCCGATGCAATGCAGGCCGCCGCCACAGGTGCAGATCAAGCCCTCCGGTTCGATGGTCTCTTCGACACGAGGAAGGTGTGCGGGAAGAGAGCCACGATTGGCGGCGCGAGGTTTGGGGCTTGGTTTGCCCGAGGGGCTATCGGATTCATCTTCGGCATGGATGGCCGCTATGGCTGTTTCCAGGTCTTCCAATGCGAGATCGAATTGCTCGGGATCGGCCTTCTCGGACCTGCGGCCGAAGGCAGCCTGCTTGAAAGCGGCGACCAGCTTCTCCAGTCGCTCGATCCGGTCATCCTTGCGAACTTCACGCGCCTGAGCCGCGATCAGCATCGCCTTCAGGGCAGCGACATTGTCAGGAAGATCGGCGGCGTCCAACATGGTCGAAGTCTATCAAAGCCAGCTTCACTTCGCCGTTGGAATTTGCCGCCCGAGTCATCGTGACGCACCTATTCGATGGCTTCCGGCGCTCTCGATTCCACAGAACGGACCCGACGCCAGTCGAGCCCGGCAAACAGCGCCTCGAACTGAGCATGCCCCAAGGTCATCAGACCGTCCCGGATATCTGGCCAGGTGAAGGTGTGTTCTTCGAGCCGCTTGTAAGCCATCACCAGACCGGTGCCATCCCAGTAGATCAGCTTCAACCGGTCGGCCTTGCGTGACCGGAATATGAAGACTGCTCCTGTGAATGGGTCCTTATGCAGCTCGTTCTTTACCAGCGCCGCCAGCCCATCGTGGCCTTTACGGAAGTCGACAGGCTTGGTCGCCACCATGATCCGAACCCGGTTCGATGGAAAGATCATGCCGGAACCGCGCATGCACGCGCGACAGCGGCGATCCGGGCGGCAGACGCGCCTTCTTCCAGACGGATCGTGACACCGCCAACGATGACCTCGGGGCGACTGGCTCTTTTGATCGGCGGCTCCGAAGCGGGCGGATCGATGATCACCGCTGCGAACTCTACCGCATCCTCCGGTGCAGGTAGTACAAGCTTTCCCTGCCGCGCCATCGTTCGCCAAGTCGAGAGGTGGTTCGGCTTCAGGCCGTGACGCTCTGCGACCTCATCGACCATCGCGCCGGGCCGAAGGCTCTCCGAAACGATCTGCGCCTTCACCTCGTCCGGCCAGTGCCGGTGAACCTCACGTCCAGACTTCCTGGTCGTGAGAACCTCCAATGTAGTCTCCATGGAGAAACTCCCGTTGCTCGTCCATGGATAGGCGATCACAGATCAGGGCGGCGATGACAATGTGGGAGCAGAACACCGGTTACTGTTCACGAAGTAACGTCAACTCCGGTCGATAGGAAACCTCCAAAGACGGTCGCGCAGCGATAGCCGAGGTCGGTACGAGGTTCAGGGTCTCAACGGATTTCGGCGTGAATTTCTCTACAGGCGAAACGAGGCCATTCGCCGGCAGAACTAATCCGCCATCGATTGGTAGAGCCAGTCGGAGAGCGTCTCGGCCGCCACCCGTGCGCCGGCGCCGGGAAGCAATGCGTCATCGGTCAATTCGACACCGAAATACGATGTGGACGGATCCGTTATCACCGGCCGCTCGTCTTCGTTCGCGGCCAGATAGATCCGTGCGACGTCATCGATACCGAACTGTTCCGGGCCGCCGATTTCGACGATACCGCCCAAAGGCGTTGCGAGGGTCAATTCGGCCAGAAAGGCGGCGACCTCCGAGGCTGCGACCGGCCTCATCAAGGCTGGCGGCAATCGAAAGACGTCGCCTTGCGCACCGATGTCGATCAATCCGTTTATGAACTCGTAAAACTGGGTGGAGCGGAGGATCGTATGAGGGCGATTTGAAGCCCGGATGAGATTTTCCTGCACCATTTTCGCGCGAAAATAGTCGCTTTCCACGAGCCGGGGCGCGCCGACGACGGAGAGGGCGAGATAATGCCCGACGCCTGCCTCGGAGGCGGCGGCAAGCAAATTCTTCGTCGACGCCCTGAAGAAATCCAGTGCCGCACTGTCGCCGAATGATGCGGCGTTGGTCACGTCCACGACGGCGTCGGCTCCCGCTATAGCCGCGTCAAGGCCTTTACCGGTCACCGTATCGACGCCAAACGACAAGGACGCGTCCGTAACCTCGTGGCCCAACCGGCGCAGGCCTTCACTGAGCCGCGTTCCGATGAGACCGCTTGCTCCCACCACGGTGATTTTCATGTCTGCATCCTCACGATCGATTGGATCGACAATGACCGGAAGGCCAAAACCCTTCCATCATGCGTGTGGCTCGGCGCCTTAGCCGTAGGTACAATGGAGTAGACCGAAGGTTTAGGATGACCCACCGGAACGGGAGCGGTCTCCCGCTTGCTCCTTCGCGCCGACGATCCGGACCCGGTGCAACACTACCCCTCCGCGCAATGTATGGATTTCCATGAGTTGCGACGGTGGTTTGACGGGATTACGGTTCGTAGCATGAGCTCGCCAGCCCCGACATCAAGAACGAGTGCTGCACCAAATGCTGATGATCCCCCGGCCTTGTCTGTCCGGCAGGAGCGGTGGATGACGAACGTCTGGTCGCACCGCCCCCGCGCCCTGTATCTCGGGCTCTTCATCGCCGCCTATGTGCTCGGCTGCGGCTTTGCCCAATCGCTCGCGATCGTGCCGGGAACGGGCATTTCCATCTGGCCTCCGGGCGGGCTTTTCATCGCAACGCTCATCCTCGCCCCCAGGCGCAGCTGGCCGTGGTGGATATTGGGGGGCTGCCTGGCCGAGCTGTTCAGCAATGCCCTCTGGTTCCACAGTCCGCTGCCGGCGGCCTTTCTGATGTATGTCGGCAACGCTCTTGAAGCAGTGGTCGCGGCATGGCTGGTCAATCGGACCTTGAAGCGGCCGGCTCAGTTGGAAACCTTGCAGGAGGTTCTCGCATTCATCGTCCTGGGCGCCGGAATTGCGCCAATCGTGAGCGCGACGGTGGGAAGCGCGACGCTCGCGTGGTTCGGCATCCAATCGCAGTCCTTCGTGACCGCCTGGCCTCTCTGGTGGATCGGTGATGCAACCGGCGTCCTGATCGTCGCGCCGCTGGCGCTCTCCGTCTTCCATAACTGGCGCGGCAAGACCCGGCTCTCGGCGGCGCAATGGGTGGAGGCTTGCGTCCTTGGGCTGATTTTTCTCGGTGTCGCCGCTCTTTCGCTCAGCGGCTACCTTCCCTTCGCCTACATCATCATGCCGCCCCTTCTTTGGGCCGCAGTCCGCTTCGAATTCAAGGGTGCGGCCATATCGCTCGCCCTCCTCGCCCTGATTACGGTCGTCTTCACGATAACCGGCGCCGGCCAATTTGTCGGCGATGCCGAGTCCCAGAAACACAAGCAGATCATGCTGCAGCTTTTCCTGGCGATCTCGGCATTTTCGGCGCTGATCGTCGCCGCCATATCCAGGCAACATCAGCTGGCCGTGCTCACGTTGCGCCAAAGCGTTGAGACGTTGCGCGAGCAGGAGCGGGAGCTCTCGCAGCTTGTCGACATGGTTCCGAGCCACGTCTGGCGTCTGACACCCCAGGGCGAACCGACCTTCTTCAACAGACGGATGATCGATTTCCTCGGTCTCGATGTCGCGGATTCGGACAGGCCCGGCATGAGCCGGCTGGAAGCGGTCATCGGGGCCATCATTCACCCCGATGATGCAACCGGCTTCGGGGAGGCGCTCAACCATTGCCTCGTGACCGGCGAAAACTTCGCCATGCGGTATCGGCTGCGTCGCGCCGACGGCATCTATCATTGGATGTCGAGCCGCGCCGAGCCGATGCGGGATCGGGCCGGCAGCATCGTCCAATGGTATGGCCTTTGCCACGACATCGACGATCAGGTCCGTGCCGAAGAGGCGGTGCGCCAGAGCGAGCGAGCGCTGCAGCAGATGATCGACGCGGTGCCGGTTCGCGTCTGGAGCGTGGAGCCGGCGAGCGGGTCGGTCTATTTCAACAAACGCTATCAGGACCATTTCCGCGCCGTCATCGCCAATTTCGACGCTCTCGGCGAGCCGCGCATCGAAGAACTGCTGCGGCAGCTGATTCATCCCGAAGACGCGCCCGACGTCCAGCGCACGCTGCAGAACTGTTTCGAAAGCGGCGGCGGTACCGCCATGCGGTTTCGCTGGCGCGAAAAAGACGACATCTACCGCTGGGCGGAATGCAGGGTGGAACCCCGGCGCGACGGCAACGGAACGGTCGTGCAGTGGTACGGCGTTTCTCTCGACGTCGACGAAGAGGTGCGCGCCCTGGAAGCATTGCGTGATCGCGAGCGCGAACTGTCGCAGCTTGTGGACATGGTCCCGGTTCACATTGGCCGCATGGCGCCCGACGGCAAACCGACCTTCTTCAGCAGGCGCACCCTGCAATCCATTGGAATAGATGACGTCGCTGCCTGGGACAGGCCTGATATCAGTCGATTGGCGGCCATCATCGGGGCGACCGTGCATCCAGAGGATGGACCTCGTATGAAAGAGGTGCTCGCTCACGCGCTTGCGACCGGCGAGCCTTACACAATCCGGTATCGCCGGCGCCGCGCCGACGGCGTATATCGCTGGATGCAAGGTCGCGCGGAGCCGTTGCGGGATCAGAATGGCGCGATCGTGCAATGGTACGCGGCTGCGATCGACATCGATGACGAGGTCAGCGCACAACAGGCCCTGCGTGAGCGGGAACGGGAGCTGTCACAGCTCGTCGACATCGTACCGAGCCTTCTCTGGCGCCTGAATGCCGAGGGGGAGCCGACCTTCTTCAACCAGCGGCTGATCAATTTTCTCGGTCCCGATATTGCAGACACAGGCAAGCCCGGTATGAACCGGCTGTCCGCCATCATCGAAGCCGCCATTCATCCCGACGATGCGGAGAGCCTTGCCGAGGCGCTAAGGCATTCCTTCGCCACCGGCGAGCGCTTCTCGAAACAATATCGCCTGCGGCGCGCTGATGGCGTCTACCGCTGGGTCAGAGGCAGCGCCGAACCGTTGAGGGACGAGAGCGGGCGGATCATTCAATGGTACGGCCTGACCCATGACATCGACGATCAACTTCGCATCGAGGAGGAGTTGCGTGAGAGGGAGCGGTCGCTCTGGCAGATCGTCGAAACGCTGCCGGCAATGATCGATTGCGCAGCGCCCGATGGGGAGCCGGTATACCGCAACCCTCAGCTGCGCGATTTTCTCGGATATAAGCTCGAAGAGCTGGACGGTACGGGAAAAACCCGGCTGGACGGCACGCTCGATGCCGGCGTTCATCCCGACGACGTGGCCGGGGTCAAAGAGAACTATGCCCATTCATTGCGCACCGGCGAGCCCTATGCGCGCCGGCATCGTCTGCGGCGCCACGATGGCGAATATCGCTGGGTCGAGACGCGTGCGGCACCGATGCGCAATGCCGAAGGCGTTATCGTCCAGTGGAACGTCATCTGCCTTGATATCGACAGTGAGGTTCGCACGGAAGAAGATCTGCGTCAGGCGCGAGAGGGCCTTGCGCGGGCAAGCCAGGTGGCGAGCCTTGCCGAGCTTTCGGCCTCCATCGCCCATGAGGTGAACCAGCCGCTCGCGGCCGTCGTCGCCAACTCGCATGCCTGCCAGCGCTGGCTGATGGCGGAACCGCCGAATATGGAGCGGGCACAGAGGACGGTCGAGCGCATCATCCGCGACGCCAACTCGGCCGCGGATGTCGTCAGCCGTATCCGCGCCCTGTTCAAGCAATCCGCAGACCGGAGGGTCTACACGACGCTCGCCGGCGTCGTCGACGAAGCCCGCAATCTCATGGCCGACGAAGCGGCACGGCGGAGCGTCAGGCTGAACGTGGACGTCGATGCAAACCTTCCGCTTATCGCCATCGATCGGGTCCAGATCCAGCAGGTCCTGATCAATCTCGTCCGCAACGGCATCGAGGCGATGGACACTGTCGCCGGCGACAAGGTGATCGGCATGCGCGTGCGCCATATGGGGAATGCCGTACAGACCGAAATCAGTGATCGCGGTCAGGGTATCGCGTTCCCCGAGAAGATGTTCGAGCCGTTCTTCACGACCAAGGAAAATGGCATGGGCATGGGTCTGGCGATCTGCCGCTCGATCGTCGAGCTGCACGGCGGACGATTGTGGGCAGAGAAGAACAATCCGCACGGAGCGACGTTGATCTTCACGTTGCCGATAGAAACGAAGGCGGCGTCATGACGGTCGATGACCATATCGTCTTCATCGTCGATGACGACGGACGTGTCCGGGAGGCGCTCAGCGAGCTCATGGACGCGCACGGCATGCGCGCCATCGCCTTCGAATCCGCCGGCGATTACGTGAGAGCGGACAAGTCGGATGTAGCCGCCTGCCTCATCCTCGATATCGAGCTGCCTGACATCAACGGCCTCGACCTGCAGAGACAGATCGCCGACGGGGATCATCCGCCGATCGTCTTCATTACCGGACATGGCGACATCCCCTCGTCCGTGCGTGCGATCAAAAGCGGCGCCGTGGATTTCCTGACCAAACCGTTCAGTGACGCGGATCTCCTGGCAGCAATCCATGCGGCGCTCGCCCAGGATCGGGTGAAGCGATCGGAACGTGCCGAACTCGATATGCTCAAACGACACTATCTCGACCTGACGCCGCGCGAGCGCGAGGTGCTGCCGCTCGTGGTCAGCGGTCTTCTCAATAAGCAGGCAGCAGCCGAATTGGGGATCAGCGAAGTTACGCTGCAGATCCATAGAAGAAATGTGATGCAGAAAATGGCGGCGGCGTCGCTCGCCGATCTCGTGCGGATCGCGGAGAAATTGGAAATACCGATTACCCACTCGCGCCGAGTGGGGGGGAATTGAACATGAACGAGACAAGACATGTTGTCGCAATTGTCGACGACGATCCAAGACTGCTTGAATCGATGGGCGACCTTCTGGAATCGGCGGGTTATGTGGCCCGCGGCTTCCCGTCGGCGGGCTCGCTGCTCGTCAGCGGGCTGTCGGACCTCGACCTGCTCATCACTGATATCGGAATGCCCGGCATCGACGGCTTCGAGCTTCGTGACCTGGTCAGAAAATCACGTCCCGAGTTGCCGGTGTTCCTGATCACGGGTCGCCACGAGATAGCCGATCAGGGCCGTGCTCAGGGCACGGGCGGGTTTTTCCGCAAGCCCTTTGATGCCCAGGCCCTGCTGTCGGCCATCGCCAACGCTTTACACCAATCGAGAGATGGAG
Organism: Rhizobium sp. NZLR1b; assembly: GCF_019685155.1. Taxonomy (NCBI): domain Bacteria; kingdom Pseudomonadati; phylum Pseudomonadota; class Alphaproteobacteria; order Hyphomicrobiales; family Rhizobiaceae; genus Rhizobium; species Rhizobium sp. NZLR1b. Next base: position 276,038 of record NZ_JABDWC010000001.1, read on the forward strand.
GGTAACATGAGAGTTGACCAGCCGTTGCAGCGGAGATCGGCGCCGTTATCATTGCAGGGCAGATGTGAAGAGTTAGAGCCGCTCGTCATTATCGTCGATGACGACGCATCGGTTCGCGAGGCGCTGTCGGAGTTGATCCTGTCGGCGGGTTTTCAGTCGATTAGTTTTGCCTCGACCCGAGAATTGCTTGATGCCGATATAATGGAAAACCCCGGCTGCCTGATCCTCGATGTGCGCATGCCTGGAGCAAGCGGCCTTCACCTGCAGAGCCATCTGGCCGAAAACGGCATTTCCAAGCCGATCATTTTTCTGACCGGCCACGGAGACATCCCGATGACCGTTCAGGCAATGAAGGCGGGTGCTGTGGATTTTCTCACCAAGCCGGTGCGGGACCAGACGCTGCTCGACGCCATCACCGCGGCCATTGCGATGGATGCCGAGCGACGGGCCGAAGCCGCAATCGCCAAACGCAATGTCAAACGCCTGGAGACGCTGACGCAGCGCGAGCGCGAAGTTCTGCACGAAGTGGCGCGCGGACGCCTCAACAAGCAGATCGCCTTCGATCTCGGCATCAGCGAAGTGACGGTCAAGCTGCATCGCAGCAACGTCATGCACAAGATGGAGGCCGCCTCGATTGGCGAACTGATCCGGGCCTGGGAGACGCTGCCCGCGCAAATGCGGCAGACAGGCTCGCGTTAATTTTTTTGCCAGGCCCTTTCCAAAACGACGAGACCCGACCTCGCACATCAGCTGCCTGTCCATTTGATGCGCGCCGTATCCGATTCGCGTCGAAAAAGACGGCGCGGCGCCAGCAATGGGTTTCGCCTTGGCACCCATGCGTTATCTCTAAATTAAAGCTCAGGGATATGACCTCATGCCCGGCTTAGATTTCATAAAGGAGATCACGCCTGTACAATCGATCACCAGCCTCGCCCTCCCCTGAAGCCAACGCCTTCGACATCGAAGCAAACTTCTTGTCGGCCATGGGGAACGCCAAACGGCTTCACATTCTGCATCTGTTGACCGAGGGAGAAGTGTCCGTGACCGTCCTGGCTGATGAAGTGGGACTGAGCCAATCTTCGACTTCCCAGCATCTGGCAATTCTTCGAGAACAAGGACTCGTGCAGACGCGAAGGTCTGCCCAGACGATCTTTTATTCACTTCAATCCGGCACGGCCAGGACGATGCTCGATACGCTCGCCGACATCTTCGGATCGTGCCATCGCTCCCCGGTAGACAGCGCCCGAGCCGGGCACCTGACGAAATGACGAGCCCCGCTCTTGCCGCTCGTAATTGGTCTCCGATTCTGCTGAGGATGATCTTGCAGGCGTCAGGTCGGATGCATCGGTTTCTGATGGACGTTTGATGTACGCCTCCTAGACCACGGTGTGATTACGTCTCAATTGCGAATGGAGATAATCAACCACATCAGGAACGGAACGGTCAGCAGGAGGCGATGATGGACGTATATGAGGCAGTCACTAGCCGACGGTCGGTGCGCGGATTCAAAGACAAACCTGTGGCCAGGGAGATACTTGAGCGCGTGCTGTCCGCCGCGGCTTGGTCGCCGTCAGGATCGAACATCCAGCCGTGGAATACCTATGTGATGACCGGCGCGACGCTGGCCGAGCTCAAGACATCCGCCGTCGAGCGCGTGGCCCACGGCGACGCCTGGGATACGCGGCAGTACGAGATGTATCCGCCCGCGATGAAGTCCCCGTACGGGGAGCGCCGATCCGCCTTCGGCAAGGAGCGCTACAGCGCGCTCGGCATTGCGCGCGAGGACTGGGAGGCGCGCCAGCGGGCAGCAATCGCCAACTGGAACTGCTTTGGCGCGCCCGCCGCCCTGTTCTGCTACATCGACCGTGACCTGGGCCTACCCCAATGGGCCGACGTCGGCATGTATCTGCAGACCGTCATGCTGCTGCTGCGCGCCGAAGGACTGCACAGTTGCCCGCAGATGGCGTGGTCACAGGTTCGCGAGACGGTCGCGGAGGTCCTGTCACCCCCGGACGGGCTCATCCTCTTCTGCGGCATGTCGATCGGCTACGAGGACCCAGCGGCAAGTTCTGCCCATACGGGCCGCGCCCCGCTCGCCGAGACGGTCACTTTCGTCGGTGATTAGTGACGTGCGCTCGAAGGACAAGAGAGCCCTTTTATGATTCTTGCGCAAGACGTCCTTGTCATGCGTGATATTGGAGAACGCCATGACCACGCATAAAGTAGGCTATCTCATCGGCAGCCTCGCCAAGGGCTCGATCAATCGCAAGCTTGCCAAGGCGTTGGTGCGGTTCGCCCCGCCGGAACTTGAAATGTCGGAGATATCCTTCAAGGACCTGCCGCTCTACAGCTACGACTATGACGCCGACTATCCCCCGGCCGGCAAGGCATTCAAGGCGGCAATCGCGGCCGTCGACGCCGTGCTGTTCATCACGCCCGAATACAATCGATCCATACCTGGCGGGCTGAAAAACGCAATCGACTGGGCAAGCCGCCCCTACGGCACCAACTCGTTCACACGCAAGCCGTCAGCGGTTATCGGCACGTCACCTGGCGCGATAGGCACAGCCGTCGCCCAGCAGAATTTGCGCAGCGTGCTTAGTTTCTGCAACTCTCCCCAGATGAATGCCCCGGAAGCCTACATCCAGTTCACACCGGGGCTGATCACCGATGACGGCGAGGTCACGAACGACACCACCGCCGATTTCCTTCGCATTTTCATGCGGGACTTCCATGTCTTCATCGCAAGGGTTCGCTCGGTGCTGCCGAAAGACGCCTAGTGGGCACATAAAAGGAACTGGCCGCCCCATGCGGCAGCAGCCAGTTCCCGATTTTCGAGACGTCTCTAAGCGAAGGCGTAAGAACCGTCCGGCCGCTTCGGCACGCGCCGCTGCCAGTGGATATAGCCTTCCTCCTCCATCGCCTTCTCGTCCATCTCGACGCCCCAGCCGGGCCGATCCGGGCGCAGTTCGAGATAGCCGTCCTTCGGTAGATAGGGATCGACGACGTAACGGGTTTCGCCTTCCCGCTTCTCGATATCGTTGCCGCCATAGACGTAGGCCTGGCCCTTCGGCAGCCGGTATTCGAGGATACGAAAATTCTGCGCCGCAGCTGAAAAATGCACGTTGACCGCCGTTGCCAAGGGGCCCATCGGGTTGTGCGGCGCGACGCCGACAAAGAAGGCTTCGGCGAGCGTGGCAATGCGGCGCATTTCGCTGATGCCGCCGACGACGCAAATATCCGGCTGGATCAGATCGGCGCCCTTGACCTGCAGCAGCCGCAGGAACTCGTTCCTGTTGTAGAGCGACTCGCCGGTCGCCAACGTGCAGTTAAGGCCCTGCTTCAGATCGCCCCAGGCCTCGATGTTTTCTGGCCGTAGCGGCTCCTCGAAAAATAGCGGGTCGTAGGGGGCCAATGCATTGCCGAGCTGGCGAGCGGCGACCGGCTCGAAAATCTTCGCATGCGCGTCGAAGGCGATCTCGTATTCGTCGTTGACCGTTTCGCGAAGCGAGCGGAAATAATCCGCCGAGGCCTTCACGACATTGCCCCAGCGATTGGAGTGCATGTCGATCCGCCAGGGGCTGAGCTTGAAGGCGGTGAACCCCCATCCCTCCTTCAGGCGATCGAATTCGTCGCGGGCCGCCGGCGCATCGGGAGCGGTATAAACCCCGGCATAGACCTTGATGCGGTCGCGCACCTCGCCGCCGAGCAGCTTATAGACCGGGAGATTCGCCGCCTTGGCCGCAAGGTCCCACAGGCAATGATCGAGCGCGGAGATCGCGGCAAGGCCAAGCGCGCCCGGCGGGAACCGGCTCTGCTGGACCAGCAGATTGACCAGATACTCGACGCGAGTCGGATCCTGGCCGGACAAAAATCCGCAGAGATAATCGAGCAGCGGCGGAAGCGCCTTGTCCGGCCCGTGATTGTAGCATTCACCCCAGCCCGTAAGCCCGTCATCGGTATCGAGCGCGACGATCACGCGCGGACGGTCCTTGTCGCGGGTCATGAAAACCCGCATGCGGTCGATCTTCATCATTCTGTCCTTCTAGCGATTGAAATAATTGCGACGCGCCACGCGCGTCTGCACGTAGACGTGCTCGTTGTCGGTTCCGGGATTATAGACGCCCGCAGCTGCCGGCACCGAGACGTTGCCGGCACTGGGGAAACGCGCCACGAAGGCTTCGTCGATATCACAGCCAAGTCCTGGGCCATCGGGAACGGCGATCAAACCGTCGACCTGTTGCGGATGCGGCACGATCGTCCGGCGGCGGCCGTCCCAGTCATCGTCGAGGCGCTCGAGAATGAGAGCGTTCGGGATTGCCGCAAGCAGATGCAAGGCCGCATATTCCGCCACCGGCCCGAGCGAGCCGGAATGCGGCGCCATCTGAATATGATGGGCTTCGGCCATGGCGGCGATCTTCTTCATCTGGGTGATGCCGCCGGCCCGGCCGGTGTCCGGCTGGATCACGTCGACCAGTTCCTTCTCGATAAGCTCGCGCTCGCCGAAGATGGTCGCCGAGCGCTCGCCGGCCGCAAGCGGCACATAAGCTGCATCGCGGATACGCCGGTAGCCGTCGATATTCTCCGGCGCGATTGGATCTTCCACCCACATCAATTCATAGGGCTCGAGCGCCCGCACCAGCCGGCAGGCATCCGCAGGCGTCAGCCACGGCGGCCCATGCAGGTCGATGGCAATGTCCATGTCGTCGCCGACGGCATCGCGGAGCGCGGCGACCTTGCGAACGGGATCGGCGACCCCGCCGCACTTGATCGCCTTTATCCCGCGTTCCTTGAGCGCAAGTGCGCGCTCGGGCGTATTCGCATGCGAATAGATCGGTATCCGGTCGCGCACCTTGCCGCCGAGCAGCATCCAGACAGGCACGCCAAGCGCCTTGCCCTTGATGTCCCATAGGGCCATGTCGATGCCGGTCATCGCACCGCCTCCGACAGTTCCGAGCATACCATGGCCCATCATGGCGATATGCATCTTCTGCCACAGCCGTTCGATATGGGCCGGATCTTCGCCGATGAGGAGGGGTGCAAGATCATGGATCGCGGTCTCGACGACACGCGGCCAGCCCGAGCATTCACCGATGCCGGTGATACCCTCGTCGGTATCGACCTTCAAAAAGAGCCAGTTTCTGGTGCCGCCGAATTGCTTGGAGGCGCCGCCACCGGAACGCTGATCGGAAGCCCAGTTCGAGGGGTCTGGCTGGCCGACATGCATGAGAAAAGTCCGGATCCCGGTGATCTTCATCTCTGAGAACTTCCATTCCTGAGGTTGTCGGGCGCGACGTAGCGGAAACGCCTGGAATGATCGCGGTCACGCGGATCTGGACGGGGGATCGCTGATATCAGCGCCTGCGTGTAGGCGTGCTCGGGTGTACGGCAGACCTTCTCCGCCTCGCCGATTTCGACGAGTTGGCCTTTGTACATGACGCCGACACGGTCGCACATGTAGCGGATGACGCCGATATCATGGCTGATGAAGATATAGGCGAGGCCGAGTTCGTCCTGCAGGCGCATCAGGAGATCGAGCACCTGCGAGCGCACGGAGACATCGAGCGCCGAGGTTGCCTCATCCGCGACGATGACGCGCGGATTGAGCGTGATGGCCCGGGCAATGCCAATGCGCTGGCGCTGACCACCGGAGAATGCGTGCGGGTAGCGTTCGCGTGCTCTCGGATCGAGGCCAACTTGCTCCATCAGATGGCAAACCCGCTCTTCCAGCGCCCGCCCCTTGGCGACGCCGTTGACGAGCAGCGGCTCGCCGATGATCTGGGAGACGGTCATGCGTGGATTGAGGGAGCCGAAAGGATCCTGAAACACCATACGCAATTCGCGGCGCGCGGCGGCCAGTGTGGGACCTTTTGCCGTCGCCAGATCGATGATGTCGCCATCGGCGCGGCGATACAGGATTTCGCCGGCAGTCGGATCGAGCAGCCGCATGATCGAGCGGCCCATCGTCGTCTTGCCGGAGCCACTCTCGCCAACGATGCCGAGGGTCTCGCCCGGCAGCAGCGAAATGGAAACATCGTCCAGCGCCTTCACCTCTCCGAAATCCATCGAGACGTTGCGCAGTTCGAGGATCGGCGCTTGGGTTCTGTCGAGCGGCGCGCGCGCCAGGCGGATTTCCGCCTTCTGCTCCAGCTTCAGCACCGAGCCGATCAGCATGCGGGTATAGTCGTCTTGCGGCGCATGAAAGATCTGCTCGACCGGCGCATATTCCTTGGCGACGCCGTTATGCATCACCAGCACATCGTCGGCGATCTGCGCCACGACACCCATGTCATGCGTGATGAACAGAACGGCCATTCCATTGGCCTTTTGCAGGCGGGCGATAAGGTCGAGAATCTCGGCCTGCGTCGTCACGTCGAGAGCCGTGGTCGGCTCGTCGGCGATTAGGAGCTGAGGTTTACAGGCGAGTGCCATAGCAATCATCGCGCGCTGGCGCATCCCGCCGGAATATTGAAAGGCATACCGATCCAACGCCTTTTCCGGCGAGGGAATCTCGACCTGCTTGAGCAGCGATATGGCCTCAGTGCGCGCCTCTGCCTTGCTCATCCTGGTGTGGAGACGAAGCGCCTCGACGATCTGGTTGCCGACCGTGTGGATCGGCGACAGCGACGACATCGGCTCCTGGAAGATCATGGCGATGTCGCGGCCACGGATCGCCCGGATCTGACGCCCGCGCGGATTGAGGCTGGTCAGATCGGTCGAGCCGCCGTTTTGATCGTTCAAGATGATCGATCCGCCGGATATGCGGCCAGGCGCGTCGACGATCTGCAGGATCGAACGCGCTGTCACCGACTTGCCGGATCCGCTTTCGCCGACGACACAAAGCGTCTTGCCCGGTTCGATCGAGAAAGACAGGTCGCTGACGGCGCGAAAGATGCCGGTCCGCAGTGGAAATTCGACGGTCAGGTTTTTCACCTGGAGCAGCGGCCTGCCGGCGATGGGAACGATATCGGTCATGCCGGCCTCATTTGTTGTACGGATCGGCCGCATCGCGCAGGCCGTCGCCGAGAAGGTTAAGCGCCATCACGGCGACCACGACGGCGCAGCCCGGCATGAAGAGCCATGGCGCGGTGGCGATCGAGCGAATGTTCTGGGCCTCGCGCAAAAGCACGCCCCAGGAGATGGTCGGCGGCTGCAGCCCGAGCCCCAGGAAGGAGAGAGAGGTTTCGGCAAGGATCATCGCCGGCACCGCAAGCGTGATCGACGCAATGATGTGGCTGGCAAAGCTCGGCAGCATGTGGCGAAAGATGATGCGTCTTTCGCGAACGCCGTCGAGTCTCGCGGCGGCGACGAACTCCTCTGTTCGCAGCGACAGGAAGCGGCCGCGAACGACGCGGGCAAGCTGCGCCCAGCCGGTCAGCGACAGGATGATCGTGATCATCATATACTGCAGCGTCGCCGGCCAATCCTGTGGCAGGGCCGCGGCCATGGCGAGCCAGATCGGTATCGTCGGCAGCGACAGAACGAAATCGATCACGCGCTGCATAAAGAAATCGATGCGGCCGCCGTAATATCCCGAGATACCGCCGAGCACGATACCGAGCATGAGCGAGAAGAAGACGCCGACGAGGCCGATCGACAACGAGATCTGCGAGCCTTGCACCGTTCGGCTGAAAACATCGCGCCCAAGCCTGTCGGCGCCGAAGAGAAGCAGCGGCGTCGTCTTGTCGGGCGAGGCGATCAGGTGGATGTTTGACTTGAACAGACCGAATACGGAATATTCATAGCCGCGCCCGAAAAATTGGACGTCGACACGCTTTGTCGTGTCTTCCTTGAAGATGGCGGCCAGTGTTTCCGGATCGCGGGTCAGCTTCATCGGATAATAATGCGGGCCGAAGGAAAAGCCATTCTGCGTGTCGATCAGATGCAATCTCTGCGGTGGGTGAAAGGTCGCCCGCGCATTTTGCAGGTTCGGATCGTTGATGGCGAAGAAGCCGGGAACCAGGGCAACGATATACATCATCACGGTGACGACAAGCGCCACCATGGCCAGCCGGTGCCGGCGGAAAGCCCACCAGATCAACTGCCACTGCGATGCGACGGCGGCGCGATCCGGCTGAATATTTGTAACGGTGATGTCAGCCACGTTAGGCTCCTATTCCAACCGGATGCGGGGATCGACCAGCGCAAGCAGGATGTCGCTGATCAAAGAGCCTATCAGCGTCAGAGCGCAGATCAGCAGAACGAAGGCACCGGCCAGATACATGTCCTGGGCCATCAGCGCCTGCAGCAGCAAAGGTGCGGCCGTCGGCAGATTTAGGACGATGGCGACGACAACCGAGCCGGAAATGAGGTTGGGCAGCAGCCAGGCAATGGTCGAGATGAACGGATTGAGCGCGATCATCATTGGGTATTTCATCAGCAGCCGGAACTCTGAGAGACCTTTTGCCCTTGCCGTCGTCACGTAAGGCTTCGGCAGTTCATCGAGCATGTTGGCGCGCATGACACGGATGAGGCTCGCGGTCGATGAAACGGCAAGAATGATGACCGGAAGCCAGAGATGCGAGAAGAGATCGATCATCTTGGCGAAGCTCCAGGACGCGTTCTCGTATTCGGGCGAAAACAGCCCGCCGACATCCTGTCCGAATTCGACCGCCGCGACATACATCAGCACCAGCGCCAGCAGGAAGGACGGAACGGCCAGGCCGAAAAAGGTGAAGGCGGTGAAGAAATAGTCCCCGATCGAATATTTGCGCACAGCGGAATAGACGCCGATCGGCAGGGCGATCGCCCAAGTGGCGATCAATGTCGACAGGGCCAGAACAAGCGTCAGCGCCATGCGCTCCCAGATAAGGTCGGAGACGGGCTGCTGCCATTCGAAAGAAATGCCGAAATCGCCGCGCGAGAGGATGCCCCATATCCATTTGAAGTATTGGACGAGCATCGGATCGCCGAGGCCGAAGCGCTCGCGTAATTGTGCCGCCGTGTTCTGATCGACGATTTCGTTGGATGCCGCCAGTGTTGCGATATAGGTCGTGACATAGTCGCCCGGCGGCAGCTGGATCAGCACGAAAGCGAGAAAGCTGACGGCAAAAAGCGATGGAATCATCCATAGGAAGCGTTTGGCGATGAAGACCAGCATAGGGCGTCTCTTGCATTGAACGCCGCCCCGACTCCTTCGGCTGGACGGCCGAAAAGGCATTGGGGGACAGACTTGAAGGAAGACGCCGTGCCTGATGGCACGGCGCCGGAGATCCGAATCAGCTCGTGAAGGTGAATTGCTGTGGCAACGCAGGCCCCGGATTAGGCCAGGACCAGCTATCCGGCTGCTTCTCGGGAACGTTGCGCAGATTGTTGCGGATGATGCCGAACCCGCCGACCGCGAGGCAAAGCCCGACGGTCTCGAATTCCTCCGCGGCGATGTCGAAGATCTGCTTCATGACCGCACCGCGCTTGTCGAGATCGGCCGTCGAACGCGCTTCGTCAAAGAGCTTCATGCGCTTTTTCTGGCTTTCCGGCGGCTCTTCGCCGCGTGCACCGTTGGAGGTGTACCAAAGCGTCCACGGAATGGCGTAACGCGAACCCTGCGGATGGAAGGCGAAGAAATCGCGCGGATCGAGCATCGGATCGAGACCGCCGGGCCCCGGCCACACCTGCGCATCATGGGCATTGTCGTCGCCGCGGGTGTAATAAAGCGCCCGCTCGATGGTATTGACCTTCATGTCGATGCCGATCTGGGCCCAATGCGTCTTGACCAGTTCGAGCGCGTCGACCAGATCGGGATATAACGTCGGAATGACGTCGATCGAGAAGAACACCTTCTGGCCATCGGGCCGAAGGCGGAAGCCGTCGCCGCCCTTCTTGTAGCCGGCCTGATCGAGCATCGCGCCTGCCTTGTCGGCGTCAAATTCGGTGAACTGGCGCGCGTATTTCTCGTTATACCACGGATGGGTTGGACGCGGCCCCGCCTGGTAAGGCTCGCTCTGCCCGAAATAGACAATATCGATGAGCTCTGGGCGATTGATGCCGATCGACAAGGCCTGCCGAAACGACTTGTCCGCAAACATCTTGCGCATGGCAGGATCTTTGTGGGTGATATTGAAATAGATCTGGCATTGTTGCGAGGCCGAAGGCACCAGCGTCAGCAGTCGATAGTCGCCTTTTTCCATGTTCTTGGACAGCGTCGGCTTGTTGGCAAGCACGCTGATATGGCGCTCCTGGATGTCGATCTTTCCCGAAATGACGTTCAGCATCAGCGATTCGACGTCCTGCGAGATGCCGAAGTTGATCTCATCGATGTAGGGAAGCTGGTTGCCTTCGGTATCGACCTGCCAGAAATAGGGATTGCGGGTCATGACGACACGCGTCGCGCCGCCGGCATAAGGCTCTTTCACCACCCATGGATCGAGCGTCGGCTTGTCGACGTTGCCCCACCGCGACGGGATCTCGATGTCACCGCACCGGCTGCGGAACAGCTCCGTCCAGCTGGTGACGCCGGCCTTCTTCGCATCGGCCTCGATATTGGGATTATATTTCGGCAGGAACTGGCTGCAGTAATGCTTTGGAAAGAGCGTCGGATGCTGACCAAGCGGCGTGGCGAGGTTTTCCAGGTAAAGCGCGTTGGCCGCCGCAAAGGTGAACTTCACCGTATAGTCGTCGATTTTTTCGACGGTCACCGGCTTGCCGGCGACAGCAAGCTGCGCTGGTGTCGAGCTGTAGAGCTCGGTATTCTTGACGCAGTCTTCGATCGCAAAAACGACGTCATCGGCCGTAAAGGGATGACCGTCCGACCAGCGCACACCTTCGATGAGATGGAAGGTGAATTGCGTCGCGTCGTCGCTGACTTCCCAGCGCTCGGCAAGGTTCGGCTCCACAGCGGTAAACTCGAGGTTCCAGCGCACCAGGCTCTGGTTGCCGACCATGCGCAGAATGCCGTTATGGTCGGATGAACCGCGAAGGCCGCGGCGCAGAGAGCCGCCATAGGTGCCGATTTTTTCGAACGGCTTGACGACCATCGGCTTTTTCGGCAGGCGCTCGGCGAGCGGCGGCAGTTTTCCATCTTTCACAAGCTGTGCAAGTGCGGGTGCTTCACCGCCTGCGGCGGCGGAGACGCGACCAGCGACGGATAGCGCGGCGACACCGGCCATGCCGCCAAGCACGGCGCGGCGGGTAACGCCACGCGACAGTATTTCATTAGGCATCGAGTTCCTCCGTTTTTATGCCGGCGCAGCTTTTTAGACCGGCGGATGCGGCGGGCTCCCGACCCGCCGCCTGCGCCCTCCTCGGCGCTACGACCGAACCATAGACACGTTCCCAAATGATTACAAGAGTTGACAGATAATTACAAATTTTGTAGCGATGCAACATCAGAACTTGAATTGCCTGCCCGGAATACAAGGCTACAGCGAACTAAATACGGCGATCTGTTAGAAGCTGTGAGCTGCCATGGAGATATGATGCCGGCGACAGCAAGAGCCCACAGCGTTCAGAGAAAAGGACGATCATGACATTCGCGGTCGACGCCGTTTCGAACAGAGCCGCAACGCGGTTCAGCGACATCATCTACGAGAAAATCGTGGGGATGATCGCCGACGGCAACTTTCCGGTGAACGAACGATTGCCGTCGGAGACGAAGCTCGCTGCTGATTTCGGCGCATCGAGACCGGTCGTGCGCGAAGCGCTCGAACGCTTGAGAGCCGATGGTCTGGTCGTTTCACGCAAGGGCTCCGGCTCCTATGTCAGGCAGAGGCCGGATTCGTCGATGCTGAAAATGGTGCCGGTCGGATCGCTCGCGGATGTTCAGCGGTTTTTCGAATTCCGCGCCGGTCTCGAAGCCGAGGCGGCGGAGCTTGCCGCGCGAAACTGGCAGCCGGACGACAGGGAACGGATAACCGCAGCGCTTCTTTCGATCGAGCAATGCCTGCGCAACGGAGAGCTCGGCGCCGAGGAGGACCAGGCTCTGCATGATGCAATCGCCATGGCGACCGGCAACCAGTTCCACATCACCGTTCGCGAATGGTTCAGGCCGCATTTCGCCATCGGCCATTCGGTTACGCGAAGCTTGAGCCTGAAACGGACCCTGGAGCAGATCCGTAGCGTCCAGGATGAGCACGCGGTGATCGTGGAGGCGATCTTCGCACGGCAGGAAACCGAAGCTCACGATGCAATGAAGAAACACATATTGAATGCCCGCGCCCGCATGTTCCAGGGCGTTTGAGCGAGAATGGGAGGAAGAACGATGAAACGGATCGCTGTGACGGGTGCTGCCGGACGTGTAGGAACCCTGCTGCGCCCGCTCCTCCGCGGGCATGTCGAGCACGTCAGCCTGATCGACCTGCAGGAACCGGCTGAGCTCGGCGGAAACGAGACGTTCGTAAGGGTCGACCTTGCAAAGCTCGACGAGGCAACGGCTGCGCTGAAAGATATCGACGGCATCGTTCATCTGGCGGGCATCGCAAGCGGCATCGACATGAACGCCATTCTGCACGCCAATGTGCTCGGAACCTACAATCTTTACGAAGCGGCACGGATCAACAAGATCCCCAGGGTCGTCTATGCGTCGAGCAACCATGCGACCGGCTTCTATCCGCGTGACGAAGTCATATCGCCGCTCGATCCCATGCGCCCCGACAGCCCTTATGGACTTTCCAAATGCTGGGGCGAACTGGTGGCGGGGCTTTACTACGACACGTCGGGCATTCGCTCCCTTTCCATCCGTATCGGCAATGCCGGCACCTACCCCAACAGCGAGCGATCGGTTGCGATCTGGATCAGCGCGCGAGATCTGGCGCAGCTGGTGCGGATCGGGCTGTCCCACCCGCTGATCGCCGCGACAGTCATCTACGGCGTTTCCGATACCGACGAGAAATGGTGGGATAACGATCTGGCAACGAGGCTCGGTTACCAACCACAGGACCGGCCGCGCGATCACGCCCGCATCGAACAGGGATCTGAAGGGCCGGTAGCGCTTGCGTTCCAGGGTGGCGGGTTCTGCGAGATCAATCACGACGGCACCATCCGCATGCGTGACGCCGAAGGTTTGGCCAAGAGCCTGGAGGCGGCCGAATGACGGCGCCTCGGATCATCCGCCCAGAAATCCGTTCCGTCATCCAGCAGCCGCTGACGGTCGGTGAATCGCCGGTATGGGACGATGAGACCGGCACGCTGTGGCTGGTCGATATCCTGGCGCCAGCGGTTGTCCGGCTTTCGGCGTCAGGACAGATCGATCGTTTCGACATGCCGGCGGCGATCGGCAGTCTCGGGCTGTGCCGAGACAACAGGATCGTCGTGGGCCTTCAGACGGGCGTCCATCTCTTCGATCCCGTCTCGGGAAAAATCGAATTTCTGTGCGACCCGGTCGGGCGGGATATCAATGGCCGCCTCAACGACGGCAAGGTCGGCCCCGACGGCCATTTCTGGGTCGGCTCGATCAGCGAAGCCAAGCCGCAGGTGAATGACGCAGCACTTTTCCGCGTCGGGGCCGATGGCAGCACGCGGACCGTCGCAACGGGGTTGACGAGTTCCAATGGTCTCGCCTGGTCGCCGGACGGCCGGCGGATGTATCACTCCGACAGCCGCCAATGTTTCCTGCAGGCATTCGACTTCTATCCTGAGACGGGCAGTCTCGGTAAAGGACGTCGCCTTCGCAGCTTCACAGAAGATGAGGGGCGGCCGGACGGGGCGACGACCGATCGCGACGGGCTTTACTGGAGCGCCGGCGTCTCCGCCGGCCGGGTCAACCGGATATCGCGCGAAGGCGAAATCGTCGAGATTTACATTCTGCCGGTCGCAGCACCGACAATGCCGTGTTTCGGCGGACCCGATCTCAGCACGCTCTTCGTCACCAGCCTGTCGACGGACCGCACCGGACGGTTCGAGGCGGGAACGGTCATCGCCTTCGACGTGGATGCAGAGGGGCTGCCGCCCTTCCGCTTCGGCAACCAATCATCTTGAAAGCGAACGGGGAAGAGAAATGAGCATCGCGATCATGCGCAAGGCGCTTACCGGCGTGTCGGGCGTTCCCGTCACGGCCTATGACGGTAAAGGCAACGTCGAACCTGCGATCACGGCCAAGGTCTATGCGCGAGTGGCGGCAGCAGGCATCCACAACATCGTTGCTGCCGGCAACACCGGCGAGTTTTACGCCCTGACGCCGCAAGAGATCCGGATCGTCCACGAAGCAGCGGTTTCAGGCGTCAATGGCCGGGCGCCGGTGACGGCGGCCATCGGCCGCTCGCTGCGCGAGGCGATCGGTATGGCGAGGGATGCGGCTGCGATCGGCGCCTCCGCCGTCATGTCGCATCAGCCCGTCGATCCTTTCGCAGCACCATCGGCCCAGATCGGCTATTTCTGCGATCTTGCGGATGCTTCCACCCTGCCGCTCATCGCCTATGTCAGAGCCGAGGGTTTCGGGGTCGACGATATCGTCCGTCTCGCCAACCACGGCAATATTGCCGGCATCAAGTTTGCAACGACCGATCTGATGCTGCTGTCCAGAGCCATCCCCGCAGCCGATCCGGCCGGGGCGCTGTTCGTCTGCGGCCTGGCGGAAAGCTGGGCGCCGACATTTACCGCGGCCGGCGCGCGCGGCTTCACCTCGGGTCTCGTCAACGTTGCACCGCAGCTTTCGCTTGCCGTCCATGCTGCGCTCGAACAAGGCGATTTCGCCGCGGCACGGGCGATCGTCAACCGGCTCGAACCATTCGAGCGGATGCGGACCAAATTCCGCAACGGTGCGAACGTCACGGTCGTCAAAGAAGCCGTCACCTATTCCGGCCTCGATGTCGGTCCCGTGCGCGTGCCGGGATTGCCGCTGCTCGACCAAAATGATCGCGAGGAACTTCATCGGTTGCTTCGAGGCTGGGAGGCCGACGGCACCATTCAAATAGATCCGGACCGGCAGCAATCTGCCAAGGCGGCCGGCTGAATTCGACTATTTCCGCAAAACAACAGGATTGGGAGGTCTAGAGATGCTGAAACAGCTACTGACAACGATCGCAATTACCGGTGCCCTAGTAACGACGCAGCCTGCCTTCGCCGCATCGCCGCCCAATATGCTGGTGATCGGCACCAATCTCACCGGTATCCGGACGCTCGATCCGGCCCAGAATAACGCGCGCACGGTTTCCGAACTGATTTCCAATCTTTACGACAATCTCGTGCAGCTGTCGCCTGAGGATCTCAAGACGCTGAAGCCGATGCTTGCGACGCAATGGAGCGTCTCGCCAGACGGCAAGATCATCACGCTCACCTTGCGCGACGACGCCGTTTTCCAGAGTGGCAACAAGGTGACCGCCGAGGATGCGGCCTGGTCGATCCAGCGCGTCATCAAGATGGGCCAGGTCGGCTCCACCGACGTCGCGCTCTGGGGCTTCACACCAGACAATGTCGAAAAGCTCGTTCGGGCCAAGGATGAACATACGCTCGAGATCGAACTGCCGCAGACCGTGAATACCGATCTGGTGCTCTATTCGCTGGCCGGCTCATCACTCGGCATCGTCGACAAGAAGACGGTGCTGTCGCATGAGGCCAACGCCGATTTCGGCGGCGCCTGGCTTTCCGCCAATTCCGCCGGCAGCGGGCCGTTCAGCCTGGCGCAATGGCGCCCGAACGACGTCGCTATCTTCAATGCGCAACCGAAATATTGGGGCGGCAAGCCGGCCATGGCCCGCGTCGTTGCCCGCCACATCCCGGAATCCGGCAATCTCCGGCTGCAGCTCGAAGCCGGCGACGTCGATGTCGGCCAGTATGTGGCAAGCGGCGATCTCGATGCGCTCGCCACCAAGAAGGATATGGTGATCGAGAACGTACCGGGTCTCGGCTTCTACTACATCGCCCTCAACCAGAAAGACCCGGACCTGCAAAAGCCGAAGGTCCGCGAGGCCTTCCAGCACGCCTTCGACTGGAAGGCGATCTCCGGCAACATCATGCGGTATACGGGCTTTCCCTGGCAGTCGATGATCCCGCGCGGCATGATCGGCGCTCCCGAGCAGGCCGACGTCCGCTATGATTACGATCCCGCCAAAGCCAAGCAGCTGCTGGCGGAGGCCGGATATCCCAACGGCTTGAGGAAGGTGCTCAATCCGTCGGGGGCCGCGACCCTGCCCTTCGCCGAAGCGCTGCAGGCAAGCGCCCGGGCCGCAGGGCTCGATCTCGATCTGGTGCCCGGCGAGTTCACGCCCGCCTTCCGCGAGCGCAAATTCGAAGTGCTGCTCGGCAATTCTGGCGCCCGCCTTCCCGATCCCTTTGCCGTCGCCACACAATATGCCTTCAACCCCGACAATAGCGACGAGGCACGCCTCGGCAGCTATTACCTCTGGCGCACGGGCATGAAGGTGGACGACCTCAATTCGCTCATCGATCAATCGATGAAGGAGCGCGATACGGTCAAGCGCACGGATATCTTCAAGAAGATGGACGGCATTTACTCCGGCATGGCCGCCCCGCTCGTCATCTTCTTCCAGCGAACCGACCCCTATGTCATGCGCGCCAACGTCAAAGGCTATCACGGGCATACGACCTGGTCGACGCGCTGGCATGACGTGACCAAGGAGTAGAGCGCGTGGCAAGCGCCGATCTGACATCGAAGCAGGAGAGCAGCCGTCATTCTCAGGCGGGCGGGTTTGCCGATGCAGCCCCGCACCCCTTGACCAGCCTGCTTCGACGCTTAGCGGGGCGTGTGGTGGCTGTTGTCACCACGCTGCTCGGCCTGCTTTTCCTGACCTTTTCGATGGGCCGCCTGCTTCCCGCCGACCCGGTACTGTCAATCACCGGGCCGGAGGTCAGCAAGGAGGTCTATGATCGGGTTTTCAATGAGCTGGGGCTTGGGCAGCCGATCTGGATGCAGTTCCTCTCCTATGTCGGCAAGATCGCCACAGGCGACCTCGGCACGTCGGCGACGACGGGCCAGCCGATCCTTACGGATCTCATGATGATTTTTCCCGCGACGATTGAGCTTGCCATCATCGCCATGATCATCGGCGCCATTATCGGCATTCCCTTGGGCGTCACGGCCGCCGTCAGACGCGGGACGATCATCGATCACATTGCCCGGATCATCGCCCTCGCCGGCCACTCAATCCCGATTTTCTGGACCGGGCTGATGGCGCTCTTCATCTTCTACGCCAAGCTCAAGCTGGTCGGCGCATCGGGCCGGGTCGATGTCTTCTACGAGGGCCTCGTCACGCCGATGACCGGCTTTCTTCTGATCGATGCGGCAATCCAGCAGCAATGGGAAGTGTTTCAGAATGCGGTCGGCCACATCATCCTGCCGGCGTCAATCCTCGGCTATTATTCCGTCGCCTATATCAGCCGCATGTCACGAAGCTTCATGCTGGAACAGCTCAGCCAGGAATACATCATCACCGCGCGGGCAAAGGGGCTCGGCACCCGCAAGGTCGTCTGGCGCCATGCCTTCAGGAACATTCGCGTGCAGCTCTTGACGATCCTGGCGCTGACCTTCGGCGGGCTGCTCGAGGGCGCGGTGCTGATCGAGACGGTCTTCGGCTGGCCCGGGCTCGGCCAATATCTCACCCGCGGGCTGCAGATGAACGACATGAATGTCGTGATGGGTTCGGTGCTGACGATCGGCGCCGTCTTCCTGACCATCAACATCCTGTCGGACTTCCTTTATCGCATTCTTGATCCGAGAACACGGTGACGCCATGACGATCTCCACCGAAGACGTAAACAGCGCCAATGCCGGCGGCTTCAGAAAATGGCTGCTGGCGCCGGAGCCTCAGGGCTGGTTTCAGTCGTCGACGCAGCAGATCCATCAGGGCTGGCTGAAGTTCAGCCTGCACCCGCTTGGCCTGGCAGGCCTCTTCATCGTCGTGCTGTTGATCGTGGTGGCGACGGCAGCCCCACTACTGACAAGCTACGATCCGATCGCGCAGGATATGGCCGGGCGGCTGGCGCCGCCCTCGGCAGCCCATCTTCTCGGCACCGACAATTTCGGCCGCGACGTCTTTGCGCGGGTGATCTACGGCGCCCGTACGACGCTCTACATCATCATGCTGGTGACGATCATCGTCGCACCACTCGGCCTGCTGATCGGCACCGTCTCGGGATATTTCGGCGGCATCGTCGATGAAATCCTCATGCGCATCACCGATATTTTCCTCTCCTTCCCCGGGCTGGTGCTGGCGCTGGGTTTTGCCGCAGCGCTCGGCCCTGGTATCACCAACGCGATCATCGCGATCTCGCTGACGGCTTGGCCGCCGATCGCCCGCCTGGCACGCGCCGAGACGCTCAGCCTTCGCAAGGCGGATTATATCGCCGCCGTGCGGCTGCAGGGCGCGACATCACTTGCGATCATCATCCGCCATATCCTACCGATGTGCATCCCCTCGGTGATCGTCCGCGTCACCCTCAACATGGCCGGCATCATCATCACTGCCGCCGGTCTCGGCTTTCTCGGCCTCGGTGCGCAGCCGCCCTGGCCGGAATGGGGCTCGATGGCCGCCAGCGGGCGCGAGTTCATGCTCGACAGCCCGTGGGTGATCGCCGCACCCGGCATCGCCATTGCGCTCGTCAGCCTCGCCTTCAACCTCGTCGGCGATGCGCTGCGCGATGTTCTTGATCCGAGAGGTTCGGAATGACAGAGCCCCTGATCGATATTCGTAACCTCGAAATCGCCTATGGCGGTGGGCACATGCGCGCGGTGCGGGGCGTCAGCTTTGCACTCGGACAGGAAAAACTCGGCATCGTCGGCGAATCCGGATCGGGAAAATCGACCGTCGGCCGCGCGATCATGAAGCTGCTGCCGCCGACCGCGATCGTCCGAGCCGAGCGGATGGCGTTTCGCGACGTCGACCTCATCAAGGCAGACGAGCGGACGATGATGACGATAAGGGGACGGCGGATCGGCCTGATCCTGCAGGACCCGAAATATTCGCTCAATCCGGTCATGCGGATCGGCGAACAGATCGCCGAAACCTACCGCTTCCATCATCCAAAGGTCAGCAAGGCAAAAACTTACGCCCAAGCGCTCGACATGCTCGAAGCCGTCCAGATCCGCGATCCCGAGCGCGTCGCCCGCCTCTATCCGCACGAAATATCGGGCGGCATGGGCCAACGCGTGATGATCGCCATGATGCTGATTGCCGAACCCGAGGTGCTGATCGCCGACGAGCCGACATCAGCACTCGACGTGACGGTAAGGCTTGAGATCCTGGCCCTGCTCGACGAGCTCGTTGCGCGCCGCAATCTCGGCTTGATCTTCATCAGTCACGACCTCAATCTCATCAGGAATTTCTGCGACCGCGTCCTCATCATGTATGCGGGCCGCGTCGTGGAAGTGCTCGAGGCGCGCGATCTCGACAAGGCCAGACATCCTTATACCCAAGGGTTGCTGGCATCCCTGCCGACGATCGACAATCCCCCTGCCCGGCTGCCGATCCTGAAGCGGGATCCCGCCTGGCTTGACGACCTCGCACTGGAGCCGCCGCGGTGATCAGAATTGACAATCTCACCATCCGTTTCGGACACGGCCAGCGGCCGGTTGTCAGAGATGTAAACCTCACCGTCGAGAGGGGAACGGCATTCGGCCTGGTCGGCGAATCCGGCTGCGGAAAATCAACGGTTCTTAGAGCTCTCTCCGGCCTCAACGCCAATTACGACGGCAACATCGAACTCCAGGGCGAGACGCTGGACCGGCAGCGCAGCCGGCCGTTCTATCGCCGCGTGCAGATGGTGTTTCAGGACCCCTACGGATCGCTCCATCCCCGCAAGACCATCCGCTCGCAGCTGAAAGAACCGCTGCGCAACCAGGGGCTGGAGACGAATTCCGTCGACGTCAACGCGGTGCTGAGATCGGTCGGCCTCGATCCGGCGCTGAGCTACCGATTTCCGCATCAGCTCTCCGGCGGGCAGCGCCAGCGCGTGGCGATCGCCCGTGCCCTGATGCTGAACCCGGACGTCCTGCTTCTCGACGAACCGACATCGGCGCTTGATGTGTCGGTTCAGGCCGAAATCCTCAACCTGCTGCAGGATCTGCGCGCCGAGCGCGGCCTTACCTATCTGCTCGTCAGCCACGATCTCGCCGTCGTCTCCCACATGTGCAGCCGCGTCGCCATCATGGAAGCGGGCGAGATCGTCGAACAGGTCGAGATCGAGGCGTTGCGAAGAGGCGCGGTCGAACATCCCTATTCGCAACGCCTGCTGCGCGCGAGCCGGATGTACGGAAGGGCATAGCTAGCGACAGCTGTGGATTTTCGCCGTTGAGATCAGGTTACGGCAGCGGCCTTGCCGGTGGCGTAAGCGGGAAGGTCAGACGGAAGCATGCGCCGGGACCGGGCCGGACTTCGGCGCGTCCCGCATGCAGGCGCATAATCTTCTGGACGAGATCGAGGCCAAGGCCCACCCCACGACCATCGTGCCGCAGGCGATGGAAGGCCTCGAAAATCTGTTCTCGCTCCGCCTCTGGAACTCCCTTCCCCTCGTCACAGACCTCCAGCCATCCGGCTGCGGAGACACGGACGCTGATCGTTCCCTGTCTTCCGCCGTAGTTAATGGCGTTTTGGACAAGGTTTGTCAGTGCGCGCTCGATGGATGTCTCGTCGCCGGACACCAGTATTTTGTCACCCTCCGGTTCGAAGCGCATTTCGTATCCGGCACCGAAGGCCAGCGGCGCAAGGTCGATGACGACGCGCTCGGCAAGGTCCACCAGGTCGACAGCTGTAAACGCGACCATCTGCTGTTCCAGACGCTGCAAGTCGAGAAGCTGGCCCGTCAGCGCGGTCAGCCTGGCGGCATCCTCCAGGAGGCGGACCTTCAACGGCCCGGGCGGAAGCCCCGAAAGGCGCGTCGTCAGGATAGCGATCGGCGTGCGGAGCTCGTGGGCCGCATCGGTCAAAAATCTCCTGTGGCCCGTATATCCCTTGTCGAGCCTGGTAAGCGCTTCGTTGACGGCATTGACGAAGGGTAGAATCTCAAGCGGCACGCCGCTGGCGGACAATCTCGTGCCGCTCCGATGGATATCGATCTTCTTCGTCTCTTCGGCCGCGTGGTCGAGGCCTTTCAGTGCGCGGCGAACGACGAACGGCGTCACGAGGAACGTTGCAACTGCGGTGATTGCGATCAATATCGCCATCACCGTCAGGAGACCTTGGCTCGACTCGAGTATCTGGGCAATGGTGACATGTCCCTGCGCGCCCGACATGATCTTGACCCGCCCGGCAGGCGTTTCCTCCCAGTGGACTATCGCGAGCGGCAATGCGTCCTTCTCGAAATTTTGGATCAGATCGGCATATGTGATAACATCCAACGCCGATACCGCAGACATGACCTCCAATGGGACGCGGCCTTCCGTCAGTTGCTGTCCGTTCGCATCTCGAACCAGAAACCAGAGATTGGGGATCTGCGATCTGAGTTGGACCAGTTCCTGCGTTGGGGAGATGAACAGCTTTCCGTCGGGGCCGCGTTGAATCGCGTTGCGCACCACTTCGGGTGTCGTCCTGTCATTGACCCCGTGATTGATGTATCCGAAGTACCAGAGAAACCCGATAGTGGCGAACATGCCCACGAAGATCACCACCAGCATCACGATCTGCGCGGTTGTGATATGCATGACCAATCGCCACCGCAGAGATCGGGGCTCGACGAGGCTCATGGTTCCTCCCTCAACAGATAACCCACTCCCCTGACACCGTTGACGATGACACCGCTGTCCGCATCCGCAAGTTTTCTGCGAAGGCGCGAAACCTGGGTGTCGAGTGCGTTCGGCTGCACCTCGTCATCGATTGCGAAGACGGCTTCCATCAACGACGAACGCGGCACCATACGGCCGAGGCGTCGCAACAGCGCTTCAAGGACGAGCAATTCTCGGCGTGTCAGCTCAATCGCGTTGTCGCCGACCCTGGCCTCGTGATTGAAGTGGTCATAAGAGAGCCGGCCGATCGTCACGATGTCGCGCTGCATCGTAGCTGGTCGGCGCATGAGGGCTCGAAGCCGCGCCACAAGCTCCTCGAATGCGAAGGGCTTGGTCAGATAGTCGTCCGCGCCTTGTTCGAGGCCCTCGACACGGTCGGTCAGCTCCCCCCGGGCGGTCAGGACAAGTACTGGCACAAGGTTTCCTTTGGCGCGCAGCTTCGGAATCAGAGACAGTCCTTCGCCATCAGTGAGTTGCCGATCGAGAATAAGCACGTCATGCAGGCCGGGAGCAGTGATCAGCTCAGCGTCAGCAAGACTGGTCGCATGATCGAGAACCATGCCGCTACCTGCAAGCGCGTCACGCAGCGCAGATGCCATCTCAGGCTCATCTTCAACCAACAATACTCTCAAGACGAACCTACCTCGTTGGAACGGCTTATCTTCTTACGGGCGCTCCATGTCGGCAACCTTGCACGAGAAACATAAGCCCGGTTTTTCCGAAATTCTGGCCAATCCGGGCTGCGACAGACTGCCGACATGTAAAACTGACATTAGCTGTGTATGAGGCACAAACGCTTTCCGCATTCAGTCTGGTGCCGTGACCCGGATCAACAATGATGTACACCCTAAAAATACTCATGCTCTTGCCATTGCTTTACGAAACGAACGGAGCGCGGCATGGGCATCACTGATATTTTTCTGTTCCTTGGCGAATGGTTTCGCAATCCGCGCAGCGTGGCGGCCATTGCACCGTCCGGCCGCGCCTTGGCTTCATTGATGACAAGGGACATTACGGCGCGGACGGGTAAGGTTCTGGAACTTGGACCAGGAACGGGAGCATTCACGCAGGCCCTGATCGAACGCGGCGTCCGGGAAGAAAACCTCACTCTGATCGAGTGCAGTCCGGACTTCGCAAGGCTTCTGGAAGCGCGGTTTCCCCGGGCCCGGTTGTTGGAAATGAATGCGGAGCAACTGAACCGGCTGACATTGTCCGATATTCCGGTGGGCGCGATCGTTTGCGGCCTGGGACTGCTAAACATGTCGCATCAAAGGGTCGCCAGTATCATGAAAGGCGCCTTCTCCTGTTTAAAGTCCGGCGGCGAGTTCTTCCTGTTCACCTATGGCGCTGCCTGTCCGGTGCACAAGTCCATACTTGCGGAACTCGGTCTTGAGGCCAAACGCCTGGGACGAGCTTATCTCAACCTTCCACCCGCAGCGGTCTATCGCATTACGCGGCGTGTTGAGGAGACGATGGCATGAGCTCATCGGAGCTGTTGCCCCTAGTCGTTCAATTTGGCGTCTTGGGCATGTTCGCCGCGGCGGTGTTCGAAAAGACCATACCCATCGTACCCTCCTATCTCATGCTGCTGATCTTCGGCTCCGCCACGTCGACGATCATGGAGCTGGCTGCCGTCATTGTCGTGACGTCCAGCGGTTCGTTGATTGGGACAGCATGTGTCTACACGTTCGGTCGCTCCTTTGGAGAAGAGCGTGTCACTCGGGCGGTCGACAAATACGGGAGGTTCGTCTTTCTGCCCCTCGAACGTTATCGGCATCTTGCCAATGCCTATCGCCGAAATCACTTCGCTGTCTCACTCTGCGGCCAGATAATCCCTGTAGCGAGGCTTTACCTGTCGTTGCCGGCCGGCGTGCTTAAGCTGCGGGCCGATCGTTTTCTCGTCGCCTCGGCGATCGGGATCACGACCTATAACACGTTTTTCCTGACCACCGGATTCGTGTTGCGCGGAGCCGCCCATGACCCGGTCAAAACAGGCGTTCTCTTGTCCTTGGCGCTTGTGGCCGTTGAAATCGTAGTTGCAGGCAGCATGCGATGGCTCATGCGGCGGCAGAGGACGGCGCGAACATAAGCCTCAGACCGAGCAAGGGCTAGTTCGTAGAGTGGGAGGCAAGCATCCCGCTTAACGGCGCGTTGCCAAAGCGGGCGAGATCGTCGAGGTCGAAGAGGTACCGTGGAAACATCCCTATTCGCAACGCCTGCTGCACGCGAGCCGGATGTACGGAAGGGCGTAGCCATCCGGCACGCCCTCGCTCTCTCTTGGATCACCGCAAGTGGGCGTCGATAGCGGAAACGATCTCTTCCCAATCATCGGGATGAATTTCGTGGCCGCCACCTTCGAGCCGAACAAGCTTCGCTCCCCGGACAGTTCTTGCCAGCAGTTCGCCGTGTTCAACCTGATAAATCGGATCCGCCGTTCCGTGTATGACAAGCAGGGGCGCGGCCAGTTCTCCCAATTTTCCTTTCAAGGTCTGGCCGCCCTTCAGCATGAAATGATTGGTGGCGTTGACGAAGCTTTTCGCCCGCCTGACGTCCCGTTCGACAAAGGCGCGCGCCCGCCGTTCGTCGTAGGGATGGGCCACACCGGCGATCTCTTGAGTATCCTTGACAAGGAATTCGATGACCTGGGCATCGTCTGTCCAGTCGACGGTCTCGCCCGTCGCTGCATGCGCCATGTAGGCGCCGGTGGTATGCGGTAGAGCACTGGTATCAATGCCCATCGGCGTGGTGGAAATCAGCGTCAGCGTCTTGATGCGTTTGGGATGCGAGAGCGCTGCGATCTGGGCGATCGTGCCGCCCAACGACATTCCGATCAGATTGGCGCCGTCGATACCGTAGCCATCGAGTATTCTGATGGCGTCCTCAGCCATGTCGTCCATTGTATAGGGAGGTTCCCCCGGCTCGTAGATCGTCGAGCGGCCGGTGTCTCGATTGTCGTAGCGAATGACATAAAATTTGCGATCGGCAAGTGTTTGGCAGAACTCGTCCGGCCACCACAGCATTGACGCCATGGCGCCCATGATCAACAGGATCGGCTGATACGCCGGGTTGCCAAATGCCTGCGTGGCGATCTCGACGTCGTCAAATCTGATAATGCGTTCACTCACTTGGGGCGTCCTTTACGTGTACTGGGTGAAGCGGCGAAAACCTTGGGTCCTGGTATCAGCAGGCATCCCCATATTGGGGCTAAGGCAGCGGTGCCGCATCGGGCATTTTCAGTAGGACAGGTCAAAAACACTCGGGAGCAACAGCGGCGGCACTGACACCAAATCCCCTTCCACCCGTGGAAAATTGAACAGCTGCGCGTCGATGGAGATCGCCGGTGTCCGAAATCGGCACATCGCTCCTCGGCCGATGTTCGCCGCACATGGGATGACTACGTCTCCATCTCTGCTAATCTCAAACCGCACGTACCGGAGGATTTTGTGCCGACATCTCATAGACGATCTCTGTTCTCTGGCCGCGCAGCAGAACTCGATGCGATGGAAGCCGCGTTCCGGGATGTCTCCGGCGGGCGGCAACGTTCCTTTCTTCTCGGGGCAGAAGCCGGCGGCGGCAAGAGCCGGCTGGTTGAAGAGTTTGCCGACCGACTGTCCGGCCGTGCCCTGTTCCTGAAAGGCGGCTGCATCGAGCAGCGGGAATCAGCATTGCCCTATGCGCCTGTGACGGCTGTGCTCCATGAACTGGTTCAGCTGCGCGGCGCGCCATCAGCGCGGTCGCTTGTCGGCGCCGAGGGTGCCCGTGAGTTGGCATGGCTTCTTCCCGAATTCGGCGAGACCTCCGAAAGGTATGATGCGGGCATCGCAAGAGCACGGCTGTTCGAAGCGCTGCGAAAATTGTTCGAAGAGCTTGCACGAGAAATGCCGCTCGTCCTGGTCGTCGAGGATATACACTGGGCCGACCAGACCACGTGCGATCTGCTTCGCTTCCTCGCGGCGCGGCTGAGGAAAATTCGGCTGATGCTGATCGTCACCTATCGACCCGAGGAGACCAGCGGCAGCAACGCACTGCGGACGACTATTGCCGACCTCTCCCTTTCCGAGGGTGCCGAGGTGTTGAAGCTTCCCCGCCTCACGCGGGCGGAGGTCGCAGCACAACTCAAAGGGCTGCTCGGGCGCCCGCCAACACCTGCTGTCATCAATGAGGTTCATACGCGGTGCTGCGGGATACCGCTTTTCACCGAGGCCCTCATCGATGCAAGCGGAGGCTTGCGTACGGATTTTCCCGGCTCGCTCATCGACTACCTGCTCAAAGCCGTCAGGGATTTGCCGGCGTCCACGGCCGAGCTGTTGAAGGTGGCGGCGCTCGGCGGCCCGCATATCGCCCATGGGCTTCTTCGCAGCGTGGCGGATAAGTCCGACCTTGAACTGGCAGATTTGCTGCGCCCTGCGATTTCGGCCGGGATCCTGGTGCCCGATGGCGACGGATATGCGTTCCGCCACGCCCTTATCCACAAAGCGGTGCGAGGCGACCTGATTGCCGGCGAGAGGATGGCCATTCATCGCGCCTATGCCGAAGTGCTCGAACGCGGTCCGGTTCCAAGCTACCGGGTTTGGCATGCCGTTGCGCTCGCCCGCCACTGGCACGGTGCCGGCGAAGCCGAACATTGCCTGCGGTGGGCCTGGCAATCGGCTGCAGAAGGCGCCGCGACTTTCGCCTATGCGGACCAGATGGAGATGCTGAAGCTCGTGCTGGCGGCGTGGCCCGACGTCGATAATGCGGCCGACTTGATCGGCGCGGATCCCTGCAGGGTGCTGGAACTGGCTGCCGATGCCGCCTGCTGGGCAGCGGAAGCGGAACAGGGACTGGCTTTTGTCGAACGCGCACTCGCCGAGGTGGATGCCGAGCGCGACGGCACGCAGCTGGCAGCCCTTCTGCTGCAGCGCGCGGTGATGCGTCAGCACACGCTTATCCCAGGCGAAATCGCCGATCTGGAACGAGCGCTTGATCATGCGCTCGATCCCACAAGGCTGCGCGCGGACGGACTGGGGCAGTTTTCCCGGGCGCTGATATTGCGGGGAGAGTTCGATCGCGCCAGGCGCTTAGGCGACGAACTGAAGGATCTGTCGGAGAGGCTCGATGACGAGGAGTACCGTATCGAGGCGCTGATCGTCGCGGCCTCTGTGGACATGGCATCGGACAGTTCCCGCATCGACGCCCATTGGAGCGTGGCCAAGCGCGCCGAGCAAGCCTCCATCGGCCGGGTCGAGGTGCTGGCGGGTGCCTCCCTCCTTCAAGCCCTGTTTGCGACAGGAAAATACGCTGAGGTCATCGAAGTCGGACCGGCGATCTTTGCGCGGACCGTCGAGTTCGGTCAGGCCCGGTATATCGGGGCGATCGTGGGTTCGGCTTTGTGCCGCGCCTTGCTCGCCGTCGGCCGCGTTTCCGAAGCCATTGAGACGTGCGAACGGATGGCGGCATTGGATCCGCTGCCGCTTGGGCTTGTTCATGTTTTCGAATGCCAGGCGGAGATTGCCCTGGTGTTAGGGGATTCGGATCGAATTGCCGCAGCCGCAAGCTCCTTGCGCGCTCTGCCACCGGGTCCTCAGGTTGCGAGCCGCATGGCGGCCAATCTTCTGAGATTCGATATCGAAAGCTGCGCGCTGGCGGGCGATGCGGATCAGTCTGCGATACTGATAAGATCCGCTTCGACCCATATCGAGAAGCAAGGAAGCGTCTCATGGCCGCTGCTGGCCTCGGCCATGCGTGTTGCCGTCGATACGAGTCAGAAAGATGCCGCCCGGCAGCTCGCGGACCTTGCCGCTCGGTCGCCGTGCCGCAACATAGTGGAGGAGGCCGAGAGGCTGGGCATTTCGGCCGAGATGTCGCGCACCGCGGGGTCCGACCTCGATGGCTGGGAAGCGCTTGCCCAAAACTGGGCTGATTTGAGCCAGCCCTTTCGGCAGGCCTATGCCCTTATGCAGGCCGGTGGCGCTGCGGTGAATGCCGGCAAGCGCGCCAGGGGTGCGGGTCATTTACGGCAAGGCGCTGATCTTGCCCATTCGATCGGCGCCCGCCTCCTCTGCGATCAGATCGAGACGCTGGCCGCAAAGGCTCGTATTGATCTTCGAGGTGGGACGGACGGCGGTATGCCGAAGGCACCGCTTGGCCTGACGGACCGGGAATTCGAGGTGCTCCGGCTTGTCGCTGCAGGACAAAGCAATCGCGAGATCGCCGACAATCTGTTCATTTCTTCGAAAACGGCGAGCGTTCATGTCTCCAACATCCTGAGCAAACTCTCCGTCCCCAGCCGCGGCGCTGCAGCCGCGATGGCGCACCGGCTGCGGATGGTTGATCCCGCCTAAATGTTAGCTTCCAGGAGATTGCCTGGCTGAACCCTCCTGATTGGCCGCTCTCACGAGGTCGGCATCGCATTCAATTCTTTCGTTGCCTAGGCATTTTGCCTGATGTGCGTGCGCGGCCTTACGCTGAGCATGGTGATACGAAGCGCTGAGCGGCGTTAGTATTCCATCATTCGGAGGTCAAAATGCCCACTTCTTCCGCCACTTTGGCCGGCACGCAACGCACGATCGATTCCTATGAAGATTGTGCGGATGATTATAGTCGCATCGTTGATCCGTTTCCCTCACCCAGCCTGGAGACGGCGTTGCGTCAAGTCGCCGTCGCCGCCGGCAAAGTAGGCCGGATCCTTGAGATTGGCTCCGGCCCCGGATGGGATGCGGATTTCCTTGAGACCCAGGGCGTTTTGGTAAGGCGAACCGATGCCACGCAACGCTTTCTCGAACTGCAGGCGGCGCGCGGCAAGCAGGGCGAGTTCCTCAACGTCATCACCGACGACCTCGGCGGCCCCTATGACGCTGTGATCGCTCTCTGTGTCCTCATCCATGTGCCTCGCGACCAGACCGGCCAAGTCCTTGAAAAGATCGTCGCAGCGCTACGCCCCGGAGGCGTCTTCCTGGTGACGATGCGTGATGGCGACGGGGAGACGAGCGGTGCCTACCATATGACCTACTGGCGCCGGGACGACTTCGCGCTGTGCATCAAGGCCGCCGGCATGGATCTTGAATGGGACGCATACCGCTTGGGTCGTAACAACGAAGCGTGGAACACATTTTACGCACGGAAACCCGGATGACGCGCAGCGATTTCGTGCGCTTCGCGATGCAAAGGCTGCTATCAGGCGTTCCTTATCAAACGATAGGCGTCGGCTGCGCAGGCCGTTTTCATTTCCAGCTCGTGTAATCGGCGGCGACGCAACCGAACGGCGCGCGATCCTGACCAAACCGCTTCTTTAGTTGCTCGCATCCCCACGCGTTTAACGGCGCCGGCATGAGATTGTTGATGTCCATTCCAGGCGATTGGAATTGCGTCGAGGAGGTTGTGACATACCAAAGCCAGAAGCCGACCACACCGACGACCATCAGAAGCAACACACCGAAGAAAAACTGCAGCCGCTTCCATATCGATACCGTTCTTTTGGCTTCTTCAATCAGCACCGGCACACCCTGATCGCTTGCTTGCTTATGCGCTAAGGGTGCAAGAGCCGCGGTGCGCTCGGCATCCGTGAGCTCGACCCGCTGCAGACGATCGTCCAGAAGCACTGGCAGGGCTGTATTGCCGTGCCGGACAGCCAGTCCGATCGCCTTGCCATTGGCTTCACCGACGATCAGCGGTTCCTGTCCGCTCTTCATCCGCGTGTAAGCCGAACGCCCTGTTTTGTCGGCGGCAATCTTGTCATTGTAGGTGATGGAAAGGACGCCGCGTTTTCGGTCGAATGCGCTGATCTCGACCGGGACCGGGATCAGCCTGGCGGGCCGGCGCAATTGCCCCTTGACCCGCCAAATGCGGATACCGAGAAAAATCATCCCCAGGCTCATGGCGCCAAGCAGGACCACAAACAGAGTGAGGGTGATAATCCTGTTCCAGAGCATGTCTAGACCGAGACTCATCGTCGCGAGTTCCGGATGATCGGCGGAAATCACAAGACCGGTTTCATAATCGCCGGTATGGAAATCGACGAACATGACCTCGACCTCGGTGTCGTAGTTTCGTCCACCGTAGCTGTAGACAAGGCGTGCCTCGCAGTCGGTGAAGACTGCCTTGCGTGTCGTGCATTTCCCGTTTTGCACGTCACCATCTTCGAGTACCAAAGGGTTCTGGCTGATCTGGAAATCGCGGATCACGCCCGGTGCTTCCGAGACGAATAGAAAGACAGCCAACGCCAGGATAATGGGCGTTGACCAGAAGTAGGCGTTCGGCGTGGAGATGACGTTGCGCGCCAATGAAAGCGGGCGACTGGGGAGTACAAGCGAAGACAATGGCGTTGGACCCCTCATGTGACAGCGCCGCGCGCCGGTAAAGCTTCAGACAGCAACCGATGACGAGCAGCGGAGTTGGCGTCATTCTGATCGGCTTGCATAATCCCGACTACAACTTGATGCGAAGGATTCGCAATCCCTTTATGCACGCTTGGGCAGCATTCCTACGTCGATCCTGTTGATACGCACGCGCGCATGACACCACCGTCGCAAGAGGAGTGAGTTGCAAGCCTGAATGCTTCCCATACGGAACCAAATCACCGCCGAGCGATTATATGACGACCCTTCTCCTCGATTTGCTAAGCGTCGTGATGCTGATGTCCCGTGGGCCAAAAATTACTCACATGATCCAGGTCATTGCATGCTCCGTCGCCATTGCGACCGGGTCGGGGGTCATGGCCGGCGGTGCCCATGCCGACGAATCAGCCTTCCTAAAAACACTTGCGGGAAGTTGGAGCGGTAAAGGGACGGTGAAAGTGCGGACAAATGCACCCACTCTCAAAGTCACGTGCCGCTTCAAGTCGGACACAAACACGAATTCCCTCGCACTCAATGGGCGCTGCACCAGCCTCATGATCTTTTCCCGCATCATCAGCGCCAATCTCAAGACGAGCGGTGACAGCTACACCGGCTCCTATGTCGGGGCGGGAACCGGCACCGCGGGTCTTGGCGGCAAGCGCAACGGCGATGCCATAAACCTCGCGATAAAGTGGGCCAAGGAGGTAAATGGCGATCGACGTGCGCAGATGACGATCAAAAAGATCGGTGCGTCGGGCATGCGTCTTACGACCGTCGATACCGACCCCGCCACAGGTCGATCGGTTGTCACGAGCCTGATTGACCTTCAACGAAGCTAGTGCCTTCGTTGCTTTTGAATTGCGTCAACGGCATGAAGGTTGATAGAGAAGCGTCGGCGGTATAGTTTCGCTTTCGCAAATCGACGAATGACACAAGGAATAGTTATCTCATGCCGACAGGTACGGTTAAATTCTTCAATGACGACAAGGGCTTCGGCTTCATTACCCCTGAGGATGGCGGACAAGACGTGTTCGTGCACGTGTCTGCGCTGCAGCGCGGCGGCTCGCTCCGCGAAGGCGACAAGGTCAGCTTTGACGTCGGACAGGATCGCAAGACCGGAAAATCAAAGGCTGAGAACGTCTCAACCCTCTGATCGAAAGTCGAAGATTGCCCAGCCCGCGTTAAGCGGGTTGGGCTCCTCGTCGCAGTCCGCAGGCAAGAATGCCTTAGCGCGATAGGCTGTCACGACGGTAACCAAGCGTTGCGCGTGTCGTTTTGGGGTACCGGGACGGCAAGGCGTTTCACGCATTCACTTCAGGCAATCCCAAGAGTTATTGCCCTGACAGGATACTCTCGGCGGCCTTCTCGGCAATCATGATCACCGGCGAGTTGGTATTGCCCGAGACGATCGTCGGCATGATCGATGCATCGACGACCCGCAGCTTCGCCAGCCCATGCACCCGCAATTGTGAATCGACGACCGCCATCGTGTCGCTGCCCATCTTACAGGTGCCGACCGGATGGAAGATCGTGGTGGCGATATCGCCGACGCGACGAATCAGATCCTCGTCACTTTGGTATTCCGCGCCCGGCAGCATTTCCTGTGGCCGGTACTTGGCGATGGCCCCGGCCTCCATCAGCCGGCGGGCATGCCGAATCGATTTTGTTGCAACGATCCGGTCGCCGACGGTCGAAAGATAATTCGGGCGGATTTCCGGTGCCACGGAAAGGTCCGGGCCGCCAACATGCACGGTGCCTCGGCTTTCCGGCCGCAGATTGCAGACCGAAACGGTGACGGCGGGATATGTGTGCAGCGGCTCGCCCAGCCGGTCGGTGCTCAAGGGCTGCACGTGATATTCGAGATCGGCGGTCGGACCGGACCGGCGCAGCATATATTCAAGCCCCATCCCGGCCCGGGTGAACAGGTTGTGATAGAGCTGGTTCAGCGTCTTTGCGCCCTCGATGCGGAAAATCGTGCGAATCTGTAGGTGGTCCTGCAGGTTTTCGCCGACGCCCGGAAGTTCATGGGCGACGTCCAGTCCGGCAGCGGACAACACATCCGGGCGGCCAACCCCGGAAAGCTCCAGGATTTTCGGCGAATTGATCGCACCGGCAGACAGAATGACCTCGCGACCGGCGCGAGCCAGATGAGTTTGCCCGTTGAGCCGGAACCGCACGCCGGTCACCATCCTGCCGTCGAATTCCAGTCGTTCGGTTTCGGCGCTGGTCAGCACACGCAGATTGGCCCGCTTCATCGCCGGGCGCAGAAAGGCCTTGGTGGTGTTCCAGCGCAGGCCGCCGCGCTGATTGACCTCGAAATAGCCTGAGCCCTCATTATCGCCATTGTTGAAATCGTCGGTTTTGGGAACGCCGAGTTCTTCGGCCGCATCGCGAAAGGCATCGAGGATCGGCCAGGAGAGCCGTTGCCTTTCCACCCGCCATTCGCCGCCCGCCCCGTGCATGCACGACTTGCCACGATAGTTGTCCTCGGATTTCAGGAAATAGGGCAGCACGTCGTCCCAGCCCCAACCGGAATTACCCGCCTGCCGCCAGCCGTCGTAATCGGCCGCTTGCCCGCGCATGTAGATCATGCCGTTGATCGACGAGCAGCCGCCCAAGACTTTTCCACGCGGATAGGGCAGCGACCGGCCGTTCAGTCCGGCTTCCGCCGCCGTCGTCATCATCCAATCGGTGCGGGGATTGCCCATGCAGTAGAGATAGCCGATCGGCACATGCACCCAATGATACCGATCGCTGCCGCCGGCTTCGAGCAGCAGGACGCGGGTTTTCGGATCGGTCGACAGCCGGTTGGAACGCATCCCGCCGATCCCGCGCCGACGATGATGTAGTCGTAGCTTCCCGCATCAATGGCGGCATCATTCACACGCATGTTCACGCCGCCACTCCCGCTGCCGCCGGCGCGACTGCCGTCAGACGCCGCCAGAGCGGTGCCATCGCTTCGGCAATATCCTGATAGAGCGCGTAGCGCCGCGCATAATGTGCCTCAAGCGAGATATCCGGACGATAATGCCGCTCGGTCTGGACCATCGCCGCAGCACCAGTGCCGAAGTCCGCGAAGATTCCGACGCCGGTTCCCGCCGCAATCGCCGCCCCCAGCGCACCGGTTTCGCGCGAGCGGGCAACGGTGACGGGAACGCCGAGCACATCGGCAAAGATCTGCGGCCAGATCAGGCTGCGCGAGCCGCCGCCGGACAGCACGGCTTCGTTGAAATCAGCGCCGGCCTTTCGGATCGCCTCGATATGCTGGCGATGGCCGAAGGCGACACCTTCGAGAAGCGCGCGAACCAGATGCCCCTTGGTGTGCCAACCGGCAAGACCGTAGAAGCCGGCGCGTGCGTGGCCGTCCTGCTGGGCGCCGTAGAGATAGGGATGATAGAGCGGGTCGTCTGCGGCGGGCTTGATCACCGCAGCCAGCGCGCAGCAGGCATCGAAAGGGGAAACGCCTTCCGCATGCTCGCCTTCGAAGAACTCCCGCACCAGCCATTCGAGATTGGCAGCCGAGGTGGCGCTGTTCTCCATCGCCATGTAGCGAGTGCGATCGAAAGTCGAGGACATGAACACCGGCCCGTCGAGGTCGGGACCGTCGATGATGACCTGGTTGATGCTCCAGGTGCCGGCAATGATCGAGGCACTGCCGGTGCACGAAACGCCCGAGCCGAGCGCCGAGGCGACTACGTCGAACAGCCCGCCGACCACCGGCGTGCCGGCAGCCAGCCCGGTCTGCGTCGCCACCTCTTCCGTGACCGTGCCGGCAATGTCGGCGCTTTCGATGAGCGGCGGCAAGAGGTCCATGCAATCGCCCAGTCCATAGGCCTCCATCAACGCCCTGTCGTAGCGGCGCGCGGCAAGATCGAGCAAGCCCGCCCCCGACATGTCGGACACCTCGCTGACGCGGCGGCCGGTCAGCCGATTGACGATAAAATCCTTGGAGAAGAACACCGTACCGATGCAGTCGAACAGGTCCGGCCGGCGACGCTTAAGCCAGGCAAGCAATGTCGGCGTCTGGGATGGCCACGGACGCTGGCGGGCAATCGGATAGGTCCGCTCACCAACGCCAGCCTCTCGCCATTCATCGACCAGCCCGGCCGCCCGCGTGTCGAGCGACTGGATGCCGAGCAGCGGAGCGCCGTCGCGATCAAGCGCATAGAGGCCGTTGCCATGTCCGGCGCAACCGATTGCGGCGATTTCCTCCGGCTGGATCTTCGCCTTTTCGATGCAGGCGCGGATGACCTGCCGTGCATTCGTCCAGAGTTCGTCCAGCCCCCGCTCGACATGCCCCGGGCTCGGCATGCGGCTGTGCCCCTCTTCGGAAGCAGCCGCGATTTCGTTGCCATGCCGGTCGAAAATCACCGCCTTGATTACGGTATTTCCGGCGTCGAGCCCCAAAAGATAGTCTCCCATGCAGAACCCCTCCCAAGGTTCGAAATCGCTATTCAGCCTGCTGAT
Source organism: Rhizobium sp. NZLR1b (assembly GCF_019685155.1). Classification (NCBI taxonomy): domain Bacteria; kingdom Pseudomonadati; phylum Pseudomonadota; class Alphaproteobacteria; order Hyphomicrobiales; family Rhizobiaceae; genus Rhizobium; species Rhizobium sp. NZLR1b. The sequence goes on from NZ_JABDWC010000001.1 coordinate 310,427, forward strand.
AGAGCGCAAAGGCCTGTTCGCCGCTCGCATCCTCGTGGACGATCGCCATCAGCCCGCGCACCACGGCGCTCGGATTGGCGTGCTGATAGATGTTGCGCCCATAAACCATGCCCACAGCACCCTGTCGCATCAAGGCCGCCGATTTGTCGAAAACGGCACGAAGATCTTCCTTGCCGCCGCCGCGGACGAGAACCGGGCACCGGGCTGCCTCCACCACCCTGTGGAAATCCTCGGCATGGGTGGTTGGGTCCGCCTTGACGACATCGGCACCCATCTCACGGGCGAGCCGGGTCAACGTAACGATCTTGTCCGCATCGCCATCGACCATATAACCACCCTTTTCGGTGACCGGCTGCATCACCAGCGGCTCGATCATCAGCGGCATGCCATACTTGTCGCAATCGGCCCGCACGCGCGAAATATTCTCAACGCACTGGCGGAACAGGTCCGGCTCGTCCGGCAGCATGAACAGGTTGACGACGACGCAGGCTGCATCCATTTCGATCGCGCCGATCAATGGCTCGGCCTCGTTCTGCAGTACCGCCCACATGTCGCGGTGGCGAATTCGGTTATAGGGATTGCCCATGTCGATGCGTATGACCAGCGACGGCTTGTCCTTGCCGGGCACGTCCTGCAGCAGGTCCGCCTGGCCGTAATTCATCTGGATCGCATCCGGCCCGGCAGCGACCAAGGCGTTGACGACGGCCTGAATATCCTCCAGCCCGTCGAGGAAGGATGGCTCATTGCAAACGCCGTGATCGATCGCCACGTCGAGGCAGCGGCCGCCGTCGAACAGCCGGTTCATCCGGACTTTGCTGTTGTGTCGCATTCTGTGCTCCTTGGTTCGTTCCTTGCGGAAAGCATGTCTTCGTTGACGCCGTGGCGTTCGTTGAGAAGGGTGAGAAAACGGTGACGCTCACTGGCACGGTGGCCCGGCGTCCAGCGCTTTTCCTGCGCCAGCAGGTCGAGCGCGGCATCCATCATGTCGAGCGAAAGCTCGCCCGAAACGGCGAGCGTGGTGCGCCGCAAAAGCAGGTCGTCGAGATGCTCCACTGCTTCATCGCGGATCAGCAACTGCAATTCGCGCACCGAATAGCCGGCGTGCGGCAGCGCTGCATCGGGGCCTGCCGCGATGAAACCGGCAATCGCCTCAGCATCCGTGCCGTACCGGGCGAACAACTCAGCCATGCGCCCGCCGGAAAGGCCTTTGGCGGACGCCACCTGCGCAAGCCAGGCGGATTTGTTGGCGGGAAATGCCCGCCCGCCGCCGATCGGCCGATCGGTTGTCGCAACGCTGCGCCCTCTGCCTAGCCCTTCCAGAGCCATGTCGGCCGCCAGTTCTCCGAAGGACCGGAATGTCGTCCACTTGCCGCCGATCATGCAATGCACCGGCGGCCCGCCCCCGGACGGCTCCAGCACCGTGCAGAAATGATCGCGCGGGATGCGTCCGGTAAAACTGTCGGTGCTGGCCGGCAGCGGCCGCACGCCGGAAAACTGGAAAACGATCTGCTGCGGCCGGATGGTGATATCAGGCAGCACGAAGGCGAGCGATTGCAGGATATAATCCCGCTCGTCCGCCTCGCAGCGCACCGTTTCCGGATCATCGACGCGGATATCGGTGGAACCGACGAGAACCTTGCCGAGATAGGGAAACAGGATACAGATCCGTCCGTCCTCGTTCTCGTAGTAGATCATGTGATCGGCAAGTGCATCGCGCAGCTCCGCATTGTCGATGATGAGATGCGAGCCCTTGGTGCCGCCCATCAGCGGTGCCGGCCGTGCTTCCGGCGAAAACAGGGTTTGATTGGCGACGTCGATCCAGCCGCCGGTGGCGTTGATGATCAGCGACGGTTCGACGGCAACGGCTGCGCCGCCTACCCGGTCCTCGATGCGATACCGGCCATTTTCCATCCGCCGCAGTTCGGCATAGTTCAGCGCCATCGCGCCGGAATTGCCTGAAAGACCATCCTGCAGAAGCTCGATGCCCAGCCGCTCGGGATGGCTGACCCAGGCGTCGAAATAGGTGGCGGAACTCTTGATGTCGGGATTGAGCGCCGGCCACTTGGCAAGCGTCACGCGCCGGCCGCGAAACTGGTGGCGCGGCATCAGCGCTCGCTTGCGCGTCAGGGAATCATAGATGCTCAGGCCTGCCTTGATGGCGACAGCGCCGCGGCGGCTCGGGCGGCGGCTGAGGCCCAGGAAGCGGACGATGCCATTGCCGAGGCCGGAAAAAATGTCGAACACCGGCACCGTCGTCGGCAGCGGCGCGACGTAATGCGGCGCGTTGCGCAACAGCCGGTCGCGCTCGACCAACGATTCCTTCACCAGCTTGAATTCGCCGTTTTCAAGATAGCGAAGCCCGCCATGCACCATGCGGGACAACGCCGAACTGGCACCGGAGCAATAGTCGTGCTTCTCGACGAGCAGCACATTCAGGCCCTGCAGCGCCAGCTCCCGAAAGACGCTGATGCCGTTGATGCCGCCGCCGATAATGCACACGTCAACCTTCGGGCTCTGGCGAAGCCCGTCCAATATCTCTTCACGTTTCATGATGGCGATCCGCTATCTCATGTCAGTCAGTTTCGCCGCTATGGCCGTATCGATGGCCGCACGATCGGCCGCATCCAGCCGGATGATGCCGGCCCGGGCATTGTCGATTGCTTGTGCCGGATTGCGCGCCCCGCAGAGCGCAAAGGTCACGCCGGGCTGTGCCAGCGTCCAGGCAATCACGGTCTGGGCGATACTGGCGCCGTGTTTTTCGGCTATCGGGCGGATGGCGTCGGCAAGCGCCGTTGCCTTCCGGCGGTTGGCGACCGAAAAGCGCGGATTGTCCTTGCGCTGGTCGTCGCCGGAAAACACACGGTCCGGACCGATGGTGCCGGACAGCAACCCCAGCGCCAGCGACGAGTAGCTCAGCGTCGCGATGCCGTTCACGTTCGTCAGCGGCAGAAGCTCCGCCTCGATCTCACGGTCGATCATGCTGAACCGCTCCTGGATCGCATCGAGGCCACCGGCAGCGATATAGGCATTGAGGTCGTCGCGGCTGACATTGCTTGCGCCGATCGCCCGGATCTTGCCCGAGGTGCGCAGATCTTCCAGCGCCCGCATGGTTTCCTCGACCGCTGTCGTCGGGTCCTGCCAATGGGTGATGTAGAGGTCGATATAGTCGGTACCGAGCCGCCTCAGGCTTTCCTCGACCTCATGCAGGATCGCATCGCGGCCGAGATAACGGTGGACCGGTTTGCCGTCCTGATCGAAGAAATGACGGCCCTTCTGCGTATGCCAGACAAGGCCGCATTTGGTGGCGATGACCGCCTTGTCGCGGCGACCGGTCAAGGCCTTGCCGACGATTTCCTCGGAACGTCCGAGCCCATAGGCTGGCGCCGTGTCGATCAGGGTCACGCCGGCGTCGAGCGATGCCTGGATCGCGGCGATCGATTCTGTTTCGTCAGTCCCGCCCCACATCCAGCCGCCGATTGCCCAGGTGCCAAGCCCGACCGCCGAGGCGGAAACGCCGGATTTGCCGATCTCACGTGTCAATTGCTGCCCGCTCATGCCCATTTTCCTTCGCCATTCGCCAGTGCCAGCACCCGCGCACCCGTCGCCTCATCGGTCACCAGGGTATCCAGATGATTACCCCTGAGAACGCTGAGGATCGGGCCTGCCTTGTTCGGCCCGCTCGCCACACCGATCTTGGTGGGAATCGAGGCGAATTCCGCCAGCGTCAACGACACCAGCGAACGATTGAGACTGTAATCGCAGATCTGGCCACGATCATCGAGCAGATGCGCCAGCAATTCGCAGGAGGCGCCGGACTGCTCGATCGCGGCGCGGTCGGTGCTTGAGGAGGGATGCAGGTCGTAATAGCTGGAATCGTCCGACAGGATCGAGCCGATGCCGACGACGGCCACCTTCGCCTCGCGCGCCCGTTTGAAAACGTCTGCGACGGAACGCATGTTGATCAGCATCGCCCGCTGCTCGGCGTCATCGGCAAAGAGCGGTGCGTGGATCTGGTAGGAACGCCCGCCAAGCCGGTCGGCCATCAAGGTCGAGACATGGTTGACGTCGGTGTAGTGCTTACCCTGCACGCAGCCGGTTGCCGGAATGACCTCGACATCGAAACGGCGCGGCGGCTGCAGACCGGCGACGACGGCGCTCACCCCTTTGCCACCAGTGATGCAGATCGTATCGCCGTCGATGATCTCTTCCAGCAGCAACCGCGCTGCCGCTTCGCCGACAGCTTGCAGCGCCGTCTGCGGATTGTCGGACACTGTCGGCACCACCACGGCGCGGCCGATGCCGCCAAGCGCTCGCAACTGTTCTTCCATATCGACCAGCGGCTCGACCGGCGACTTGATCTTGATCTCCACCAGGCCGAGCTGGCGGCCGCGCTTGATCAGGCGGTTGACGGTGGCGTGCGAGATGCCGAGCTGATCGGCAATCTGCGCCTGCGTCAGTCCTTCGAGAAAATGCAGGACCAGAGCCCGGTGCATTTGCCGGGCGATGACGATTTCCTCGCGCGGCGCGTTTGCGGGTCTGAGTTTGGCTATCGGCATATCAGGCAGCCTTCCGCTTGTGCAGGAAATGGTCGATCGAGACGGCAGCAAGCAGAATGCAGCCTTTGATCATGTCTTGCCAATAGACGGACACGTCGAGCAAGATCAACGAGCTTGTGACGACCGACAGCAGGGCAATACCGAGAATTGCCCCGAGGATGGTGCCGGAGCCGCCATTCAGCGACGCACCGCCAATCACCGAGGCGGCGATGATGTTGAGCTCCATGCCGACGCCGAAGGTCGGGGTCGCGGCGCCGAAGCGGGACATGTAGATCACCCCGGCAACACCGGACAGCGTGGCGCAGAGCACCGTCACCCAGAACTTCACCTGGTTGGTCTTGATGCCGGAATAGAGCGCCGCCTTCTCGTTGCTGCCGGTGTAGAACACCTTGCGGAAGGCGGTCGCCCGGCGCAGCAGGAAATCGAACAGCGCGACGACGGCAACGAAGATCAGGATCACATAGGGGACACCGAAGAACGTGCCCTGCCCGACCGCCTTGAACGAGGGCGGCAAGGTGAACAGCGACAGCGGCGTGCCCTTGGTAATGATCAGGCAGATGCCGCGCACGATGACCATGGCCGCAAGCGAGGTGATGAAGTGGTTGAGCCCGACGACCGTGACGAAGAAGCCCATGACACAGCCGATCAGGCCGCTGGCAATGATCCCGATCAGGGATGCGCTCCACGGATCGAGCCCGATCAGGAACAGCGAGCCAGACAGCACCATCGAGAAGCAGACGACCGAGCCGACCGACAGGTCAATGCCGCCGACAATCAACAGGATGGTCATTCCGACGACGACGATCCCTTCCACCGAGAACGACATCAGCATCGCCCGAAAATTGCCGAGCGTCAGAAAATGCGGCGAGGCAATGCTCATGACGATGCAGAGCGCCAGGATGATCGCGATCAGTCCCGCCTCGCGCATTGTCCCCAGCCGTTTCCAGCCGGGCGCGCGTGGCTGATGTGCCGTTGCCAACGTTGCGTCCGCCATGACCTTGTCTCCTGCCCCTGCTTTTTCTCTATGCGGCATGCTCTGATGCCCTTGAACTATCGTGACCGCCGATCCCCGACGCCAACCGCATGATCGCCTCTTCCGTCATCGCCTCGCCCTCGACTTCGCCTGCAACCCTGCCTTCGTGGATGACCAGCACCCGGTCGCACAGGCCGAGAAGCTCCGGCAGTTCCGACGAGATGACGACGATGCCGATGCCGGAGCGTGCGAGATCGCGCAGCAGCCGGTGAATTTCCGATTTGGCGCCGACATCGATGCCGCGGGTCGGCTCGTCCATCAGGATGACCTTGGGGTTAACCGCCAGTTGCTTGGCAATCGCCACCTTCTGCTGGTTTCCGCCCGACAGCGACGACATCGGCATGTCGATGCCACCCATCCGCACGCCGAGCCGGCGGACCAGGTCGCGGGCTCGATCCGCCTCGGCTTTGGAATTCAACAGCCCAAGCGGTCCGGTCAGTGATTTCAGATCGAGAACGGCAATGTTCTGGGCGATGGAAAGATCGAGGAATATGCCGGAGCCTTTCCGGTCTTCCGACAGGTAAACGACGCCTGCCTGCGCGGCCTGCGCATAGGACCGCGTCTGCAGCCGCTGCCCATGCAGTTCAACCTCGCCGGCAATCACCGGCCGCAATCCGCAAATACCTTCGGCGATCTCGGTGCGGCCGGAGCCGATCAACCCGCCGACACCAAGAATTTCGCCCTTGCGCAGTTCGAAGCTCACATCCGTGAAGCGGCTGCCGTCGCCGAGATCGCTGACGCTTAGAATGATCTCGTCGGTCCGCTCCGCCGGCGCCTGCTTTTCCGGATAGAGTTGGGTGATCTCGCGTCCAACCATGCGACGCACCACATCATCCGGCGTCAAATCCACCACCTTCTCCGTCGAGACATAGCGGCCATCGCGGAACACGGTGACCCGGTCGCACAGGCTGAAGATTTCGGCCATGCGGTGGCTGATATAGATGATCGAAATACCTTGCGCCCTGAGGTCGCGGATGATCCCGAACAGGATCTGCGTCTCCGATTCCGTCAGCGCTGCCGTCGGTTCGTCGAAGATCAGCACCCGGCATTCGAGCGTCAGTGCCTTGGCGATCTCGACAAGCTGCTGGCTGGAAATCGACAGGTCGCCGACTTTACGGCGGACGTCGATCGGCGCCAGCCGGTTCATCACGACCTGCGCATCCCCCGCCAGCTTGCCATAATTCATGAAAGGCGAGCGGCGGCGGTTGGTAGCGGCCATGAACATGTTCTCGGCCACCGTCGCATCGGGGCAGAGCGCGATTTCCTGATGCACGAGGCCAAGCCCGAGCGATTGCGCCACGGTCGGCGACGTCACTTTTACCGGCGCGCCGTCGACAAGAACGTACCCCTCGGTCGGCTGCAGCACGCCGGCAATGATGTTCATCAGCGTCGACTTGCCCGCGCCGTTTTCGCCGCAAAGCGCATGAACCTCGCCTTTTTCCAGGCTGAAACTCACCTCCGTCAACGCCTTCACCGCACCGAAGTGCTTGCTGACATTGCGGATTTCCAGAACCGGCACCGACGCCATCATCGTCTCCTCTTCACGCTCGCGATGGCTGTCCGGGGATTCATGCCTCGGACAGCCGGCACCTACTGCGCCGCGCGTCGTTTCAGACGCGCAAAGGTCGCTGTAACGCTTTGGTCCGCTGCATAATTTGTCCTTAAGTCGATTCCGATTTCAGGAATTATGCAGTGGGCTTACTCATCGATGCCTTTGGTGCCCCGCCGTTTGAGGTACTTATCCCAGTAGAAGTCGTCGGCATTATCGGCCGTGACGATCGACAGGCCGTTGTCGACGAATGGAATACTCATCGGGTTGAAGCTGGCGCGCTTGGCGTCGTTCATCGGGTCGATGAGTTCCGGATGTTTGGCCAGCCACAGGAGCATGAAGCCCATGTAACCCTGCATGCCTTGGTTCGGGTTGATCGAGCCGAACACTTCGCCCGCCTTGATCATGTCGAGGATGTTGGCGTTGACGTCGGCGCACATCACCAGGATTTTGCCGCCGCTTTCCTTGTTGGCCTGCGAAGCGCCGATCGCCGAATTCGCTTCCGGCATGAAGACGGCGCCGAGGTTCGGATGTGCCTGCACCAGGCTCATCAGGCCCTGATAGGCCTTGTTCGGGTCCTGGTTGGAGGCAGCGCGGCCGACCAGCTTCATATCCGGATATTTTTCCTCCATACGGGCGATGAAGGCGGCGATACGCTTGTCGTGGTTGTCCTGGCCCGGATTTTCGAGAACGGCATATTCGCCCTTGCCACCCATCTTTTCGGCAATCGCGTCGGCCGCATAGGTGCCCTCACGGGTATTATCCGATGTGATGAACGAAATGCGCTTGGAGAGCGGCGCATCGGCCGCGAAGGTAACGACCGCCGTGCCCTGATCGATAGCCCGGTTGATCGGCTCGATAAACGGGTCGGAGTTCATCGGATGAACGAGGATACCGGCCGGGTTCTGGGCCAGCGCCTGGTCGAAGGTGGCAATCTGCTTGTTGACGTCATATTCCGGCGTGCCGGTATAAGCCGTCTCGCAACCGAGCTGCTGACCGGCCTGCTTGAACATCTCATAGACCGGAAACCAATATTCGACGCCCGAGACCATCACATTCATGACGTATTTTTCGCCCGGCTTGCAGCGGAACGGATTTTCCGTGTCTGCGCTGGCCACGCCAGCCAATAGTGTCGATGCGAGGACCGCCAATGCGGTCGTGCTTAGAAATCTGCGCAAGTTTCCTCCTCGAGGCCGAGGCCCCTCCCAAATATCCGGCGGCACCTGAGCGGCTGCCGATGATCCATTGAAGACCGGAGTTCCTCCTCGAAGTCCGGTATGGGCAGGTAATCCCAACGATAGAGAGCTGTCAATAAAATTCATGCACTGAAATATATTTCACATGAAATCACTGAAGGTCCGACTGTGTGCCCAATCGCTTTTCCTCGACGCAAAGAACGGCTAGCGGTGAAGGACGCCGGCTTCCTCAGCCGCAACTTTGAATGCCAATGCGGCAGCGGATGGATCTGCCCGCCCGTCAACGGCGTCCGTGCAGATCCTCTTCGCGACGGCGAAGGAGGCTGCTCTCTCACGCGGCCAACAGGTCATGAGATATGCGAGCGCGTCCCGGCTGCTGCGGATACTCTTAAGGTGGTCGCCATCCCCAATGATGACCTCAACGGGTTGGTCCCAAAAATCGCGGCGCATCGACATCTCTTCAGCTCCTTCAGCTATCGGCTGAACGTCATCTGCGCGGGCTCGTTCCAGCATAGGGCTTTAGTCCTATGAAGAGCCATCGACCGGACCAACACGCTACGGAACAATTCCATCGGCTAACGATCTGATTGGACCACGCTGCGCGTCGCGGGCGGTTCTCGTCCACTGGATTGTGATCCTCCTTGGCTATACAGCAAGGGAGGTATTCCGAGCCCATCCCATTAAGGTGCAATTCGTCTATGACAAAAAAAGTTTATCTGGCCGGTCCGGAGGTCTTCCTTCCAAACGCCCGTGAAATGCTCGACCGGAAGGCAGCGCTTGCGCGCGAGGCGGGACTTTTCCCACTCTCGCCCGGTGATCTGGAAATCCCGCACACGAACTCGAAGCGCGAGCGCGCAGCGGCAATAAACGCGGTGGACGAAAAGATGATGATGGAGGCTGACGCCATCATCGCCAATCTGACGCCCTTTCGTGGCATTGCCGCCGATACCGGGACGGCCTTCGAACTCGGATTCATGTGCGCAAGTGGTAAGCCGGTATTCGCCTACACGAATGTGGCCCGAGATCACAGCGGACGGGTGAGCGATCTTTACGGCGGGGCCCTCGCCTATGATGCCGACGGTCGACTGCGAGACCCGAACGGGATTGCCGTCGAGGATTTCGGCCTGGCCGACAATCTCATGCTGCACGCCGGGATCGAGCGGCGCGGTGGCGTCCTCATCGTCGGAGACGCGCCTCGGGATGCGCTCTATACCGACCTCGCCGCATTCAAGACGTGTCTCGCCATCGCCGTTGAAAAGCTGCGCTAAAATGCTTGGTTCAGGCGTTCGAGGTCGAGGATAAATCGCCCGAATTCGTTTATCTTCCGCGCAAAGCTATGAATTTGGTTCCCGTTCAAGCGCTGGCCTACCCGAGGATCTGATGCGGCAGCGTTAATCCGAAGGCTTCACGCGCCATCAGGCAGGCATCATCTCCAGGAACGCATTCGCGACAAACGACAGGCCGAATATCGTAAACGAGGCACGATGTCTCAAAACCGACCCGACCTGCCAACGCAGAGCAACGCGACCCGCTACAACGCATTCCCGTCTCATCTGCCGCAACGAAGCGCGGTGGCAGCAAATCGAGAGCAGCATCACTTTCCGTAGAAAATCTTGGCCAATCCGATGAAAAAGAGCAACACGCGCCGCAGCTTTGGCAATCTATATCGCTTAGTGAGTTCATACCCAACTCCTACCACGACACCCGCCCTTAACGCAAAGTGCTTGAAACAGAACTCGAAAGGGATATCGGACGACGCGCTCGCTTGCGGCTGAAGGCGATGGCCGCCGCAATCGCGACGGCCATCAAGCACTCGACTTAGCGTAGCGAACGGAACGCCGCCCGAACTTCGTTCGTGAAGATCGCGGGCTGTTCCCAAGCGGCGAAATGTCCGCCGTTATCAACCTCGTTGAAATAGATCAGGTTGCCGTAGGCTCGCTCTGTCCACGACCTCGGGGCTTGATAAATTTCCCCTGGGAAGACGCTGACCGCCACCGGCAACGTCGGGATCTTGTCGAGGGCATTGAAGTTGTTGGTATGGTCTTCCCAATAGATTTGGGCAGCCGAGGCACCGGTCTCCGTGAACCAGTAGAGCGAAATGTCGTCGAGCATCTCGTCGCGCGTCAGGACCTTTTCCGGCTGCTTGTCGCTAAATGTCCATTCAGCAAACTTGTCGTACATCCAAGCGGCCATTCCGACCGGTGAATCTACCAACGAATAGCCGATGGTCTGCGGACGGGTGACCATCATTTGCGCGTAGGCAGCGCTATCTCGGTAGAAGATCGCCAGCTTATCGAAACAAGCTCGCTCCTCCTCGTTGAACTCTTCGGGTGCGGCAGCGCCTGCAGCGAGGAGAGGTACGATTTCGCGCGGGACGATTGCAGGCATGGTGAGATGAATGCCCAGCAAACCGGGAACGTTCTGATGCGCCATGCGCTGCGAGATGACCGAGCCGCAATCGCCACCCTGGGAGACGTATTTTTGGTATCCGAGCCGGTCCATGAGCGTGCTCCATGCGCGACCGATGTGGTCGGAACCCCATCCCCGCACGTCCGGTTTACCGGAAAAACCGAAGCCCGGAATCGAGGGAACGACCAGATGGAAGGCATCCTCGGCCCTCCCGCCGTGCGCTGTCGGGTTTGTCAGCGGATCGATGACCTTGAGCATTTCAAGGATCGAACCCGGCCAGCCATGGGTCATGATCAACGGCAGCGCGTTCTCGTGCCTGGAGCGGACGTGGATGAAATGGATGTCGAGCCCATCGATTTCGGTAATGAACATCGGAATGGCATTGAGCTTTTCCTCGACCTTCCGCCAGTCGTAACCGTCCTGCCAATAGTTCACGAGGGCGCGAAAACGGTCGAGCTGGACGCCCTGGGAGTCGTCACCCACGGTTTCCTTGGCGGGCCATCGCGCTGAGGCAAGGCGCTGCTTCAACTCTTGGAGAGCGCTGTCGGGAACGCTTACCTTGAAAGGTCGAATCTCGTGGGCTGCGCCAGTGGAAGCAAATGACATCGCAGGCTTTAATATCGTTGCAGTGCCGGCGATGGCGGCGGCCGCCAGAAAATTGCGGCGGTTAATATCAGGAGGGAGGGACGTCAAAGGGAAACTCCGTTTTAGGGTTGAATTTTCGCCCTAAGACGGTGCCTTTTTCATGTATCCGAGATATGTCCGAGGTCACGCCGATTTGTATCCGCAGATGTCCGGCATAGCGGCGAGGACGCCCCGCTAGGGAACGTGACGGGAGCACCGCGGCCCCAGCGATGGCGGCGATCAATCAAATTGCGGGTGAAACTAACCGTTGACATCGGCGGTGTTAAAGCTGAAGCCGACCTCGGCCGCGCCTGAGCGGCCCCTCTTGCAAGGACGCCATATGAAGACCAAGACGGCCGCAGCCAATGCCGGAAACCTGATCATGACCGGCGTCGTGCTGATGCTGCTCGGCGATCTGCTCTTTGCACTGAACGATGCGATGGGCAAGTGGCTGGTCGCAAGCTTTGCCGTCGGCCAAGTGCTGGTTATCCGCTCCGTCGGCGCTTTCGTCGTGCTCGGGCCGATGATCGCGCGACAAGGGCCGATGGCCCTGTTTCGCGTCGAACAGAAGGGCCTCCAGTTCATCCGGGTCGCCATGGCGACCGCCGATGTTGCCCTGTTCTACGCCGCCGTCGCCTATCTGCCGCTCGCAGATGTCATGACCTTCTATATGGCCGGGCCGATCTACATTGCGGCGCTCTCGCATTTCTTTCTCGGAGAGAAGATCGGCTGGCGCCGCTGGCTTGCCGTTCTGCTTGGCTTTGCAGGTGTCGTCATTGCACTGCGTCCATCGACGGCGATGCTGTCGCTTCCGTCGCTCTTCGGTCTTCTCGGCAGCCTTGCCTTTGCGCTGTCGCTGGTGATGAGCCGCTATCTACGTTCGACCAGCGATACGACGCTCGTGACATGGCAGACGATCGCCGCCCTGGCGACCGGCATCGTGTTGAGCATCGGCCATTGGCAGCCGGCAACACTCGTCGATTGGGCCGGCATGCTATTGCTCGGGATCGTCGCCTCCTGCGCGCACCTGCTGATCACACGCTCGCTGAAGCTCGCGCCGGCATCGCTGTTGGCGCCGCTGCAGTATACGCTGCTGCTCTGGGCGATCATTCTGGGCTATTTCTTCTTCAATGATATTCCCGATGCACAGATCGTCATCGGCGCCGCAATCATCGTCTTTGCCGGGCTCTTCATCTTCCACCGGAAGAACCTGAAAGAGACGGTTCCGGTCGAAGCCGTCCCGCCCGACGGCCATTGAGGGTATAGCGCCGCTTATCTTCAGCTTTGCATAGGACGCTGCTGTAACCCCTGGAATTCCTGCATACTTCCATCCTTAAACATTGCGGGAATAGATCAAAAGGATGGAGGCTTAGTCACGTAGGCTTTCCACGGAACAATTTGGACGCCTGCACGCTACTCCCGAGCATTCAAACCCGGGAGATCGCAATGGCGTCCATGACCCTCGAAGACCTATCCTCACAACTGAAGAAGATCGATTTCTGCATGCTGTCGACGAACGCCGGGTCGGGCTGCATCTCGGCCCGACCGATGAGCAATAATGGCGACGTCGAATATGACGGGGATTCCTGGTTCTTTTCGTATGAGGACAGCAGGAAAATCACGGAGATCGAAGGCATCGACATCGTCTCGCTGACGTTCACGGCACCTCCCAGCCTCCTCGGCAAACCGGGGATTTTCATCGCTGTCGAGGGCTTCGCCTCGCTGGTGCGGGACAAGGCGGCGTTCGAAGAACATTGGGTGCCCGATCTCCAGCGGTGGTTTCCTGAAGGTGTGGACACTCCCGGGATCGTTCTTATCAAAGTTTCGGCGTCCTCCATCCGGTACTGGGATGGTGAGGAAAACGGCGAGGTCACCCTACCCGGCTCAGCGAGTTAAGACAGTGGCACAAAGGGGTGCCCTACTCTGCGGGCGGCTCCTCACAGCCGAAGACGCTCCGGCCGCCGAAATCGGCGGACTGGCGGAATTCGCCGGCGATAATTTCCTTGAGGTCTGGACCGGTGACGTAGCGTTCCATCTGCCTGGATTGGTCATCGAGGCGCTTCAGCGCCTGCAGTTCCTCCTCCCGTCCGAGCCTGCCTTTCTGTACCGCCGATTTCATCACGCCGATCGTCTCGTCATAGACTTTGAGCGGCACTGGGAAGGGATGGCGGTCCTTGCCGCCATGGGCGATCGAGAAGCGCGCCGGATCGGAAAAACGGCAAGGCGCGCCGTGGACGACTTCGGCCACCAGGGCCAACGCATTCACGGTGCGGGCACCGACACCTGGAACCAGCAGCAGCTCTTCGAAATCCGCCGGTCCACGGTCGGCTGCGGCGGCCAGATTTCCGTGCAGGCGCCTCATGATGATGTCACTTTCGCGAACGTCGTGATGGGTCGGCATGATCAGGTGCGGCAGCATCGGTTGTTCGGCAGGCTCGGGCGCCGGGTGCTCAACACGCAGCAGCGCGGCGGCCTCGCGAACGATCCGGTCGGGACCGAGCGTCGCCAGCAGATCGAGTTGGCCACGCCGAGAACGCTCGGCGCGCCTGTCGGCCAGATTGACGATCTCGCCCTGGCTCCTGCCCTCGATGGCCGCATGCGGCGAGTCGACGAAGCTCTCCAGCCCTTCCGACAGCCAGTGATAGCGCCGGGCCTGCCGCTTGTCGCCATTCATGCCTTGCTGCACGACCACCCAATGGCCGTCATCGGCGACGATGAAGCCGTGCAGATAAAGATCGAACCCGTCCTGAAGGGCGGCGCTGTCGACCTTGGCAATGAGACGGCTCGTCGTCGCCAGCCCCTCCCCATCGAGACCGACCCGTTCGCCGATCGACAGCAGCTCCTGCGGGGTCTTGCGCGACTGCGCGCCGCGGCCGCCACAGACATGCAGGCCGAGTTCGCCGGCGCGCGGCTTCAGTCCGCGTTTCAAGGCGCCGAGAACGCTGGTGGTGATGCCGGAGGAATGCCAGTCCATGCCCATGACCGCGCCGAAGGACTGGAACCAGAAGGGATGCGCAAGCCTGCGCAGGAATTCGTCGCGGCCATAGTGATGAACGATCGCCTCGGTGATCAGCGTACCGAGTCGCGTCATCCGGTCGCCCAGCCAATGTGGCACACGTCCCCCGTGAAGCGGAAGATCGGCACTGCCTGCTCGTTGTGACATCGCGTTTCCTTAGGCTTTCTATCGCCGGACGAAGTCAGCCCGGCCGCCTCTTCCGCCACCGCAGGGAACCCAGAAATATTCCAAGCGTTTGTTTCCCCAGTTAGAGGCAGAGGCAATCATGACCGCAATTGAGACCGTCTTCAATCATCCGACGCTGACACAGGCAAAATTGCCGGCGCTGGTCGGCCATAAAAGGCAAGATTGCAGTGGGTTTGACCTGCAAGGGAGTGCCGCGAAGGCGGCCTTCCTGATCAACGGCAACAGCTATTTTGCCGAGCTGGCGCGGGCGCTACGGCAGGCGCGGCGCACTGTCTGGATCATCGGATGGGATTTCAATCCCGACATCCTGATGGAACCCGATAAATCCGAGGAGACGCTTGCCGACCTGCTGCACGGTCTCGCGGCGGAAAATCCCGAACTGGAAATACGCATCCTCGTCTGGGCGCTCGGCCCCCTCTATTCGAACAAGTCCCTGCAGCTGTTTCGCAAGAAGAATTTCCCGAAGAATGCCCGGATCGATCTGCGCTTCGATTCTGCGCGGGCAGTCGGCGGCTGCCATCATCAGAAACTCGTCTGCATCGACGACGCGGTCTCCTTCATCGGTGGGATGGATCTGACGGCGCGGCGGTGGGACACTTGGCTTCATCGCGCCAAAGACAAACTGCGACGTGATCCCGCCGGCGTTTCCTACGACCCCCTGCACGATGTTCAAGCGATGGTCACGGGCGACGCGGCCAAGCTGATCGGCGATATCGCCAGGCGGCGCTGGGAAGACGCCACCGGCGAAAGCCACTCGCCGCTGGTCGCGAGCGCGCCTTTCGTCTGGCCCGATGATCTGCCGGTTTCGATCGGAGATATTTCGGTCAGTTTCGCGCTGACGGAACCCTCGACGGCCTTGCGGACCGGCGTAAGCGACGGTATCGACATGACACTTGATGTGATCGCCCGGGCGAAGCGATCACTTTACATCGAAGCACAATACCTCGCCTCCTTCCGCGTCGCGGAGGCCATCGCCGCCGGGCTTGAGGAGGAAGACGGGCCTGAAGTCATCATCATCTGTACGCGCAGCTCTCACGGGCTGATCGAAAAGCTTGTCATGGGCAATAATCGCGACCGTGTCATCCGTCGCCTCAAACGCGCTGATCGCGCTCATCGGCTGCGCATCTACTATCCCGTTGTTCCGGGGCCGGTCATGCCCAAAGCCACTGCCCCTGGGCGAGCCCCGCTGGCGTCGAGCACAGAAGTGGAGGTGCTCGTCCACTCCAAGCTGATAATTGCCGATGACAAATTGGTGCGCATCGGCTCGTCCAACATCAACAACCGCTCGGAAGCAATTGATACCGAATGCGATATGCTCTTGGAGGCCGACGGCGAGGATCAACGCCGGGGGATCGTGGATCTTCGCAACCGCCTGCTTTCGGAATACCTAGGAAGGGCGGCCGAGACCTTTGCTGCAGCCTTCGCTCGGACAGGATCGGTGATCGAAGCGATCGAGACGCTGAATGATGGTCGCCGCGGCTTGCGCGAGTTTGCAGTCGACATGGCCGGCAGCACCAAGCCAGTCATGGGAACCGCGCTCTTCGACCCGGGTCGGCCCACCACACTGCTAAGCCGACTGGGCCTCGGCGCCTTCGTCCGCCGTCTCGTTCGCTCCACGTGATCGGCGGCGAAAGACGACCTCGCTGATTGCGAGTAGCGTTGCGCCAAGCGCCAGCGGAATGAAGAAATAGACGCAGCGGAATGCGATCAGCGCGCCGATGGATGCTTCCTTCGGCACCGCATAGGAGACGGTCGCCTCGAGCACGCCGAGACCACCTGGAACATGCGTTGCAAGAATTGCCGAGTTGGCGAGCACGTAGGCTGTTACCGATCTGAAGAAGGCAACATCGCCGAAGGCTGAGAGCATCTGGTGGAGACAGGCAGAAACGAACCCGAAGTTGATCGTGCCGACCCCAACTTGCGCGACCGCTATCGAAAATCGCGGCAACTGAAAGGACCAGCGCCAAAGCCGCAACTTGCTGCGGATGAAAAACGCCAGCCCCGCATAGACGACCGGCACGATGAGCGCCAGCAAGCCGAAGATGCGCACACCGGCCGGATCGAGCCGCAGCAGGCGCCCGGCGTCGCCGGGATTGATGATCATCGCCAGGCCGCCAAGCGTGATCAGCCCCAGCCCGACTGTGATGCCGCAAAACAGGATGATATTGGCGACATCCTCGGTCGTCAGCCCCCAGCGCGAATAAAAACGGTAGCGGAAAGCGCCGCTGCTCAGTCCGGCAAAACCGATATTGTGGCCGAGCGACAGGCTGATGAACGAAGCCAACGCGATTTTGGGGTAAGGCAAGGATTTGCCGAGTGAACGGATCGCCAGGAGATCGAAACAGCCAAGACATAGATAGGATGCCGCCGCAAACAGCAGGGCTACGCAGAAATTCGAAAAAGGTATGCTGCGAACCGATTGGACGATCTGCTCGAGGCTGTACTGTTGGAAGATGCGGTAAAGAAGGAAGACCGCGAAACAAAGGGCAGCAACGAGCAGTCCATTCCAGATCATGTTTTTCAAGCTCATCGATTGTCCTCAGGAGTGCAAACGGGATGGTTCGATAATCTGGAACGATCAAATGAGTTTTGTGTTCCCCTGGGGAACGAGATCCATGTCCCCAAGGACAAGCTTCAGCGGACTCATGTCGGAAAAAACGATCAAACTCTTAACCTATAACGTGCACAGCTGTATCGGCAACGACCGCAAGCTCGATCCCGGACGCATTGCTTCAGTCATCGCCGAGGCGGAAGCCGACATCATCGCTCTTCAGGAGGTCGATGTCCTCAGGCGCAGGACCGGCGGCATCGACCAGGCCCATACGATCGCCGCGCTTCTGGAGATGCAGGCTCATTTTCATCCGGCGCTGTCGATTGCCGAAGAGCAGTATGGCGATGCGATCATCACCGCGCTGCCGACTGGCGCGGTCAAGGCCGGCCCGCTGCCATCCATCGGCGAACAGCGCGGTGCCCTTTCGGTCGAAATACTGGTCGGCGACAGAAAACTGCTGGTCGTCAACACCCATCTTGGCCTTCGCGGCCGCGAGCGCATGCGGCAGATGACGACGCTGTTGAACTCGGGCTGGCTGCGCGGGACAGCGGGCGAATCTCTCCCCACCATCCTTTGCGGCGACTTCAACGCCATTCCGGCATCGGCGACTTACCGACTTGCCACTCAGTCATTGAAGGATGCTCAGCGCGAAGGCAAGGCCACACCAAGAGCAACCTTCCCTTCCCGCTATCCGCTGATGCGCCTTGACCACATTCTCGTTTCCGACGATCTCGTCGTCAAACAGGCGACGGTCCTGGAAAACCGACTGACAAGGGTCGCCTCTGATCACCTGCCTCTCCTTGCGGAAATTAGTTTCGCCTAAACGGACGCCGAGAGAAGGCGATTGAAGCAGAAGTGTGCCGTGCCCGATGTCCCGTTAGAGGACGATGTTCACCTGACGGACTTCCGTTTCATCGCGGCCGCCACCAACGGTAGCGCCGTCGTCGCCACGGTTCCGAGCGGCAGCCGCGTGATGCCTCTGGTGACGACGAATGTTGCCGCCATTGCGCCGGCCAGCTTGAGCCAGGGCTGATTGCCAAGCTGCGCGTGGGCGCTTGCATCGGCCCAGCGGACGTTCGCCGCAACGACGGTCGCAGCCTGATGTTGGATCACCTGAAGGCGGGCGCGGAGGTTTTCGAGTTCTTCTCTCAGTTCTCGCAGACGGCCTTCCAGGGCATGATTGTCAGAGGCCAGGAGAGGCTCCTCAAAGGTGCCTCCAACCGGAGCATGACCACCGAGCGTCGCGATATAAGCCCGATATTCGGCCTCGCTCGCGAAGCCCTCACGCCTGATGAGATCGGGATTGGCGTTTGCATCTTCGAAAGCAGCCGGTGCGGTGCCGGTATTGTCGCGCCTGTCCAGGTTTGTGCCGATGTCCCCGAGTTCGTCCTTGAACATGATGGATCTCCAGTTGTTCCTGGCGATAGAACGCTCGACGGCTCAGAAGGATGCATCGGACGCCGGTCGCGGTTCGCAACGGCGCCGAGTCGGACTTCCGCTCCTTCCACGACCGTCATCCTCGCGACGCGCTGAAACGTTCGGGCCGAAACTCCGCCAGCAGCGGATGACGGCGTCCGGTGGCGATCTCGTCGGCCAGCAGTTCACCGGCGATCAGGCCGAGGGTGGCGCCACTATGGCTGAAGGCGACGAAGTAACCCCAGATCGACGGCAGTTCGCCAAAGACCGGCTCGCCATCGCCCGGAATGGGCTTTGGGCCGACCCCATAATCTTCGATCTCGAGCGTCGGGTTGCCTTCGAGAACTTTTGACGCCTCGCGCAGCAGCCCGTCCAACGTCGATTGTCTGACTTCATAGCCGCCGTCCGGCTTCACTTCGACCTCTTCCTCGGACCAGGCGGAATCGAGGGCGAAGCCGCCATTCGGCATGGGTCGGATGGCGACGCGGGGGGTGTTGAGCACGGCCTTCAGCGAATGGCGGATCGGCTTGGTCCTGACGAGAAGCGCGACCGGCGTTGCATCGTCGATATGCTGGCCGGCTTCGGCAACGATTGCCGGAACGGCGCCGCCCGCGGCGAGCAGCACAGACTCCGCGTCCCAGTGTCTGCCGTCCGCTGCGCTCACGCCGCAGACACGGGCGCCTTCGACATCAATCGCCGCGCGCCCGGCGTCCGTCACGACCTCGCCGCCGAGCGAACGGAATTCCTCCGCGAGAAGGCCGATCAGCGAGGGAAGATCGACCCAACCTTCTCCGGGATTGAAGATCGCGCCCTGCGGCGTCACCGCACCGGCGTCGACGCCGGGCGTCGCGCCGGGAATGTTTTCCTGGGCCAGCCATTGCGCGTGATAGCCGAGGTCGCGCTCGAAGTCGAAGACCTCGGCTATCTCATTGCCGGCGTCATCGGCATCCCAGGTCAGGCCGCCATCGAAACGCAGCCAGGGCGCATCCGGATATCGGGCAGCAAGGGTGCGATAACGGTCGATGCCGGCGAGGCGCAGGCGGTGATAGGCATCAGAGCGTTTCCGGGCCGAATTGAGCCAGGCGAGCGAACGGCCGGAGGCGCCATTGGCAAGCGGCCCATCGCTGACGAGCACGGTGGCGATCCCGAGGCGAGCGAGATGGACAGCCGTCGAGACGCCGAATATGCCGCCACCGATGACGACGACCTTCGAAGGTTTGGGGGAAGCATTCATGTCGATAACCTTGTTTCCTGCTATGTCGAACGAATTCCATGCATCCGTCGTAGGAGCCCTCAGCGGCATGCCTCGCGTCAGGGGCTAAAGCGCGTCGCGATCTTTCAGATTCGCTCCTCGCGCTTTGGCTCGTTGTTTTTTGCGCATGTCGTTGCCGCAAAACCGCTGCACACTTTTGCGCGACATGCTTTAGAGGACTTCCGCAAGGAAGCGTTTCAGCCGCTCGCTGTGGGGATTGTCGAAGATTTGCCCCGGGCAGCCGGCTTCGACGATGCGGCCCTCATCCATGAAGACGACCTGGTCGGCCACCCTGCGTGCAAATCCCATCTCATGCGTCACCACGGCCATCGTCATGCCCTGGCGGCCGAGAGCTGCCATCAAGTCGAGAACGCCTTTCACCAATTCGGGATCGAGCGCACTCGTCACTTCATCGAACAGGATGAGTTCCGGATCCATCGCAAGAGCACGCGCGATGGCGACGCGCTGCTGCTGCCCGCCAGACAGACCTGCCGGGCGATGATTTCTGCGCTCGGCAAGACCGACCTCGGCCAAACGCGCCTCGGCAATGCGTCGCGCCTCCTGCCTCGACATCTTCTTGATCTTCGTCAGTGAAAGCATGACGTTCTCAAGCGCGGTGTGATCGGGAAACAGGTTGAAGTGCTGGAACACCATGCCCACGCGCCGGCGCAACCGCTCTGGTTTCATGGCCAGAATGCTGGCGCCATC
The DNA here is from genome assembly GCF_019685155.1 of Rhizobium sp. NZLR1b. Taxonomy (NCBI): domain Bacteria; kingdom Pseudomonadati; phylum Pseudomonadota; class Alphaproteobacteria; order Hyphomicrobiales; family Rhizobiaceae; genus Rhizobium; species Rhizobium sp. NZLR1b. The sequence goes on from NZ_JABDWC010000001.1 coordinate 330,923, forward strand.
GAGCAGGATGTCGCCGCCTTTCGGTTCCACCAGCCTATTCATACAGCGCAGCAGCGTCGATTTTCCCGAGCCGGAAGGACCGATGATGCAGGTGACGGTACCGGCGGCGATGTCGAGATCGACACCCTTCAGCACATCGAGATTACCATAGGCCATGGTGAGATCCCGGACGTTCAGGGCACCACCCTTGAAGCGCGGTTCGGTCTGCTCGACAGATTTTGCCGGGGGTTGCGGACCGGCGGCGCGCATTTCGCTCACCTCGACCAATCCACTCGCAACACCCGAGCTGCGGCCTTGTTTTCCCAGGCGCAGTCGCACATCGATGTAATTGACCAAGTGAGTGAGCGGCACGGTGATGACGAGATAGAAGACGCCCGCCAGCAACAAGGGCGACAGATTGCCCGTTACGACAGCTTGATCCTGCCCGACGCGGAAGATCTCCCGCTCGGAGGCGAGCAATCCGAGAAAATAGACGAGGCTGGAATCCTTGACGTTTCCGATGAATTGATTGACCAGCGCCGGCAGAACCCGCCGGATGCCTTGCGGGATGACGATCAAGCGCATGCCCTGCCCGTAGCTCATGCTGAGCGCCCGGCAGGCTTCCATCTGGCCGCGCTCGACGCTTTGGATGCCTGATCGGAAGATTTCGCCGATGTACGCCCCGGCAATCAGGCTGAGCGCCAGGATGCCGAGCGGAAATGGCGACGGACCGAAGATCTCCCGTCCGATCCGGGCAAAACCCTGACCGATGATCAGGATCGTGACGATCGCCGGCAAACCGCGGAAGACATCGGTATAGACGCGCGCGGGCAGCCGCAGCCAGCGGGACTGCGAGATACCCATGACGGCGAGAGCCATGCCGATAACGACGCCGAGCACGGTCGAGGCGGCGGCCAGGATCAGGGTATTCTTCAGGCCGACGCTGATCATGCTCGGTAGCACTTCGGCCATGGCGTCCCAGTCCAGGAAGCTGCGGCGCAGATTTTCAAGCCAGTTCATCGAGATCCTCATCGAAGCCCAAGCCGGGCATGAAACCGTCCGCCGGAGCGGACGGCTTACGACGTTACTTCTTGGGAAGGTACTGGTCCGGCATCGGCGAACCGGGGAACCATTTTTCATAGAGGGTCTTCCAGGTGCCGTCCTGCATCGCGTCGTGAAGAGCTGTGTTCAACGCCGTGCGGAAGGCGTCATTTCCCTTGCGGATCACGAAGCCCGCTGGCGCATCGAAGGACGGGATGTTGACCGCAATCTTCAGCGCGGGATAGCGCTCGCCATATTGTTTGGCAGCCTCGTAGTCGAGAAAATGCGCATCGACCGTTCCGTTGTTGAGGGCAGCCACGGCGGAATTGTTGTCGGGGAATTTCACGAGATCGGCCTCACCGAAATTCTTGGCCGCATAGACTTCCTGCAAGGTCCCCTGCACGACGCCGAGACGCCTGCCCTTGAGGCCGTCGGCATCCTTGATGCCGGAATCCGCCGTCAGGACCGAGAGATAACCGGCAAGATAGCCGTCGGAAAAGTCGACGGTCTTCTTCCGGGCTTCGGTGGTTCCGATCGCCGCGACAGCAACATCGAACCGTTCGTTTGCCACCGACGGCAGAAGTGCGGAGAATTCCTGGCCCGTGAACGTGACCTTGTCTTTCGGAATGCCAAGGCGGGAGACGACGTTGAGAAACAACTCGATATCGAAACCGGTGAACTGGCCGTCCGCCGTCGCAAACGTATAGGGCTTGGCATCGCCCATCGTGCCGACGCTGATCACCCCGGGCTCGATGAGGCTATAGGGATTGTCGGCCGCGGCCGCAGAGCCGGCCCCCATCGCCAGAAGGCACGTCAGAAGGCCAGCCCGCAATGGAGCCGCGACGGCCGCGAAAGATTCAAAAGGCTTCATGTTCGTTCTCCGCTCTGAAGGGATGCTCTTGTCGGCATTCGTTATCATCCGGTCTCGTCGCCCGTGCGACGAAGACTTCTGGACAAGATACCGGTCTTCTATATAAAGAGACCGGTCTCACGACATATTTGATATCTGTCAATTGACCGGCCGTCAACAACTCTTGTAGTGCTGCGCCATGGAAGATTCCGCTGCCCCGAAACGTTCAGTCACGGTTGCCGACGTCGCGAAGGCAGCAAGGGTCTCGAAGGCGACGGCAGCCCGCGTGCTCGGCGGCTATGGCGTCGTCAGCGACAAGATCAAGGATCAGGTGACGGCGGCCGCCGCCGCGCTCGAATACCGCCCGAACGAGCTCGCCCGAAGCATGAGCACGGGACGCTCAGGCATTATCGGCGTGGTGGTCGGCGATATCGAGAATGCTTTCTTCAGCCTCGCAGTGCGCGGCATTACCGATGCAGCCCGGCTTGCGGGCTTCAACGTCATCATCGCCAATTCGGGCGAACAGATCGATGCGGAAAAATCGGCGGTCGACCTGCTGATCGGTAAACGCGTCGATGGCCTGATCGTCACGCCGGCCCGCTGCGATCGCCTCGATCACCTGCAGCACGTCCGCCGCGCCGGCGTGCCATTGGTTCTATTCGACAGGGCCATCCCGGAGCTTGATGTCGACGCCGTGACCGGGGATGACAGGGATGCGGCACTCACCGCGACAAGGTATCTGATCGGCCAGGGCCATCGCCGCCTCGCCTATATCTCCGCCATGGACGCCGAGGACGGCGGGCTCACTGAGCTCGGGCGGATATCAAATTCCGCCGTGCGCGAACGCATGGAAGGCTTCGTCAGCGCTCTGACCGAGGCGGGTTTGCCGAACCCTCTTCATTACATCCGGCTCGGCGCCACGAACCAGCAGCAGACAAACGCCGTGATAAAACGCCTGCTCTCGGAGATATCGCCGCCGACGGCGCTGTTGGCATCCGACAGTCTCGTGGGCTTGCGCATTTTCAAGTCACTGCAGTCGCTCGGCTTGTCGATCCCTCAGGATGTCTCGATGATTTCGTTTCTGGACGCCGACTGGACCAGCGTCACCGTTCCGCCGATCACCATCGTCGACCAGCGCGTCTACGAACTGGGCAAACTCGCCGGCGAACGGCTCGTCGCCCGCATCGAACGCACCCCGCTTGCCGTCGAACGTCTGCGCGTTGCCACCAGCCTCGTCGTGCGCGGCTCCGTTGCGACGATCGGCCGGTAAAATCTGGGTTAAAGCGCGTCGCGCTTTAGGTTTTGTCTTTACGCATGTCGTTGCTCCAAAACCGCTGCGCACTTTTGCGCGACATGCTTAGTCGTACAGCTCGCCATGACCAATCTGCTCTTGCCTAGCGGAAGCATCGCTGATGACAGGGTCATCAGCCGGATCGGGATCTTTCTTGTTGGCGTCGCTCAGAAATTGCGCGGCCTTAAGCAGCGCCGCGGTTATCTCTCCGGTTGCCCATCCGGACTCATTGGCGACGGCAATCAGTCTTTCCAATGCGTCGCGCGCGGCCTCGGTTGCCTGTTCAAAGCGTTGCGCGGGAGCTTCGGTTTTCGGCGGTGGAAAGGTCATCGGCATTCACTCCATTAGGTCTGACTGTAGGAGAGGAACGCAGCCTGCGGGAAATGGATGCACAATCATGCCGATTTAGCCAGCGGATGCCTTGTCACGCGGCAGAGACAAGAGGTGGCGACGGTTTCTCCAGGTCAGATGACCGTCTGCAACAGGAACGGAGAGCGCTCCAGCGGACGCTGGGCGAGAATCCTCAGCATCGCCGGGCCTTGTATGCCGGTCGTCGTCGTCGAGCGGCCGTCGTGATAGACCACCGTCATGACTCGGCTGAGGCTGTCATATCTGATCTCTGCGATCGTGCGTGTGTGAACCGGAAAGATGAATTCGTGGGGCTGAGATTTTCGCCGGGAGGTCTTCGAGGTCATCGTGATGCCCCATCGAAACAAAAGGAGGATTGCCCCAGCCGTCCACGGCTCAGGACACGCGTGATAGTCGGCAGCACATCCCTCATCGAGTGTCTCCAATGCGCTTAAAAATCGATCAAACAACAGAGCGGCCGGTTCCCGCCATCAGAACGGCAATCGCTAGGTCTGAGACCTCAGCCTCATCCCAACCATGCCGATCAAGCACATATTGTTTCCATGGTCGCGTGACATCGGCGTGACACGCAGATCGCGGCTCGAAAACACGTCCGGAACGGGCTCCGTGAATTGCCAGCTCTGCCCAAGGCAGCGACAGCCCATCAATGCAATGTTCTGTTTATGCCGTAGGCCCGTGCGGCCTGCGGCCAACATTCGACGGCGCGTGCAAGTGACCGAATGGCTTCGTCCACGACGAAAACCGCATCCCCGAGCCGTTCGATCTCGCAATCGAGTTCATACACTTCGACTTCGTCAAGGTCTTCACTCTTCAGCAGCTGCTTGCTTGCCACGATCAGGCGCTCCGTACGCTGAACAATATCAAGAGCGCTCCGTATAATGATGTCGAGCATGCGGTTGCCCTCGCTTCGATGAGCAAGTGTCGGGCATAATCGCGATGCTGACAATCCTGAAATCTTGTCAGATGCGCTCGCGGATCGCGTCGTAAAGATCCCTCAACTCGCGCAGCGATTGATGGCGATGGCGCGGCAGAGAAGCGCGGCGTCCAGCGAAGGCGAACGCACCCGCAACGGCCGCAACGAGGATGAGCGTCGAAGCCGGATAGAGCTTCACAGCCGCTTCCGTCTGCCGCTTTGCTTTCCGGGCGCCTCCCTTTAACGATCGGGCACCATCGAACACCTGCCGCTGGAGCGCGTCGATTTGCTGTCGCAACGCGCTCAATTCCTCACGCAGGCCCTGATCAGGCTGCCGGGGAATGCCGACCGAGGCCGCGTTCGTATCGATGATGGCTTTCGGCACCGGTTCGCCGATCTTGGCTCCTTTGGTGTCGAGGGTCGTCGTCTCAGTGCTCTTGCGTCGCGGCACGATCAATTCTCCTTCCCCTGGGGGTAAAATCACCCTGTTCTAGTTATCGTCGAGCGAGAAGACCGGCCGATAGTGGCGCTCGGCGATCAGCAAGCTCCGATCAGGCCGGATGATGTAAATCTCCTCGACCTGGCGTCCCCATTGATCTGTAAAGCTGTGCGGGAAGGAAGAACCCACGGGCGATTTCGTCAACTTCGTGCGAGGCTGACCATGATAGGTGATGCTGCCGGGAATGGGGGCCAGTCCCGCCGACGCGTAATCGCCTGCACCGGTCGTGCAGCCCGTCAGAATAACGGCAAAAACCAGCCCAAACTCTATGCTCCGCTTCATGGAACCTCCAGCTGTTCCTGCCTTTGCGCGTTACTTATTTCATCGCTAATGTAACAAGAGACGATAGAGATTGTTCCATATTTCGGCTGGAAACGTCATGACACACGTCTTCAGGAGATCGAGCTTGGGACTGGCATCGCGCGTTCAAGGCCAGTCTTAGACGCGTGCCTCACGCGGCGACATCAGGAATGCGCAGGCCAAAAAGCGCGGCATATTTACAGAGCTTCTCCCAAGGCACATCGCCGACCGGCACGCCCTCTTCCAACGCCGAGCGGCGCCTGCGGGCTGCGCTGTCACCCGGCATGCGGACCGGGCCATTGTTCCACGGCGCGGATGGGTTGCTGCGGCATGCCGAGGCGAGATAATCGGACTGCGCGGTAAAGGCGTCCAGCCCGGCGAAAAAGGCGGGGTCGATGACCTGAATAAATGCGCTTTGCGAAAACACACCGGGCGGCGCGTTCGCCCGTCCCTTGCCGGAAAGCCCCTGCCCCAGCAGTTCGACGATCAGCCCGAACCCAAAGCCCTTGTGTCCCTTCAACTGACCGCCGAGGGGCATCATTGTCCCGCCACGTTCGGTCACCTCGCGCGGATCATCGGTCGGCTCGCCCGCGGCGGTGAAGGCCCAGGCCTCGGGGAATTTCTTGCCGGCGTTCGCCAGGTTTTGCGTCATCGTCGTGGTGGTGATCGAGGCGGAGACGTCGATCAGAATCGGATCCTCGGATGTCGGAAAGCCGGCCGCCATCGGGTTGGGGGTCAGGAGCGGCTTTGTGCCGCCATAGGGCGCGACTCGGCTTGCCGCGGGATGCGATACCGACAGCTGAACGATGAGGCCCTGTTCGGTAACCTGCCGCATGAAGGCTGACAGTGCGCAGGTGTGATGGCAGTTTCGGATTGCGGCGGTGACGACGCCATGATCGCGTACGCGTTCGCAGGCCTGGTCGATCGCCTTGGTCAGCAGCCATGCGCCGGGCAAAGATTTGCCGTCCCACACAAAGGCTGCGCCGCGGTCATTGACCACCTCGTAGCTACCCGACTTCGCCAGCGAACCATCTTCCAACGCTTCGACATACCAGTTCAAAAGGCTGACGCCATGCGTTTCGTGGCCGATCATGTCGCCTTCCACCAGGACGGCGGCTGTGATTTCGGCCTTGTCGGGTTCCATCCCGGCGCGGATCAATATCTGCTCGGCGAATTGGGTGAGGTCAATGCGGTCAATCAGCGGCATAGGCATCCATCCGTCATGTCATCGAAAGCGCGGGCCATTCAGGGAAGGCGGCCCGCGCGTCGATCCGCAAACCGGCTTACTTGAAGCGGATCTGCGATAGCTGCAGCTCGGAATTCGTCGCGATCGTCGGCTTGAAATCGAGACGCGGCGAAACGCGGGTGAATCCGACCATGTGAAACATCGGGATATCGGCGATGATCTCGGTGTTCACCTTGGCGAAAAGCTCCTTCCAGAGTTTTGTGCGCGCGTCTCCGGTGGCTGAGGTCGCCTTGGCGATGAGGGCGTCGACTGCGGGATCCCGAACCATGGAGTGAGAGCCGTCGGTCGCGTATTTCACGAAGGCGGTGAAGACGGGATCGCCGGTCGCGTTATCGTGCTGCGACTGCGTCAGCGTCGGACCGGAATCGGCGACGAAAGGTGCCACGAAGTAGCCGTTCCACACGGAAACGTCATACATATCGAGCTTTACGTTCAAACCGACGTCCTGAAGCATGGCCATCATCGCTTCCATCGCTTCGGTGGCGTTCGGATATTGCCCGTTGCGGCCGATGATGCGAATCTCTTGATCGACCGGGACGCCGTCAGCTTTCGCCGCCTTGACCAGTTCCTTTGCTTTTTCCGGGTCATAGGGCCAGACGGGAATATCGGCATTGTAACCGATCGTTGTGGGTACGACGAGCTGTGTGGCGATCTTCGCCTGTTCAGGGAACAGCGTTCCGAGCATTGCCTGACGATCGATGGCGAGGTTCATCGCCTCGCGAATGCGCCGGTCGTTGAGGGGTGCCGCGCGCGTATCGATGCGCAGCGATGTCGTCTCCGAATTCGGATAAGCGAAATCTGTTTCCTTGTTGGTGGCATCCTGCACCGATACGGCCGGAACGATATCGGCTTCGCCGGCATCGACCATGGCGGCTGCGACCGCGCTGTCGGAGCGGAACAGATAGGTCGCCTGTTCCACCTGCGGTTTCTCCCCCCAATAGTCCGGATTGCGCTTCAGCACGATCGACTGGCCGATCTCCCATTTGTCGAACGTATAGGGGCCGGTTCCGATCGGCTTGCGGGTGAATTCGTCTGCGGGTGTCGTTTCGGCCGGCTCCACGGCCATCACCGTCATCAGCAACGGAAGAATTGGCTGCGCCGGTTTTGTCGTAATGCGGATCGTGTTGGCATCCGGCGTCTCGAAGCTGAATTCCGTGCCGCCAAAGTATTTTCCGCCGGTCTCACAGCTGAGCTTCTTGTTCTTGTTGCGCTCGATCGTGAACTGGACATCTTTGGCGGTGAACGGTTTGCCATCGTGCCATTTCACATTCGGCCGCAGCTTGAACTCCCAGGTGTCGTCGTCGATCTTCGACCATTCCGTCGCCAGGCGGGGTTTGAGGCCGCCATTGACGTAGTCGAATTCCACCAGCATCTCGTTGACGTTTTCAGAAATGACCCGGCCGACGTCCTGGCGCGCTGCCATGCAGGGCTCGACGACATCGACGGTTTCGGCAAGCACAACAGTGACGTTGCTCTTGGCATCTTCAGCGTGAGCCGAGCCAATACTCAGCCCGATCACCGCGGTTGAAAAGCAGGCAGCTAGCAAATGCAGTTTCATTTCGTTCTCCTCCCATGCGCCGTCGGCGCCCCTTACAGCGAATCTTCGTCCTGATTCCGGTGGTCCGGCATTCGTCTCCTCCTGCGAACGCCACCCTAATGCACAAGCGCACTAATATACCAGTTGAAAAGAGCAATCAATCACGGTGCCCGAAACACGAGCCATCCCCCTGTCTGAACGCTCAATCTTTTAGCCGGGGGAGCCGGCCTGTCCGCGCACCATCGCGACCTCTTTATCGGTAAGACCGGTCAGCGGCGCACGCATTGGTCCTGATCCCGCGAAGTTTCGCCGCGGCGATCAATTTGGTATTCCCCGGTCTCAGTTGCGCAGATCTTGGGGCAACAGTCCGGCGGGGAAATTCTGGTAGGCGACGGGGCGCAGAAACCTGCGGATCGACATGGTGCCGACGCTGGTCGCGCCGAAATTGGTCGAGGCCGGATAGGGTCCGCCATGCACCATGGAATCGACGACTTCGACGCCGGTTGGGAAACCATTGACCAGCAATCTGCCTGCCTTCCTTTCGAGGATTGGCAGCAGGTCGCGGGCAAGGCCAAGATCTGCGTCGTCCATATGGATGGTCGCGGTCAGTTGTCCTTGGAAGCTCTCGGCAAGCGCCAGCATCTCTTCCGGCGAGCCAACGCGCACGACGAGGCCGAGAGGACCAAACACCTCTTCGCTGAGCGAGTGATCGGCAAGCCAGGCCGAGCCATTGGTCTCGAACAGGTTCGGCGTTGCCTCGCGGCCAGCACTCTTTGCAGCGAGAACCGGTGCGACTGCATTGCTTGCTCGCATGCGGTCGGCGCCGTCGTGATAAGCGGTGGCGATGCCTTTGGTCAGCATCGTCTGTGGTGCCACTTTTTCAAGAGCCGACTTGGCGGCACTGGTGAACTTGTCGGCCTCCGGCCCGTCGAGGACGACGGCGATACCGGGTTTGGTGCAGAACTGGCCGGCGCCAAGCGTCAGTGAGCCGGCCCAGCCGGAACCGATCGCTTCAGCCCGGGCGGCGGTCGCGGCCGGCAGCAGGAACATCGGATTGACGCTGCCGAGTTCACCGAAAAAGGGAATGGGCTCAGGGCGCTGGGCACAAAGGTCGAAGAGCGCACGACCGCCGAAAAGCGATCCGGTAAAGCCGACGGCCTTGATGGCGGGATGCGTCACCAGAGCCGTTCCGACATCACGGCGCCCTCCCTGGATGAGGCTGAAGACGCCGGCCGGCATTCCGGTGCGTTCGATAGCAGCCGCAATCGCCTCGGCAATGATCTCACCTGTGCCGGGATGGGCTGAATGTCCCTTCACCACGACCGGACAGCCGGCGGCAAGCGCGGCCGCGGTATCGCCACCGGCCGTCGAAAATGCCAGCGGAAAATTCGAGGCGCCGAAGACGGCGACCGGACCTATCGGCCGCTGCACCAGACGGATCTCGGGCCGCGGCGCCGGTTGCCGATCGGGAAGCGCTGCATCGATACGAGCGTCAAGATGGGCGCCCTTGCGGATATGCTCGGCAAACAGCTTGAGCTGGCCGGTGGTACGAGCGCGCTCGCCGTTGAGCCGTCCTTCCGGGAGCCCGGTTTCCTCAGTTCCGATCAGGGTGACGGCCTCGCCGCATCTGTCGATCTCCTCGGCAATTGTATCGAGGAAAATGGCGCGCTCCTCGCATGTCTTTGCGGAAAACGCCGCAAATGCCGCTTCGGCGGCGCGGCAGGCACGGTCGACCAGTTCCGTTGTACCAACAGCAAAGTCGTGTGCCGGGCCGTGTGCCGGCTCGGAGCGAAATGTCGTCGTTCCGGCAATCCACTCGCCGGCGATGAGATGCCTGCCTGAAGGGGTCCAGCTCATAGTTGTCCTCCTTGGCGGAGCCTCGCTCCGTCCTGATGCGGTGATCGCGCAAGATGCGCCGCTTTAGCGGCCGTTCACCTTCCGCCATTCGGCAAAGAGCGTCAGATTGCTTTCGTCGGTGGCCGGGTAGAGGCCGATGATCGTATGTCCCTGCTTGACGCGTTCCGTGACGAAATCCTCGTATGCGGTCATTTCGACCGCTTCGTCAGCGATCTCGTCGGCGATCTCGGCCGGGATGACGATCACGCTATCGTCATCGCCAACCATGATGTCGCCCGGGAAGACCGCCACATCGCCGCAGCCGATCGGCACATTGATGTCGATCGCCTCGTGCAGCGTCAGGTTGGTCGGACTGGAGGGACGATGGTGATAGGCGGGAATATCAAGGCCGCCGATCGTCACGGCGTCCCGGAAGCCGCCGTCGGTAACGACGCCGGCGCCGCCGCGCATCATCAGACGGGTAATCAGGATGTCGCCGGCGGAGGCTGCACGCGGGTCCTTGCGGCTGTCCATCACCAGAACATGGCCGTCTGGGCACGTCTCGATGGCCAGCCGTTGCGGATGTTTCGGGTTCCGAAAAACGTTCATGGCGTTGCGGTCCTCGCGCGCCGGCATGTAACGCAGCGTGAAGGCCGGCCCCACCATATTGCGGCCCTTCGGCTGCACGGGCCGAACATCCTGGACCGTCTGGTTTCTCAGACCGCGCTTGAACAGTGCCGAGCAGAGCGTCGCGACCGAGACACCCATTAGCTTTTCACGGGTTGCGGGGTTCATATTTCCTTCTCCTCGTTCAAATTCAGACGCCGAAGCTGCGCGTTTCCACGGTCCAGTCACGGGCTTTGCCCGTCAGGCTGCAACCAAGCCCCGGACGGGCGGGCACGATCATCCGGCCGTCCTTGATGTCGAGTTGCTCGTTGAACAGCGGCGCCAACCAATCGAAATGCTCTACCCACGGCTCGTGCGCATAGGCGGCCGCCAGGTGCAGATGGATTTCCATGGCGAAATGCGGCGCCAGGCGCATGCGTTTCGCCTCCGCTTGCGTACAGATGCGCAGAAAGGGCGTGATGCCGCCGACCCGCGGCGCATCCGGCTGAATAAAGTCGACCGCATCGGCTCGGATCAGGGCCATGTGCTCATCGGCGCTTGCCAGCATTTCGCCGGTGGCGATGGGCGTGGCGAGCTCTCGCGCCAGCGCGGCGTGGCCCTCGGCGTCATAGGCATCGAGCGGCTCTTCGATCCATTCGAGATTGAGCGGCTCGACCAGCCGGCCGAAGCGCAACGCCGTCGTACGGTCCCATTGCTGGTTTGCATCGACCATCAGCGGCACACGGCCATCGATATGGCTGGTCACGGCATCAAGCCGGCGAAGGTCGATCATCGGATCCGGCTGGCCGACCTTGATCTTAATGCCGCCGATACCGGAGGCTATCGAGTGATCGATGGCATCGCGGATTTCCTCGACGCTCGACGACAGGAAGCCGCCTGAAGTGTTGTAGCAGGCGACGCTGTCCCGATGGGCGCCAAGCAGCTTCGCAAGCGGCAGGCCAGCACGTTTCGCCTTCATATCCCAGAGGCAGATGTCGATGGCGGCAATTGCCTGCGTGGCAATGCCGGAGCGGCCGACGGAGGCCCCGGCCCAGCAGAGCTTGTCCCATATCCGCGCGGTATCGTTGGGATCTTCGCCGATCAGGTTATCGGCAATCTCGCAGGCATGTGCATAAAGAGCGGGCCCGCCTGCCCGCTTCGAGTAACTGAAGCCGAGACCGCTATGGCCCGCCTCCGAGATGATCTCGCAAAACAGGAACGCCACCTCCGTCAGCGGCTTCTGCCGGCCAGTTAGAACCTTGGCATCGCTGATCGGCCGTGCCAACGGCAGGTAAGCGAGCGACAGGGTGACCGATCGGATGGCGTCCAGCTTGGATGGGCCGGCGGCGAAGCCTGCCTTGGGAGGTTGTGCGGGGATCGTGCGTCGATCGGGATCAAACATCGCGGTGCCTCAGTTGATAGCCGGTTCGGGCGTCTTGCCACCGAATTCCGTCGTCAGGAAGTCGAAGTCGCAGCCTTTGTCGGCCTGCTCGATATGGCTGGAGAACATAAAGCCGTAACCGCGCTCGTAATGCCGCGTCGGCGCCACCCAGGCGGCGCGCCGCGCTGCGATCTCCTCTTCGGAAACTAGCATATTGAGGCTGCGTGAGGGAATGTCGAGCTCGACCATGTCGCCCGTTTTCAGCAATGCCAGAGGCCCGCCTATATAAGATTCCGGCGCGACGTGCAGCACGCAGGCGCCAAAACTGGTTCCGGACATGCGGGCATCCGAAATGCGCACCATGTCGCGCAGGCCGAGCTTCAACAGCGCCTTCGGCATCGGGATCATGCCCCATTCCGGCATGCCCGGGCCGCCCTGGGGGCCGGCATTGCGCAGCACGAGCACGGTGTCCGGGGTCAGTGGATAATCGGGATCGTCGATGATCTTCTTCATCTCCGCATAGCTGTCGGCGACCAGCGCCGGGCCGCAATGGCGATGGAATTTCGGGTCGCAGGCCGCCGGTTTGATGACCGCACCATCGGGACACAGGTTCCCCTTCAGCACGGCCAGCGAACCTTCGTGATAAACCGGGTTCGACAATGGCCGGATGACGTCGTCATTGTAGATCTTCACCTGGTCGAGGCCATCCACCAGGGATTTTCCCGTGACGGTAATCGCGGCTGGATCCAGTTTGTCGCCGAGTTGCTTCATCAGCGCACGCAAGCCACCCGCATAAAAGAAATCCTCCATCAGGTAGGTCGAACCAGAAGGGCGGATGTTGGCAAGAACCGGCGTCGTGCGACCAATGCGATCGAGGTCATCGAGCTCCAACGGGACGCCGGCGCGCCGCGCCATGGCGATCAGGTGAATGATCGCATTGGTGGAGCAGCCGGTCGCCATGGCGACCGTGACGGCATTGTTGACCGCCGCCGGAGTGATGATCTGGTCCGGAGTCAGGTCCTCCCACACCATATCGACGATGCGGCGGCCACAGGCTGCCGACATGCGCTGGTGGTTAGCGTCGGCGGCCGGAATCGAGGAAGCGCCCGGCAGAGTCAATCCCATGGCCTCCGCGATCGCCGTCATGGTCGACGCCGTGCCCATGGTCATGCAATGGCCGTAGCTGCGGGCAATTCCGCCTTCGATGCCCTGCCACTCCTCCTTGGTGATCGTGCCGGCACGCCGCTCGTCCCAATATTTGAAACCGTCGGTCCCGGAGCCGAGCGTCTTGCCGGCGTAGTTGCCGCGAAGCATCGGGCCGGCCGGGAGATAAACAAAGGGAATGCCCATGCTGACGGCGCCCATGATCAGGCCCGGTGTCGTCTTGTCGCAGCCGCCCATCAGAACGGCGCCGTCGACAGGATGGCTCCGCAACAGCTCCTCGGTCTCCATCGCCAGCATGTTGCGATAGAGCATGGTGGTCGGTTTGACGAAGTTTTCGGAAAGGGAAAGGGCCGGCAGCTCCATGGGGAACCCGCCCGACTGAAGAATTCCTCGCTTCACCCATTCGGCGCGTTCGCGGAAATGCATGTGGCACGGCTGGGCGTCAGACCAGGTGTTGATGACGGCAATGATCGGCTTTCCCTGCCAATCCTCCGGCGCATACCCCATCTGCATGGTCCGCGACCGATGACCGAACGAGCGCTGATCATCCGGCAGCATCCATCGGGCCGACCGCAATTGCTCGTAAGTTTTCCCAGCTGTCACGGCTTTCTCCCAGCTTTTTGCGCGCTCGTCCGCACAGGTTCCTTCGACTGATATTTTAGTTTCCCATATATATCAACGGCAACTTTGCATTCTTGTGCATTAGGTCACGCAAAGCTATGAATGGAGTGAAAAGGATTGCTTCATATGAATTCCCAGTTCGCTTCCACATTCGGCCTGACTGCACCCGGTTTTCCAGTCGCGGCCGGCAGCACGGTCCAGCGCGTCTATGATGACCTCAGAAAGCGCATCATCACCATTCAGCTCCCGCCAGACACCACATTGTCGCGCACCGAGCTGACGGAGACCTATGAGGTCAGCCAGACTCCCATTCGTGACGCGTTGCAGTTGCTCAAACAGGAAGGCCTGGTGCGCATTTACCCACAGTCCCGCACTGTGGTGACCAGGATCGACGTCCTGCAGATTTACGAGGCGCACTTCCTTCGTGTCGCGCTGGAATCGGAAGTCTGCCGCCGTCTCGCGACCGATCCGGACCCGGATCCGAGTGTCATTACGCGCGCCCGCTCGATCATCAAAATGCAGTCGGCAGTCGCCGACGACGTCGACCAGATTGCCATCTTCCAGGAGCTCGACGAGCTCTTTCACCAGACATTGTTCGCAGGCGCCAAGCGCAGCGGCCTCCATCAACTGGTTCGCGAGCGGTCCGGCCATCTCGAGCGTATTCGTCGTCTGCATCTGCCCGAAAAGGGAAAGATCATGAGCATCCTTGACGGTCACCACGCCATCATCGACGCGATTGCCGCCCGCGACGAACAGGGTGCCGTCGACGCGGTCCGTGAGCATCTCAGCCGCACCGTCGCAAAAGTGGAAGACCTCAGGAAGGAATTCCCGGATTACTTCGTCTAACCCTGCCGCGCCGCGGGTTTCAGCCTGGTTCAATTGACCGGCGTCAGCAGCGGCCTGCCTGCGAAGAAGGCGGCAAGGTTGTCGATCGTCAATTGCGCCATCCTGTCGCGCGTTTCCTCGGTGCCGCTGGCGTGATGGGGATAGAGCACAACATTATCGAGTGCTGCGAAGCGCCGATCGGGATTGGGTTCGTTGAGGTAGACATCGATGCCGGCCGACGCGATCCGCCGTTCCTGCAAAGCCTCGATCAAGGCCGGCTCATCGACCACGGTGCCGCGGGCAATGTTGATGAAGCTGCCCGCCGGTCCGAGCGCATTCAGCACCTCAGCCGAAATCAACCCTTCGGTCGAGGCCCCGCCCGGCGTCGCCACGATCAGGATATCGGCCCAGTCGGCGAGTTTTACCGGCTCGTCGAAATAGGCAAAATCATTGCCGGCTTTTTTCGTCCGGCCGCAATAGCCGACCGTCAGCCCGACGGCTTCGCAGCGCCTGGCAATCGCCATGCCTATGCGGCCGAGGCCGACGATCCCGGCCCGCTTTCCCGAGGTCGACGTCGTCAGCGGCATCATGCCGTTGCGCCCCCAGTCGCCGGAGCGCACATAACGGTCACCTTCCGGCAGGCGCCGTCGCGCCGCCAGCATCAGGAGCAGCGCCGTGTCGGCAACGTCGTCGCACAGCACTTCGGATGTGTTGGTGAGTTTGATGCCGCGCCGCGTCATCGCCTCGACATCCATCTGGTCGTAGCCCGCCGAGGAACAGGCGGCCAGCTTCAGTACCGGCAATTTCGCAAGCAGGGCTTCGTCGATCGTCACATGGCCGTTGCAGACCAGGGCCGTGCAGATCGGGCCGGCTTTCCGAAGCAGAGCATCCCGTTCCCAGCCTTCGGCAAGATCCAGCCGGTGCAGCGTATAGGTGTCCTCCAGCATTGCCATCTGACGGGGCCGGAGCGGATAGGCGACGATGACATCGGGCTTCATGCGGGAACGAGTCCTTCCTGTGTGCGACGTGCGGCGCGGCGCGTCGCCTGAACCTCGGGATCGGGATCGAGGCTGGCGGCAAGCAGCGCCTGGGTGTAGGGATGGGAGGGCGCGTTGAAGATCTGGTCCACCGGCCCCTCCTCGACAATCTCGCCGGCCTTCATGACGATGACGCGATCGGCGAAATCGCGAACCACCGGCAGGTCGTGTGCAATGAAAAGGTAGGACAGGCCGAATTCGCGGCGCAGGCCATCGAGCAAGGCAATCACCTGCGCCTGGATCGACACGTCGAGCGCCGAAACCGCCTCGTCGCAGATGATCAGTTTCGGCTCCATCGCCAGCGCGCGGGCAATTGCGATGCGCTGGCGCTGGCCGCCGGAAAATTGATGCGGATATCGGTCCGCCATATCCGGTTTCAGGCCGACCTGGACCAGCAATTCGGCCACCCTCTCCTTCCATCTCGCTTTCGGCAGGATATCCGGGTGAATGACCCAGGCCTCGGAGATCAGCCGGAACACGGTCATCTGCGGGTTGAGCGACTGCGTCGGGTCCTGAAAGACCATCTGCAAATCGCGACGCAGCCCGAATATTTCCTTCGGTGTCATCGCAAGCAGATCGCTGCCGCGGTAGAGGACCTGGCCCTCCTGCGGATCATCGAGGCGAACGATCGCCCGGGCAAGGGTCGACTTGCCGGAACCGCTCTCGCCGACGACAGCAACGGTTTCGCCCGGCATGATGACGAAGTCCACGCCTTTCAGTGCCTGGAATGCGCCAAAACTCTTCTTCAAGCCGATGGCGCGCAGCAGCGGTTCGCCCTGGCGGTCACGCTCTTGCGCCATCGCGCCCTTCCCGGGTGCGGCGGCAATCAGCTTTTTCGTATAGGCGTTCTGCGGGTTGCGATAAACTTCGGCCGCATTGCCGGTCTCGACGACGCAGCCGGAATTCATCACCACGACCCGGTCGGCGATCTCCGCGACGACGCCGAGATCATGTGTGATCAGCAACAAGCCCATTCCGGTTTCCTGCTGAAATTCCTGCAGAAGTTCGAGCACCTGTGCCTGCACCGTAACATCCAGCGCGGTGGTGGGTTCATCGGCAATCAGGATGTCGGGCTTGCAGGCGATCGCCATGGCGATCATCAGGCGCTGCCGCTGCCCGCCGGAAAACTGGAACGGATATTTTCGCATCGCCGCCTGCGGATCGGTTATGCCGACTCGCTCCATGAGTTCCAGCGCCCTGGCACGGGCGTGCTCTGCGGACTGACCATGCGTGGTCATCATTTCGGTGATTTGCCAACCCACAGTGTAGACCGGGTTGAGATGGGCCAGCGGGTCCTGAAAGATCATGGCGATCTTGGCGCCGTTGATCGAACGCCGCTCCTCGGGCGTCATTTTCAGCATGTCGCGCCCATTGAGAAGAATGGTGCCGCTGGTGATCTTGCCGGGTGGCATGTCGATCAGGTTCATGATCGCCGAGGCCGACACGGACTTGCCCGAGCCGCTTTCCCCCAGGATCGCCAGCGTCTCGCCGCGATCGAGATGCCAGCTGACATCTTGCACAGCCTTGACGGTGCCGCTGACGGTATGGAACTCGACCGAGAGGTCACGCACTTCCAGAAGATGTTCAGCCATTTTTCCCGCCCCTCATTTCAAGGCGCCAGCGTTGCGTCGGATCGAGCGCGATGCGCAGCCAGTTCGACAGAAGATTGAGCGACAGCGTCGTCAGGATGATCGCAAGGCCCGGCCAGAAGGAAAGCCACCAGGCATTGGTAAGATAGGGCCGCCCCTGGGCAACCATGAGACCCCAGGTGATCTCAGGCGCCTGAATGCCGATCCCCAGGAACGACAGCGAGGATTCCGCCAGCATGACGAAGGCAAAATCAAGCGTCGCGATGGTCACCAGCGTCGGAAAGATCACCGGCAGGATGTGATGGAAGACAATGCGCCGGGACGATGCTCCCATGACCTTCGCCGCCTGCACGAACATCCGCTCGCGCACTTCCAGTACTTCGGCGCGGGTGGTGCGCAGATAGATGGGAATGCGGGTGATCGCCAGGACAAGGACGATATTGGTGACCGAGGGTTCGAGCATATAGAGCACGATCACCGCCAGCAGCAGCGACGGAAAGGACATGATCACGTCGCCGAGGCGCATGATCCATTGCGCGGCGGAAGAGCGGCTGTAACCCGCCACCAGTCCGAGCCCCGTGCCGACGACAGATGATGCAAACACCGCCGCCGCGGCAACCAGGATGGTGTTTTGCGCCGCCACGATGACGCGGGCAAGAAGCGGCCTGCCGAGCGCATCGGCTCCAAGAACGTAAAGCAATCCGCGGGTGATATCGAACGGCGGCGCGTTTCGGCCCCGCAGGTTCTGCTTGGTGGCGATGCTCTCCAGCAGAAACGGGCCAAACAGCGCACAGAGAAGAACGATCAGGAGGAATAGAGCGGCGAAGAAAGCGAGTTTGTCCGCCCACAGCATGGTCAGCCAACGCCCGATCGGGCCGCTCGGTTTTTTCTCGATGAAGATCTGCGTGTCGGTCATCGTCATCGCTCAATACCGGATACGCGGATCGAGCAACGCATAGGCGATGTCGATCAGCAGGTTCATGATGAAGATCGCCAATGCCGAGACCATGATGACGGCCAGCACGACGGCGAAATCGCGAAGCAGGATGGAATCGATCATCAGCTTGCCGATTCCAGGAAAACCAAACACCGTCTCGACGACAACGGCACCGTTCAAAATGGCGGCCGCCTGGTCGCCGATGACTGTAATCACCGGCAGCATGGCGTTGCGCAATCCGTGAACGAAGATGATCGAGTTCGAACGGACGCCCTTGGCGCGCGCTGTCTTCACGTAGGCGGAAGACAGAACGCTGATCATCGAACCGCGCACCACCTGCAGGATCAGGCCGAAAGGCCGGATGAACAGCACGCTGACCGGCAGCACCCAGTGCCAGAAGGTTCCCGTTCCCGATGTCGGCAGGACATGCAGTTTGACGGCGAAAATGACGATCGCCACGATAGCAAGCCAGAAATCCGGGGCCGCAGCGCCGATCAGCGAGAAGAAGGTGGCAAGACGATCGAAGACACCGCCGACGCGAAACGCCGCGAGCGAACCGATGACGATCGCAGCGACCGTGACCAGCGCCATGGTGATGGCAGCCAACCAGAAGGTCCAGACGAAGGCCTCGAGCACGACGTCCATGGCAGGGCGGGCCTGCCGCAGGGACTGGCCGAAGTTGCCCTGTGCGAGATCTGAGACATAACGGCCGAACTGGATGATCAACGGATCGTTGAACCCGTTCATCTCACGGAATTGCTGGCGCAATTCCGTGGTCGCGTCGATCGGCAGATAGAGGTCGGTCGGATCCCCTGTCAGCCGGGACAAGAAGAACACGATGACGATAAGCACCACGAGCGATACGCCGCTGGCGATCGCGCGTTTGCCGATGAAACTTTTCATGCCACTCCTCCCGAGTGAAACCCATACGGACCGTCAGGTCTGGTCTTCGCTTGTTCCGAAGTCCGCCGGTCATGCCCCTCCGGCGACAGAAGCAAACTGAAATATTAGTGCATCTAGAATTTTTGTGAACCCCCTTTCTCAAAATCGTCAAGTCTTATCAACCGGTGGCTTTCGTCGCCACGCCCTACCGCCCGTTGCAATGATGGTCGCGCCAATGATGACCGCCGCACCAATCCACGTCTCTGCTGCCGGAACTTCGGAGAAAAATAGGAAGGCCATGAGTGCCACGACCGGCAGCCGGAGGAAGTCGAGCGGCGCCAGAACGCTTGCAGCCGCCATACCGAAGGCGCGCGTGATCAGCGTCATGTTGAGTGCGCCGAGTGCCCCTTGCAGAGCAAGCAACCCGAGTTGGCTCCAGGTCGGCATCGACCAAATCGGCAGCATGACGATCAGGCCAAGCGGCACCGTGGTAGTGAGATTCCACGCAACCAGCCGGTCCGCGCTATCCCTCAACGCCATGCGCCGAAGCATCAACTGGCTAGCCGCCGTCAAGACCGCTCCTGCAAGGGCAAAAAGCAGCCATTGGTCGAAACCTGACGCTCCGGGGCGAATGATGATCATCACGCCGATAAAGCCTGCGGCGATGCCGGCGACGCTGGAGACGCCGACGCGCTCCTTGAGGACAAGCCATGCACCGAGAACGAGAAACATCGGCATGGTGAAATTAATCGCCGTGGCATCGGCCAGTGGCGCGTGCGCAAAGGCGATGAACAAAGCAACCAGTGAGGCAAGCTTCAGACCCGCACGCACGGCGTGCAGAACACGATAGGGAGAGGCTTTCAGACCGACTCGGGACACGATCCACGGCGAGACGACAAGAAGTCCGAAAAACGAGCGGAAAAAGCCGATCATCAAGGGATGCACGTCGCCGGCCAGCAAGCGCACAATGATGGCGTCAAGACTATTCAAAAAGGCGGCGGCCACCATCATGCAGACGGCAAGGCCTGTGCGACCGGGCTGCATCACGCTTCTCCTGATTGAACGATGTGGGCTCTGCCAATATCGGACGTTCGATTCGGCAGCGCGTTGAACCAGCAATCCATCAGAAATAAGAGCCTTCCTGGCGTGCAGGTGCCAGGATCGCTCAACTCATCAGGGATGGGCATCGCTATCTGTCGGTCGCGCGATCTGACGGTCTTATCTCGATCCCTCGCCCGGCGTCCACACTAAAATACAAATATATTAGTTTGAAGGCGACAACTGCCATATCCCATCGAGAAACTAGGCTTGATGACACTCGACGGCACGTGACGATGATGGGGGCAGCTGGGAACTCGAAAGCCGGGAGAGCGCCGTCGATGGAATACGCTTTCAATTTTAAAAATACGGCCGGCTGAACTTCGTCGTCGACTTTTCCGATTACCTTAATCGGATGCCGTCAACCTATTCAGACGGGTCGAAAAGCCTGACAATCCGCGCCACGCCGGAAAAGCCGGTTCCCTTTCCGATGCCCAAGACCGACGAAAGCTGACCACTTCGCACGGGAAAGGAAGCGATTTCCAGGAATTACTCTAAAGCTCATCGCTGCGACGTCTCACGGCGTGCTTCAGAGCCATCATATGTCTTCGCCGCTCCAGCACATAGTCGGCATAGCCGAAGCAGATGAACAGCAACGTCGGACCGGCGTAGATCATGATGAGAGCCAATGCGATAAGGATGAATGCGGTCGTCATGGTCTTGTTTCCATCATATTGGTCGCGCCGCATCTGAAGCGGCGAACGCGGACAGGCTTATCTCGGCGATCCCTGTCCTTATTCCTTGAAAATTCGCCGGCTTCGTATTCGTTCCCTGCCCGATCGATTTCCATACGCGCGGCAGGCCCGATCGAACGACAATGGCGAAGCTGGCGGTTCATTCGACCTCGATCACTCCCGCGGCCTTTCCTCTCGCATCACCGCCCCCACGATCTCGGGCAGCGGACTAGTCGTCAAATCCTCAAGCCAAACCGATAGCTTCGGCTTCCAGTTCGGATAGCTGTCGCTGGTGCCTGGAACATTGGTCGGCTTTTTTTCGTCGGTGAGATCGGCAAGCCGAACCGCGACGAGCAACGACGGAGTCCGCGCGATGAAGCGATAGGCGCTGACGGTCAGTTCCCTCAGCGTTTCCTCGCTTACCCTTGCGGCAGCAAGGCGGGCCGGCAAATCGATGCCGGCAACCTTGAAGGTGACCTTCAGGTTCCTCCGTTCGTGCTTGCGGTGTTTGAGATGTTCTTCGGTGAGATCGGGCGGTACGATACCGTGTTCACAACGGTCCCGAATGTCGGCGCCGCGCCACCAGCCGGCAAGGGTCTGGTGGTCATGCGTCGAAATGCAGGCGAGCGCGAGGACGGGATAGGCATCGGCCGGCTTGAAGCCCTTGTCGTCCTGTTCGTAGGAAAGGATCCGGTAGGAGAAAATGCCGGCAGCGGCCAGATCTTCCTGCAATCCTTCCGGGATCATTCCCAGGGACTCTCCGATGACGAGGCATCGGTGTTCGGCGGAAACTTCGGCGAGGATCTGCAGCAGCCGATCCTCGGGATAGCGGACATAGGCGCCGCTCTCCGGCCTGTCGCCCAATGGAACCAGGAAAAGGCGACGGATTGCCGGCGCGTGATCGATGCGAATGGCGCCCGCGTAGCGCATGGAGGTGCTGACCATGCGTCGATACGGCGACATCTCCCCTGCGGCAATTTTTGAAGGCAGGTATCCAGCGAGGTGCCAGTCCTGGCCGTCGACGGCGAATGGATCGGGAGGGCTGCCGATGGTGGCCTGGGAGACATAGATATCCGGCTCGCTCCATGTCGCCGAGCCATCGACCGCTTCCCCGACGGCAAGATCAAGATAGAGCCCGATGCGCAGCCCGGCCTTGCGCGCTCGATCTGCTGCCTGCATCAATTGCCGGTGGGCGAGCCATTGTAGCCACATGTGGAAACGAACATCGTCCGGGTGCTCGCGTTCAAAATCGGTGACGGCAGCGCTGTCGACGCGCTGGAACTCGGCTGGCCACCGTTGCCAGCCGGCGCCCGCTCCGCGCTCGACCATGTAAAACGAGAGGCATTCGAACAGCGCATGCAGCCGCAGGCTGTCGCCGCCTTGCGCGACAAAGGCGTCGAAATCGGCCGGGCCGTCAGAGGCGGCCTTGCGACTGACACGACCCTGGCGCCATGCCGACCAGAGATCACGAAGCGCTCCAAGCTTGGTCCGCGCGACGCCGATGTAATCGACGAGATCGGATTGGCGAAGGCGCTCCAACTCCCGTTCGAGTTCGCGACTGCTGGCAAACCCCGGCACCTGGTCGACTGCGATATAGAGCGGGTTGAGATGCTGACGGCTTGAGGGTTCATAGGGGCTGCAACGGTCGGGATCGGCGAGGAACGGCGCGTGAAGCGGATTGAGTCCGATGAAATCGGCCCCCAGCGATCCCGCCAGATCGGCCATATCAGCCAGATCCTTGAAGTCTCCTATGCCCCAATTGCGTGCCGACCGGAGTTCGTAAAGCTGCAGGCTCACGCCCCAGACCCGTGTGTCGGACAGGAAATCCGGCAGAAATGACACCGGAATCTTCCCGCGCGCCGGCTTCGCTTCCCGCCGCGGCGCGCCAGTCTCACCCGTCCTCGTCAATTCGATGTTCAGTGCAGAGAGTATCTTGCGCTTGGTCTCGGCGGAAATCGCCACTTCCCGGTTCTCGGGGCTGGGTCTTGTCGGGCTGATGCCGTGGAGCCGGGCGAGCTTATCGAGCTCAGCGGATTTCATCAGTCGATCCTTTCCTCGCACCGCCGTCACGCTTTGCTCATGCTCCAGATCACCGTCCAGGGCGCGAGATCGCCGCCGTCGCTGCCGAGACGGAATATCGTCTCGGCGTCACCCTGTTGCGGGTCAAGCGGCCGTCCCGCCTCGCTGCCTAGGTTGGCGCGCAGATGAAGGTGCCGGCTCTCCGCAAGGGTCCAATCCACCGCGATCGCGTTTCCCGCCGAGCGGTAGACCGCGCTTCCGCCGGCCACACCCTTCAGCAAAGGAACGATCTTCCGATGCCGGAGGTCGAGAAGTGTCCGGTAATACTCAAGCACGTCAGAGGTAGTGCGTTTCGACCAATCCAGTTTGGCGGCCGCAAAGGTCGATGGCGCCGTCGGGTCGAGAAGGTCGTCGGCGTCGAAGCCCGGCAGACGCGAAAGCTCCTCGCGACGGCCTTTCCTGACCTTCTCGTTCAGATCCTCGTCGAAATCGCAGAAAAAAGGAAACGGCTCCTCCGCACCCCATTCCTCACCCATGAACAGCATCGGTATCTCAGGCGCCAGCAGATAGATGGCGATGACGGCCTTGACGGCATTGGCCGGGCTCGAGGCCAGAACCCGATCGCCGAGCGCCCGATTGCCGATCTGATCATGGTTCTGGATGAAGGAAATGAAGGCGGTCGGCGGCAGGTGGCCACTCGGTCTGCCGCGGCCTCCTCCGCGATACGACATATGTTCGCCCTGGAACACGAAACCTTCCGCCAGCGCTCGGCCGAGCTTGCCAGCGTCGCCAGCGTAATCGGCATAATAGCCGAAGGTTTCGCCGGTCGCCGCGATATGCAGCACGTGGTGGACGTCGTCATTCCACTGGGCTGTGAACAGCTTCGCTTCACCTTTTTCGTCACGCTTCAACAGGTCGCTGTCATTCTCCTCGTTTTCGATGATCAGATGCACATGCCGATCGCCGGCCGCAGCCCTGACGCGGCGGGCAAGCTCGTAAAGAAGATGCTCGTCGCTGTCGTCCTTGATCGCGTGAACGGCATCGAAGCGGAAGCCGTCGAGCCTGAATTCGGTGATCCAGTAAATGGCGTTCTCAATGACAAATTCGCGGATCATCTGCGATCCGTCGCCGTCGTAGTTGATGCCATGGCCCCAGGGCGTCTTGTGATGGTCGGTAAAGAGCGGCGCATAGGAGGGGATATAGTTCCCATCCGGCCCGAAGTGATTGTAGACCACATCGAGGAACACCGAGATGCCGCGCTGGTGCGCTGCATCCACCAGCGCCATGAAATCTTCCGGCCGGCCGTAACTGCTGTCGGGAGCATAGGGAAGCACACCGTCATAGCCCCAGCTGTAACGACCCGGGAATTCACTGAGCGGCATGATCTGCAGCGCCGTGATGCCCAGCTCTCGCAGATGATCGAGCCGCTCGATCGCCGCCCTGAAGCTGCCCTCCGGCGTGAAGCAGCCGATGTGCATCTCGTAGATAACCATCTCTTCCCAGGGCCGGCCAGGCCAGTCGCTTGTCTTCCAGCGATAAGAGGAAAGGTCGACCACCTCACTCGGACCATGCACATCCTGCGGCTGGAACCGCGAGGCGGGATCGGGAATTTCGAGACCGTCCGGCAGGACGAAGCGATAGCGCGTACAGGCATGGGCATTCGGAACTATGCACCGATGCCAGCCATCTTCCGCCGCCTGCATCGGACGCGGATCGGCGCCTTCGATCTTCAACGACACGCTGTCATGCAGAGGAGCCCAGAGGCGAAACAGAATGCCGTCTTCGGTGAATGCGGGGCCGAACGTCATTTTGGTCAAGGGAAAGCCTTCGGTGAGTGGGGATAGATTTATTTAACTTTTGCGGGAGCAAAAAGTTTCGTCCGCAATTGGACACGCGAAAGCGGCAACGGTCGCGGGGATGACCGCACTGCTCGCCTTGGTATGTTTACGCTTCGATCGTCAGGCCGCCGCGACCTTGCCGGAGAGCGCCTGATCCATGGCCGCCTGAAGCTGTTCCTGCGTGAATGGTTTCTTCATCCGCAGCATCCGGCCGAGGCCATGGTCTTCGGAAAATTCGGCATAGCCCGAGGCGAGGATGATCGGTAGGCCCGGGAAAGCCGAGCGGAGGTGGCGCGCAAGCTCGGCGCCTGTCATACCCGGCATGGCATGATCGGTAATGACGAGATCGCAATCCTGTCCGCCGGCAAAGAATTCCAAGGCTTGGGAAGCGGAGGACACTTCCTGCGGCAGGTGCCCGAGATCCTCCAGCATCGCCACGGTTCCCGTCCGGACAAGCGCGTCGTCGTCGACGACGAGAATGGCAAGCGGCCGCGACGCCGGTTTCAGAGGCTCCGTCGCCGGAGCCTCGACGACCGGCTGCACCTCGACGAAAGTCTCGGCGACGGGCAGCCAAAGGGATACGGTCGTGCCGCTGCCCCTGGCGCTCGATATCTGGATCGAGCCCCCGGATTGCGCCGCCAGACCATGCACCATCGATAGGCCGAGACCGGTGCCCTTGCCGACTCCCTTGGTGGTAAAAAACGGTTCGGCGGCACGCGAGACCGTTGCTTCGTCCATCCCTTCGCCATCATCCGACACCGATATTCTGATGTAGTTGCCGCCGGCGAGACCGGCTGGCCGGCCCTCTTCGGCGGCCGCCGCGGCAACCGTTACGGCTCCGCCGCTTTCGAGTGCATCGCGCGCATTGACGAACAGGTTGAGCAGCGCCAATTCCAGTTGGTTGCTGTCCACCAGAAGGGGCGCCAGATCTGCCGGGATGCGCTTGCGGATTTCGATGCGCGGCCCGACCGCCTTGGCGAGAAGATCCTCGACGTTTTCGAACAGCCTGAGGAAGTCGACCGCCTGCGGCTTGAGCTCCTGGCGGCGTGCGAAGGCAAGCAGGCGCTGGGTCAGCGCCGTGCCGCGCTCGGCTGCCTGGATCGCATTGGTCAGCAGCCGTTCGCTGCGTTCATCCACCGGAAGCCGCTTCTTCAGAAGGCCAAGGCTGCCGAGCACCGCCATGAGAAGGTTGTTGAAGTCGTGCGCCACCCCGCCGGTCAGGTGGCCGATGGTGTCGAGCTTCTGCGCCTCGAACAGTTGCGCCAACGCCTCCTCGCGCTCCCGCGTCCTTTGATCGATCCGGTGCTCGAGCTCCTCGTTGAGCTCCCGCAACTGGGCGGCCGAGGCTTCGAGTTCGGCAGTGCGTTGGCGAACCCGGGCCTCCAGCTCCGCATTCAGGCGCTCGAGTTCCCGTGTCTTCCTGTAGAGATCGGCAAAGACCCTGACCTTGGCTCTCAGCACTTCGGGCACGATCGGCACGGAGACGTAGTCGACCGCGCCCACCGCATATCCGCGCAACCGGTCGGGTTCGGCCAGCATCACCGCGGAAACGAAGATAATCGGCGTATCTTGATACCGTGGGTGCTGCCGGATCATGCTGACCAGCTCGAACCCATCCTGTTCAGGCATGCAGACATCGACGAGGATCACCGCGATTTCGGTGCGCAATAGATGCTCGAAGGCTTCGCGCGCCGACTGCGCCTTAATGAGGTTTTCTTCGAGCTCGTCGAGGATGACCTCGTAACTCAGAAGCTTGGCGGGTTGGTCGTCGACGAGGAGGATGTTGACGGGGTTCATGGCCAGGTCCTCAGCGGTGCAGCCACATGCGAAGGGCCGACAGAAGCTGTTCGGTATTGACCGGCTTCGCCAGGTAGTCGGAAGCGCCCGCTTCCAGGCATTTCTCGCGGTCGCCCTTCATCGCTTTGGCCGTCAACGCCAGGATCGGCAGCCGCCGGAATCGTGGCTCCGAACGGATGACCTGCATCGTCTCGTAGCCGTCCATTCCAGGCATCATGATATCCATCAGCACGATTGCGACAGAGGGTTCATTGTTGATGACGTCGATGGCTTCGCTGCCGGTCGTTGCTGTCAGCACCCGCATTCCCCGGCGCTCGAGCACGCTGCTCAGCGCGAAGATGTTGCGAGCATCGTCGTCGACGAGCAGTACTGTCTCGCCGACGAGATCCTCGTCCGAGCTGTGCAATTCCTGCAGCGTCGCCTGTTTTGCAGGCGGCAGGTCGGCGAAGACCCGGTGCAGGAACAGCGCAGTTTCATCGAGAAGACGTTCCGGAGACTCCACGCCCTTCACGACGACGCTTCGCGCCATGCTGTGTAGCGTCGCATCCTCCTCGGGGGAAAGCTCCCGTCCAGTGAATACGACCACTGGAACCTCACCGATCTCGGCGTCGTCGCGTATTTTCTCCAGTACGTCGAAGCCGGACATATCCGGAAGGGAAAGGTCGAGCACCACGCAATCCGGAGGATCCTGCCTCAGAGCGTCGAGTGCTTCCGATCCGGAGCCGACGCTGGTGATGTCGATGTCGTCATGTCCGAGAAGGGCAGTGACGCTCAACCGTTCGGCCTCGTTGTCTTCGACGAGCAACAGATGCTTGCGGCGCGGTTGCGCATAGGCTTTCAAACGCGACAGCGCCTTGCCGAGGCCCTCCGGCGTCGTCGGCTTGCTCATGAAGGCGAAGGCGCCGCGGGTCAGCCCATGCTGGCGATCTTCATCGAGACTGATGATCTGCACTGGGATATGCCGCGTCTGCGGGTTCTGCTTGAGCTGGCTGAGCACCGTCCAGCCGAGCATATCGGGCAGGAAGATGTCGAGCGAGATCGCCGCCGGCCTGTAGTCCTGCGCGAGTGCCAGCGCATCGCCGCCACGCATCGCCACCAGAACCTTGAATCCATTGTCACGGGCGAGATCGACCAAGACGCGGGCGTAATGTGGATCATCCTCGACGATGAGCAGCACCGAGTCACCGGCCGCTATCCGATGACGATCGTCTTCAACATGTTCGGTTGGTTTTTCGGCACGGCGGATTGCCGCGGCCTCGGCAAATTCCACGACGTTTGCCGGTGGGACGGATTTCGGCGCAACCGCCCCGGCACCGACATAGGTGAGCGGCAGATAGAGGACGAAGGTGCTGCCGACGCCGGGCGTGCTGCGGAGCTGGATCTCACCCCCCAAGAGGTTTGCCAGCTCGCGGCTGATCGCCAGGCCAAGGCCGGTGCCGCCATATTTACGGCTTGTCGAGGCATCAGCCTGCTGGAACGCCTCGAAAATGATGCGCTGCTTTTCCGGGGGGATGCCGATGCCGGTGTCAACCACTTCGAAGGCGATGACGGAGGGCGCGTGCCGGAGCGACGGATGATCGGGCGACCAGCCGCTCGCCGGCAACCCGACACGAAGCGTGACGCCGCCCTGCGCGGTGAATTTGAAGGCGTTCGACAGCAGATTCTTGAGGATCTGCTGCAACCGCTTCGAATCCGTAATGATGCTCTTGGTAATATCGCCACCGACCTCGACCGCGAATGACAGGCTCCGATTTTCCGCCTCATGCCGGAATGGCCGGGCCATCATCTCAAGCAGGTTGCTGACGAAAATCTCCTCGGCATCGACCGAGACCGTTCCGGACTCGATCTTCGACAGGTCGAGGATATCGCTGATGAGGTTCAGGAGATCGGTTCCGGCGCCGTGGATGGTCTTGGCGAACTCGACCTGTTTTCCCGACAGGTTGCCATCCGGATTCTCTCCCAGCTGCTGGCCGAGGATGAGGATCGAATTCAAAGGCGTGCGCAGCTCATGCGACATATTGGCAAGGAATTCGGATTTGTACTTCGATGTCAGCGCCAACTCGGTTGCCTTTTCCTCCAGCGCGCGCCGGGCCTGCTCGATCTCCTGGTTCTTCGCCTCGACTTCGACGTTGCGTTCTTCCAGCTGCTGCGCCTTCTGCCCGAGCTGCTCGTTGGTCTGCTGCAACTCGCGCTGCTGCGTCTGCAGCTCGGCGGCAAGCTGCTGGGACTGCTTGAGCAGGCCTTCGGTCTGCATGGTCGCTTCGATCGAGTTGAGCACGATGCCGATCGACGTCGTCAGCTGGTCGAGGAATGACAATTGCAGCTCGGTGAATTCGCCGGCGGAGGCAAGCTCGATCACCGCCTTCACCTGCCCCTCGAAATGCACCGGCAGCACGATGGCGCTTCTCGGCAGGGTCGTGAACACGCCGGAGCTTATCGGAACGACATTGTCGGGAAGATCGGTGACCAGGATGCGGCGGGCGTCGCTGGCACACTGACCAACCAGTCCCTGGCCGAATTCAAGCCGTGCCGGGTGCGCCGCCTCGACCCCTTGCGCATAGACAGAGAGCAGCGACAAGACCGGCTGCCGTTCATCGGCATCCACCTGGTAGATTACCCCCTGATGCGCGCCGACCAGCGGCGCCAGCTCCGAGAGCAGCATCTTGCCGACCAGCGTCAGATCGCGCTGTCCCTGCAACATATTGGTGAAGCGCGCCAGGTTGGTCTTCAACCAGTCCTGCTCGGTGTTGCGCTCGGTGGTCAGCCGCAGATTGTCGATCATCGTGTTGATGTTGTCCTTGAGCTCGGCCACTTCGCCGCGCGCGTCGACCTTGATCGAGCGCGTCAGGTCGCCCTTGGTGACGGCGGTCGCCACTTCGGCAATGGCGCGCACCTGCGTCGTCAGGTTGGCGGCAAGCAGGTTGACGTTGCCGGTCAGATCCTTCCAGGTCCCCGCCGTGCCCGGAACATTCGCCTGGCCGCCGAGGCGGCCTTCCACGCCAACCTCGCGCGCCACCGTTGTCACCTGATCGGCAAAGGTCGCGAGCGTGTTGGTCATGTTGTTGATGGTTTCGGCGAGCGCCGCCACCTCGCCCTTGGATGCGACGGTAAGGTTCTGCTTGAGGTCGCCGTTCGCCACCGCCGTCACCACCTTGACGATGCCGCGGACCTGCTCGGTCAGGTTAGCGGCCATGACATTGACGGTGTCGGTCAGGTCCTTCCAGGTGCCTGCCACTCCAGGCACCTGCGCCTGGCCGCCAAGCTTGCCTTCGGTGCCGACTTCGCGGGCGACGCGCGTCACCTCACCGGCAAAAGCGTTCAGCTGGTCCACCATCGTATTGATGGTGTTCTTCAGTTCGAGGATTTCACCCTTCACGTCGACGGTGATCTTGCGCGACAGGTCGCCGCGCGCCACCGCCGTCGTCACTTCGGCGATGTTTCGAACCTGGGTGGTCAGATTGGCGGCGAGCAGGTTGACGTTGTCGGTCAGGTCCTTCCAGGTGCCGGCAACGCCCGGAACGACCGCCTGGCCGCCGAGCCGGCCATCGGTCCCGACCTCGCGCGCCACACGCGTCACTTCGCCGGCGAAGGATCGCAGCTGATCCACCATGGTATTCAACGTATCCTTCAACAGCAGGATTTCGCCGCGCACGTCGACGGTGATCTTGCGCGACAGGTCGCCGTTGGCGATCGCGGTCGCCACCTCGGCGATATTGCGCACCTGCGCCGTCAGATTGCCGGCCATGGAATTGACGCTGTCGGTCAGGTCCTTCCAGGTGCCGGCCACACCGGAGACCTGCGCCTGGCCGCCGAGCTTGCCTTCGGTGCCGACCTCGCGGGCGACACGCGTCACTTCACCGGCAAAAGCGTTCAACTGGTCCACCATGGTGTTGATGGTGTTTTTCAGTTCGAGGATTTCTCCTTTCACGTCGACGGTGATCTTGCGCGACAGGTCGCCACGCGCCACGGCCGTTGTTACTTCGGCGATGTTTCTCACCTGGCCGGTGAGGTTGGAGGCCATGGAATTGACGTTCTCGGTCAGATCCTTCCAGGTGCCGGCGACACCTGGCACCTGCGCCTGGCCGCCGAGCTTGCCTTCCGTCCCGACCTCGCGCGCGACGCGCGTCACTTCCGAGGCGAACCGGTTCAGCTGATCGACCATGGTGTTCAGCGTTTCCTTGAGCTCAAGGATTTCACCCGAGACCGACACCGTAATTTTCTTCGACAGGTCGCCATTGGCAATCGCAGTCGAGACCTCGGCGATGTTGCGCACCTGCGCCGTCAGATTGCCCGCCATGGAATTGACGCTGTCGGTCAGATCCTTCCAGGTGCCGGCAACACCGAGCACGTTGGCCTGGCCGCCTAGCCGCCCTTCGGTGCCGACCTCGCGTGCCACACGCGTCACCTCACCGGCAAAGCCGTTCAACTGATCGACCATCGTGTTGATGGTCTCCTTCAGCTCGAGGATTTCTCCGGACACAGTGACGGTGATCTTCTTGGACAGGTCTCCCTGGGCGACGGCGGTGGCGACTTCGGCAATGTTGCGCACCTGTCCCGTCAGGTTGGAAGCCATGGAATTGACGCTGTCGGTGAGATCCTTCCAGGTGCCGGCAACGCCGCGCACATTGGCCTGGCCGCCGAGCCGGCCCTCTGTGCCGACTTCGCGGGCCACACGGGTCACTTCCGAAGCAAAGGCGTTCAGCTGATCGACCATCGTATTGATGGTTTCCTTCAGCTCAAGGATTTCACCCTTCACGTCGACGGTAATCTTCTTCGACAGATCGCCATTGGCAATCGCAGTCGAGACTTCGGCGATATTGCGCACCTGCGCCGTCAGGTTGCCGCCCATCGAGTTGACGTTTTCGGTCAGATCCTTCCAGGTGCCGGCAACGCCGCGTACATTGGCCTGGCCGCCGAGCCGCCCTTCCGTGCCGACTTCACGGGCAACGCGGGTGACTTCCGAGGCAAAAGCGTTCAGCTGATCGACCATCGTGTTGATGGTCTCCTTCAGCTCGAGGATTTCTCCCGACACCGTCACCGTGATCTTCTTCGACAGGTCGCCATTGGCGATCGCGGTCGAGACCTCGGCGATGTTGCGCACCTGTGCCGTCAGGTTCGACGCCATCGAATTGACGTTGTCGGTGAGATCCTTCCAGGTGCCCGCGACACCCGGCACCTGCGCCTGTCCACCAAGCCGGCCTTCGGTGCCGACTTCACGCGCTACGCGCGTCACCTCGCCGGCAAAGCCATTGAGCTGATCGACCATGGTGTTGATGGTTTCCTTCAGTTCGAGGATTTCGCCGGAGACGTCGACGGTGATCTTGCGCGACAGGTCGCCGCGCGCCACGGCCGTCGTTACCTGGGCGATGTTGCGGACCTGGGCGGTCAGGTTGCCGCACATGGCGTTGACGCTGTCGGTCAGGTCCTTCCAGGTGCCGGCGACGCCGGGCACCAGGGCCTGGCCGCCGAGCTTGCCCTCGGTGCCGACCTCCCGGGCGACGCGCGTCACTTCCGAGGCGAAGGACCTCAGCTGGTCGACCATGGTGTTGATCGCTTCCTTCAGTTGCAAGATTTCGCCGCGCACGTCGACGGTGATCTTCTTAGAAAGGTCGCCGTTCGCGACGGCGATCGTCACCTCAGCGATATTTCGCACCTGCGCCGTCAGGTTCGAGGCCATCGAGTTCACGCTCTCGGTGAGGTCTTTCCAGACGCCCGTCACCTCCGGCACCTGCGCCTGCCCGCCGAGTTTTCCGTCGGTGCCGACCTCGCGCGCCACACGCGTCACTTCCGACGTGAAGACGCTGAGTTGCTTGATCATCGTGTTGACGATATCGGCCGAGCGTAGGAATTCGCCTTTCAGCGGTCGCCCGTCGACATCGAGCGGCACGGTCTGCAGCAGATCCCCCTTGGCGACCGCAGTAATCGTGCGGGTAACGGCGGTCGTCGGCCACAGCAGATCGTCAATCAGACCATTGATCGAACCTTCCATCTCGGACCAGGAACCGTCCGACAGGCCGAAGCGCACCCGCGTGCTCGTCCGCCCGTCCCGGCCGACGACTTCGCCGACATGCTCAAGCTGCTGGGCCATGCGCTGGTTGGCAGCGATGATGTCGTTGAGAGCGTCGGCGACCTTGCCGGTAACACCGGTCAGATCCGCTCGCATCCGCACCGAAAAGTCGCCGCGGCGAACCGCGACAAGAACCTCCAGAAGCGCGCTGGCGTCATCGAACGCCATGGTTTTATGGTCGTGCCCATTGACGCCGTCTACCGCAACGACATCGCGCGAAAATTCACTGGTCTGCTTGCTCACGAAATCCCCCTTGTTCGACTGGAGGTAAATTAGTGCTCAAGTGGAAAAAGGGTATGGCTGAGGCGCGCGGTTGCAGAGATCGACGTATTGGGCATCAGCCGTCAAACTTTGCCTGCGCTGGAACAGTTTCCGGCCGGCCGTCGTTTCCAACCTGATAATGGAGAGCGACATGTCGAACGTCTCAAGGACAGGCAAGGAAGAGATCAACAACGCGACCAGCCCGACCACCTTCGGGAGGTCGGTCGAGAGCCAGGCGCAGATGCAGGATGCGGCCGCGCAAGCCTCGCCGGACGCCAGTGGCGAAATGCTGAACATCTACCGGCTGGAACCGATCGCCAAGCCCGACGATCCCAGATGGGCCAACGCTCCCGGACACGGCATCATCGTGGTGGCCGCCCGGACGCCGGGCGATGCGAGGATCGTCGCCGCGGCTCGTGAGCTCGACTTCATGGAAGTGGATGCAGCTCCCGCCGAAGATGTCACCACGGTCAATGCCAGCGCCTTCCGCGACGACAAGCTCTACACCGTCATCGAGATCGATCGGGATAGACGCGACGTCAAACGCGGGATCGTCGACGGTGTAGTTTCGGTCGACACGATCCGACCGGTCGAACTGGATTAAATGCCCCTCTTTTCATTGGAGCTCTCATGAATACGGCCAACCTGCAGCTCAAGGGCCTGATCATGGCAATAGCCTCGATATGCGACGCGATCGTCGAGAAAGAACTGCTCACCCATCAGGAAGTCAATGCCGCGCTCGCGAAAGCCAGAAAGGCCGTCGAAGATGATGACGACAACGAGCTATCCGATTCCAACCGCGCCGCCATCCTGTTTCCCATCCGTGTGCTGATGCTTGCCGACGAGGCAAACAAAAGAGGCGAGCGCTTCACCTTTTCGGACTATGCAAAGCTCGTGGGTAAGCTCACCTGAACATGTTCGACGTGCACGGTTTGGGGATAGACAGCGGCCACCTATTATATTGTCAGCAGTGTCGCTACAGCGATTTTGCAATAAGTTGATATTTTCAGTCTTGTTTTGGACGCGTCCCGTGGCTATACGGCGGCGGCATACACTCACGCACCGGGATCCTTACGTGACCAGCCTCAAATCACTCTTGGCCGCCTGCGGCCTCTCAACCGTGATCGGCCTTGCCGCAACTCCCTCACTGGCCGGTTCGACGACTTACCCGCTGACGCTCGAAAATTGCGGCGCTGAGGTAACGTTCAAGAAGGCGCCCGAGCGGGCGATTGGCCTCGGCCAGAACAGCGCTGAAATTCTGCTGCTGCTCGGCCTCGAGGACAAGATGGCCGGCACCGCTTTCTGGCCGAGCAAGGTCTTGCCGCAGGTTGCCGAAGCCAATGCCAAGGTCAAGCTTCTGACCGTCGAGATGCCGACCTTCGAATCGATCCTCGCCGAAAACCCCGACTTCGTGGCGGCGGCCCTGCCGAGCCTGGTCGGGCCGAACAGCAAGGTCGCCAAGCGCGAGGATTTCGACAAGATCGGCGTCGTCACCTATCTCTCGCCCAGCACCTGCCTCAGCACCAAGGACGTGAAGGACCAGTATGGCAGCCGCGCCGAGTTGTGGAACATGGATCTTCTCTACAAGGAGATCGACGAACTATCGCAGATCTTTAACGTCGCCGATCGCGGCCAGGCGCTGATCGCCGACTTCAAGGCGCGTGAGGCCAAGCTTCGTTCCAGCGTCTCGAAGGACGGCAAGAACCTCTCCTACGTCTTCTGGTTCTCCAGCCCCAGCCCGTCCGCCGACGCCTATCTCGGCGGCAAGAACAGCGCCTCCGGCTTCATCGCCGACCTGCTCGGCGGACACAATGCGATATCAGCGGAAGCGGAATGGCCGACGCTCGGCTGGGAAGCCATCATCGCCGCCAATCCCGACGTCATCGTCGTTGCCAGCCTCGACCGCAACCGCTGGGAGCTCGACAAGCCGGAGGCCAAGATCAACTTCCTCAACACCGATCCGGCCGTCAGCCAGATCACTGCCGTCAAGAACAAGGCGATCGTCGTTATGGACGGCCAGGCGATGAACCCTACCGTCCGTACGATCTACGGCGCCGAGCAGGTTGCAGGCCGGTTGAAGGCTCTCGGTCTGTTGAAGTGACGGAAGCGGGCCGTATCTTCCGGCAGCTGGGAACCGCCGTCGCGCTGCTCCTCGCCTCCTTGTGCCTCGTCGCTGTCGCCATTGGCGTCAGCGTCGGGATCGGCGACTTGCCGATCCCGCTTGCAACGACGTTTTCGGCCGTCACCAACCGGCTTGGATGGACCGCGGTCGAGCTGAACCGCATCCACGAGACGGTCATCTGGGATTATCGCCTCAGCCGGGCGCTCGTCGCCGCCTTCTGCGGCGCCGGGCTGGCGCTGTCGGGCGCCACCATGCAGTCGCTGCTGCGCAATCCGCTGGCTGAACCCTATGTGCTCGGCATCTCCGCCGGCGCCTCCACAGGCGCGGTGGCAATCGTCATCCTCGGGCTCGGCGCGGGCGCGGTATCATTGTCGGCCGGAGCCTTTGCCGGCGCCTTCGCCGCCTTCTTCTTCGTGGCGCTGCTCTCGAACGGCACGCGCGGCGGGGCCGACCGCATCATCCTTGCCGGCGTCGCCGCCTCGCAGCTTTTCAACGCCACCACCTCCTATATCGTCACGACCTCGGCCAATGCACAGCAGGCCCGTGACGTGATGTTCTGGCTGCTCGGCAGTTTCGGCGGCGTGCGCTGGCCGGAATTCGCGCTGGTCTCGGTCGTCGTCGGCATCGGCCTCGCCGCCTGTCTGTTCTACGCCCGCGTACTCGACGCCTTCGCTTTCGGCGACGAGGCGGCATCCTCGCTCGGCGTCAATGTCGGCCGCGCCCGCATGGTGCTCTTCGCGCTGACGGCGATGATGACGGCGACGATCGTCAGCATGGTGGGCTCGATCGGCTTCGTCGGCCTCGTCGTTCCGCATGTCGCCCGCTTTGTCGTCGGGCCGCTCCATATTCGCCTGCTGCCGGCCTGTGCCATCGCGGGAGCGATCTTCATGGTGCTCGCCGACATTGCCGCGCGCGCCCTCATTCCCAACCAGATCCTGCCGATCGGCGTCGTCACGGCACTGGTCGGCGTTCCGTTCTTCTCGATCATCCTCTACCGGTTCCAGCGCGCGTCATGAGCATCAAGGCCGACAACCTCATCTGGAAAATTGGCAGGAAGACCATTCTGGACGGCGCTTCCCTGGAGGCGCAGCCGGGCCAGATGCTCGGTCTGCTCGGCCCCAATGGTTCGGGCAAGACTTCGCTGCTGCGGCTCCTCGCCGGCCTGAAGCGGCCGCATGCCGGCCGCGTCACGCTCGACCGCAATGATATCGGCGCGATTAGCCGCCGCTCGATCGCCCGCCGCATCGCCTTCGTCGAGCAGCATGCCACGACAAATGCCAATCTGAAGGTCGTCGACGTCGTCAAGCTCGGCCGGTTTCCGCATCGGTCGATGTTCTCAGGCTGGGCCGGGGCTGACGAAGAGGCGGTCGAAGGCGCGCTGGCGCGCGCCGGCATGGCGGAGAAACGCGACGATCGCTGGCAGAGCCTGTCGGGTGGTGAAAAACAGCGCACCCATATCGCAAGGGCGCTCGCCCAGTCGCCCCAAGAGCTGATCCTCGACGAGCCCACGAACCATCTCGATATCCAGCACCAGATCGGCCTGATGCGGCTCGTCTCCGGCCTGCCGATCACCAGCATCGTCGCGCTGCACGATCTCAACCATGCCGCCATGTTCTGCGATCAGCTGATCATCATGCAGCGGGGCAGGATCGTCGCCTCCGGCGCACCGCAGGACGTGCTGAGCGAAAACCTCCTGCGCGATGTCTTTTCCGTCGAGGCCCGCATCGAAGCCTCACCCCATCATTCCCGCCCGCACATCCACTATCTCAGATGAGAGTAGCTGAAGCCGCTCTCATGTCACGATCTGCAGCGGCAAAGCGGTCGTCTTTTTCAGCGTCTTGAGGACAATGCTTGACTTGACCGACGCCAGATTGTCGGTGACCCGGATCATTCTTTCGAGAAACTGGCTGAGATGGTCGAGGTCGCGCGTCATGACCTTCATCAGAAAATCGGCGTCCCCCGTCTGCGAATAGCACTCCAGAATCTCCGGCGCCGTCTCGATGAAGCGATGAAGCCGCTCGTTTCCGCCTTCCGTATGCGCTCTGAGGCTGACAAGAGTATGAGCGACGACGCTGAAACCCAACTTTGCGGGATTGAGGATGGCAACGACATTCTGAATGTACTGCTCGTTGCGCAGCCTTTCCAAACGGCGCGCGCATTGGGTCGCAGAAAGATTGACCTGCTGCGACAACTCGCTCTGCGTCATCTCGCTGTTCTGCTGGAGCGCGGCAAGCAATTTGATGTCGAACTGGTCAAGCATGGTCACGATCCCCAAAAGAGGTGAATTTCTGCGCATTATAGCTACGACACGCCGATTATCTTCATATTTATGTTGAAGCAGGGAGATAATCGCAGAAATTCGCCGCAGGAGTTCAGTTAATCTCCGACCAAGAGATGGAACGGAGGTGGACTTATGTTTGACCAACTGAATAGCCGGCCAGCCGACAGCCTACTTGCCCTGATCAAGGCCTTTCACGCCGACGATCGCAGCGGAAAGGTCGACCTCGGCGTCGGCGTCTATCGCGACATCATGGGACGCACGCCGGTGATGCGTGCCGTGAAGGCAGCGGAGCAGTTTCTTCTCGAGACCCAGGACAGCAAGAAATACCTTGGCCCGGAAGGCGATCTGCAATTCGTGCGCCTGCTGCAGCCTATTATTTTCGGAAAATCACCGACGTTCGGTCATCGCCTTGTCGGCATTCAGACACCGGGCGGAAGCGGTGCGCTGCGTCTAGGCGCCGAACTCATCCAAACAGCAAATCCGTCGGCGAAGGTTCTGCTCGGGACGCCGAGCTGGCCAAACCATGCGCCGATCTTCGGCGCAGCGCGTTTGCCGGTCAAGGCGTACGCCTTTGTCGACCTGACGTTACAGCAGGTGAAATTCGAAAGCGTCATCGAAGCCTTGTCTTCCGCGGGGGAAGGCGACGTCGTGCTCCTTCACGGTTGCTGCCATAATCCGACCGGCATCGATTTCACCATGGAGCAGTGGCGGCAGATCACCGCACTGCTTGTTGCACAGAAGCTGGTGCCGTTCATCGATCTTGCCTATCAGGGGCTCGGCGACGGTCTGGAACATGACGCCGCGCCGACACGCATGATCCTCGATGCCGTCGATGAGGCGCTGATCGCTTATTCCTGCGACAAGAACTTTGGCCTTTATCGCGAGCGTGTCGGCGCGCTCTATGTCATGGCCCGCAATGTCGACGACACCGGGAAGGCCGAAAGCAACATGGCGGCCCTTGCCCGTGTCAACTGGTCTATGCCGCCCGACCATGGCGCCGCGATCGTCAGAACCATCCTCGAGAGTGACGAAATGTCGGCAATGTGGCGCGCCGAACTCGAGGAGATGTGCCAGCGCGTCAACGGCAATCGTGCGGCGCTTGCCGCCGCTGCTCCCGATCTGGCGTTCATTAGCCAGCAGCGCGGTCTGTTCTCCAATCTCTCCATGTCGAAAGAAACGGCAGTAGCGCTTCGAGCCAAGCACGGCATCTATATGGCCGATTCCGGTCGTATGAACCTTGCGGGCATGCAGCCGGACGATGCCTGCGCCATCGTCGCCGCACTTCGCGCTGAAGGCTGCCTAAAATCATCGATGTCGGCCTAAGCGAACTCAAGCCTTTGAGGTTTTAAAATGAGCAGGAAAGAAACGACCGGCCAGGCGATGACCCGTTCGCTCATCGGCCATCGGATCGACACGGTCTTCGGCATCCCGGGCGCCCATATGTATGATTTCAACGATGCCCTCTACGGTGCCAGCGACAAAGTTCGGTTCATCCACACCAGGCACGAACAGGGCGCCGGATATATGGCCTACGGCTATGCCAAATCCACCGGCCGGATCGGCGCCTACACCGTCGTGCCCGGCCCCGGCGTCCTCAATTCCGGCGCGGCTCTGTGCACGGCTTACGGCGCCAATTCGCCGGTGCTTTGCATCACCGGCAACATCATGTCCCATTTGATCGGTCAGGGCAGAGGACAGTTGCACGAGCTGCCGGATCAACTCGCGACGATGCGCGGGATTACCAAGACGGCGGAGCGCATCAATCACCTGTCGGAGGCCGGTCCTGTCATGGCCGACGTCGTCAGCAAGATGCTTTCCGGCCGCCAGGGTCCGGGAGCGGTCGAAGCCCCTTGGGATGTATTTGGCCAATCCGGCCCTGAAATCGAACTTCCCATCGGTTCGAGAGCCCCTCACCCAGCAGTCAACCACGATCAGGTCGCTGCCGCAGCCGCGCTGATATCAGGCGCCAAGAACCCGATGATCATGGTTGGCGGCGGTGCCGTAGATGCCGGCGCCGAGATCGCCGCGCTTGCAAAATTGCTGCAATCGCCCGTCACCTCCCATCGTTCCGGCAAGGGCATCGTCGCCGACGACCACCCGAACACCCTGAATTTTGTCGCCGCCTATGAATACTGGAAGAACACCGACGTGCTGATCGGGATCGGCAGCCGGCTCGAATTGCAGTTCATGCGATGGAAGTGGCTCCCCAAGGGCCTCAAGGTGATCCGCATCGATATCGATCCGACCGAGATGGTCCGCCTCAAGCCGAATGTCGGCATTGTCGCCGATGCCAAGGCAGCGACGCAAGCTCTGCTCGATACCCTGGCAGAATCGCCCAGCAAGGATCGCACCCGCGAATTTGCCGATCTCAACAAAGGCGCCAAGTCCCGGTTCTCGGAAGTGCAGCCGCAGCTTGCCTATCTCCATGCCATTCGCCAAGCCCTGCCGAGGGACGGCTTCTTCGTCGAGGAGGTCAGCCAGGTGGGCTTTACCGCCCGGTTTGCCTTCCCGGTCTATGGTCCGCGCCAATATGTGACATGCGGTTATCAAGACAATCTGGGTTTCGGCTTCAACACGGCCTTGGGTGTAAAAGTCGCCAATCCCGACAAAGCTGTGGTCTCTGTTTCAGGCGATGGAGGCTTCATGTTCGGCGTTCAGGAGCTTGCCACTGCCGTCCAGCACAAGATCAATGTCGTCGCTATCGTCTTCAACAATTCCGCCTATGGCAATGTGTTGCGAGACCAGAAGCAGGCATATCAAGGCCGCTATCTCGGCTCGGACCTGACCAATCCTGATTTTGTCGCTCTTGCCGAGAGCTTCGGTATCCGCGCATTCAAGGTGACGAGCCCCGGCGAATTGAAAGCCACCATCGAGAAAGCTCTGTCTCTCGACGAACCGGTTCTCATCGAGGTTCCGATCGAAAAGGGATCAGAGGCGAGCCCCTGGCCTTTCATTCATCCGGCTCCGCACGCCGATTGATGCCCATCAAGACGATGGTCCCTTGAGAAAGATCGTCGCCAGCGGCGGCAGCGTCAACGACAGGGAGGCTGCCCTGCCGTGGGCGGGGACCGGTTCGCTCGACAGCGCACCGTTGACGAGGCCGGAGCCGCCATATTCCCGCGCATCCGTCGTTATCCCTTCGACCCACACTCCATCCTTCGGCACGCCGATCCGGTAGCCGTAACGCGGCACCGGTGTGAAGTTCGAGACGACCAGGAGAGAGGAAGTGCGATGGGGGGCATAACGGAGCATGCCGAGGACGGAATTGACGGCGTCGTCGGCTGCCGCCCATTCGAAGCCCTCGGGATGAAAGTCGCCGAATTGCAATGCGGCTTCGTCCCTGTAAAGGCTGTTCAGATCCTTCACCAGCCGCTGAATGCCGACATGCTGGGGCCGATCCAGTACATCCCAGGTCACCGAAGCGTCGTGGTTCCATTCGCCCGGCTGGGCGATTTCGCTGCCCATGAACAACAGTTTCTTGCCGGGATGTCCCCACATGAAAGCGAGATAGCTGCGCAGATTGGCGAATTTCTGCCATTCGTCGCCCGGCATCTTCGTCAGCAGCGAGCCTTTGCCATAGACGACCTCGTCATGGGAAATCGGCAGTATGAAGCGCTCCGAATAGGCATAGATCATGCCGAAGGTCATCGTGCCATGATGATGGCTCCGATAGACCGGATCCTTCTCGATGTAGCTCAGGCTGTCATGCATCCAGCCCATGTTCCATTTGATGTCGAAACCGAGGCCGCCCTGCTCGGGTGGCTTCGTGACACCAGGCCAGGCCGTCGATTCCTCGGCGATTGTCATCGCATGCGGGCAGCGCTCGTGAATGATGCTGTTCAGGTGCTTGAAGAATTCGACCGCTTCCAGATTTTCGCGGCCGCCATATTGATTGGGAACCCACTCGCCTTCATTGCGGCTATAGTCACGGTAAAGCATCGATGCCACGGCATCGACGCGCAACCCGTCGATATGGTAGCGCTCCAGCCATTCCAGCGCGCTGGCGATCAGGAAGCCTTTGACCTCGTTGCGGCCGAGATTGTAGATCAGCGTGTTCCAGTCGCGGTGAAAACCCTCGCGCGGATCCTCGTGCTCGTAGAGCGCGCTGCCGTCGAAGCGGGCAAGTCCCCAGACGTCTGTGGGAAAGTGGGCCGGCACCCAGTCGAGGATGACGCCAAGCCCCGCCCCATGGCAGCGGTCGACGAAATAGGCGAAATCCTCAGGCGTCCCATATCGGCCGGTCGGGGCAAACAGGCCAAGCGGCTGATAGCCCCAGGAGCCGCCGAACGGATGCTCCATAATCGGCAGCAGCTCGATATGGGTAAAGCCCATGTCACGAGCATAGGGGACAAGCCGCTGGCTGAGCTCAACCCAGTCGAGCGACCTGTTACCGTCTTTCTGGTCGCGGAGCCAGGAGCCGACATGCACCTCATAAACCGAGACCGCGCCCTCCAGCCTCGCCTGCCGGGATCGGCCCTTCATCCAGCCGTCATCGCTCCATCGAAATGGCGTCGACGATGCGACGATGGACGCTGTGGATGGGGCGGCCTCGCTCGCCCTCGCCACCGGATCGGCCTTATGCGGCAGGCAGGTTCCAGCAGCATCGACGATCTCGAACTTGTATCGTTCGCCAGGCGCCAGCCGGGGAATGAACAGCTCCCAGACACCCGCCGACTGCCTCAGCCGCATCGGGTTTCGCCGACCGTCCCAGGCGTTGAAGTCGCCAACGACCGAGACGCGCCGCGCGTTCGGGGCCCACACGGCGAAACGAACGCCTGATATGCCGTCGATCGACATCGCCACGGCGCCGAGCGTCCGGCTCAGACTATAGTGGGTGCCCTCCGAGATCAGATGGAGGTCGAGTTCTCCGAGCAACAGGCCGAAACTATAGGGGTCCTCGGTGATCTGCACCGCATCCGGCCACGTGATCCGCAGGCGGTATCCCGCCCTGGCGACCGTCGCCGCCGCAAACAGGCCGGACGGGTGGGCGATGCTGAAAGGCGCCACCACTCGACCGCTCGCCGCCTCGATGAGATCGACCGCGTCGGCGCCGGGCAGGTAAACGCGCACGATCGTCATGCCGCTACTCTCATGGGGGCCGAGGATCGAAAAAGTATCGCCGTGGCGTCCCTCGATCAGAGCCTGGAGCTCATCCTGTCCGATGCCCGCCAGCAGTTCCGAGCGCTCAACATTCATGCCGGGACCCCCGCCAGACGCGAAACGATTTCGGTGAAGCCGGAGAGCGGAATGGGAAGCCATTTCGGCCGGTTGCGGGCTTCATAGGCGATCTCATAGGCGGCTTTTTCGAGAAGAAAGGCATCGAGAACCCTCCGTCGTTGACCGGACGGCATGTAAAGCGCCTTCGATGCCGACACCGCCTGCGAATAGGCGCCGAGGAACGCCTCCTCTACCTGGCGCCCGAAGCGGGCGATGGCGTCGCGCCGGACTTCGTTCTCGTGTTCGATGACGGCGTCGTTGTCGAGCTGGGCGGTGGCCACGAGATAGCTCAGCGATCTCAAAAGCCCGGCGACATCGCGCAGCGGGTTGGTCTTGGCGCGGCGCTCGGCCAGGTTTTTAGCAGGCTCGCCCTCGAAGTCGATGATGACGGCATCGCCCTCGCTGACGAGGATCTGGCCAAGATGGAAATCGCCATGCGTGCGAGTCATCAGCGTATGGCGTGCGGCCTCCGCAAGCGTCGCGGCAAGCTCGGCGAGTTCGGTGCGGCGCTCAAGAAGCGGTGCTGCGAGCAGGCCGATCGCGGGATCGGCATTCTCCTCGCGTTCGGCAAGTTTCGACATGGCATAAGCGACCTCGCCGGCAACCGCCTTCTTCATCGTGTCGACCTCGCTGTCGCCGGCGACGACGGGGCTAAAGGCTTCGTCCCCGGTCTCGCCGGCGAGCACGACATGCAGTTCGCCCAATCTCATGCCGACCATCGCGACGAAGCTGATCAGCGGCTGGAAGACGTCGTCGCCGGGCTGGACGGCCGGATCGTTGAGCACGAGTTCGTCTGCCCCACGGCGCAGGTTGTTCAGCATCCAGTTCCAGGCGTCCCCCTGATTGCGGATCGCGCCTTGGACGATGATCAATGTCGAACGGCGTCCGCTGGAATCCGTGTGCGCGACCTCGCCCAGCAAGGGGGCGGTGTGGTCATAGCCGGCGCGGGTGAGATAGCGCGTCATCTCGACCTCCGGATGGATTCCAGGAAAGATGTGCCTGATCAGTTTGATCATCGCGAGGTCGCCGACGATCAGCGAACTGTTGGACTGCTCGGCCGAGAGCCAATGGACCGGAAGGTCGTCGGTGACGGCCAGACGGTCGAGCCGCTCCGTGCCGAGAAATTCAAGTGTGCCGGTGCGGCCGGTAATGCGCGAGCGGTCGCCAAGCCCGCGCAGGATACCGCGCGCCATCGCCTCCACAGCAAATCCGTCCGTCAGGAAGCCGACCCGCCTGCCTTGGCGAATCCGTCCGAGCGCGAGCTGCTGGGTCAGTACGGAGGGTTGCGCATCGTCCCAGGCGACTGCCAGCGGCAGCTGGTAGGATTCGCTATGGTTCGGCAGCACGGCCTCCAATTCGCCGAGAACGATCCCGTCGGCAAACGGTATCGGCGTTGCGGAAATCAGGCGCGCCGCCTGAAGCGGCTGATCCTTCGCCCCGAACCACCGCCGCTTGCCGAGATAGGCAGGCAGAATTTCATTGCTGAGGAC
Organism: Rhizobium sp. NZLR1b; assembly: GCF_019685155.1. Lineage (NCBI taxonomy): Bacteria > Pseudomonadati > Pseudomonadota > Alphaproteobacteria > Hyphomicrobiales > Rhizobiaceae > Rhizobium > Rhizobium sp. NZLR1b. Next base: position 374,690 of record NZ_JABDWC010000001.1, read on the forward strand.
GCGTGCAAGCTTGGGTTCATCGACAAGATCGAGCAGGCCGCGGCGGATTACCATCGTCACCAGATCGGGAAGCTGCTCCGGCGGCGCGGTGCGCCATGCCGGCGGGTCGGCATCGGCCTCCAATTGGAACCAGAAGAATCCGTAGGGCGGCAGTGTCAGCAGATAGGTCAGCTGGCCGATCGGCGGAAAGGGCGACATGCCGGTCAATTCGATCGGCACGCGGCCCTCGAAACTCGAGAGGTCGAGTTCGACGGCCTGGGGCAGCCGTGAGAGATTTGCGACGCACATCAGGGTCTCGCCTTCATATTCCCTGAGATAGGCGAGGATCTTGCGGTTCTCCGGTGCGAGGAACCGCAACGAACCACGGCCGAAGGCCGGATGGCTGCCGCGCAGCGCCAGCATCTTGCGCGTCCAGTTGAGCAGCGAATGCGCGTCCGTGCTCTGCGCCTCGACGTTGACGGCCTCGAAACCGTAGAGCGGGTCGGCCACCGGCGGCAGGACGAGACGCGCCGGGTCTACCCTGGAGAAGCCGCCATTGCGGTCCGGAGACCATTGCATCGGCGTCCTGACCCCATCCCGGTCGCCGAGGTAGATATTATCGCCCATGCCGATCTCGTCGCCGTAATAGATCACCGGCGTTCCCGGCATCGAGAGAAGCAGCGCGTTCATCAGCTCGATCCGCCGGCGGTCGCGCTCCATCAGCGGTGCCAGGCGCCGCCTGATCCCGAGATTGATGCGGGCACGCTTGTCGGATGCATAGGTCTCCCAAAGATAGTCGCGCTCGGCGTCGGTCACCATTTCGAGCGTCAGCTCGTCGTGGTTGCGAAGGAAGATCGCCCATTGGCAGTTGTCGGGAATCTCAGGCGTCTGCCGCAGGATATCGGTGATCGGAAACCGGTCCTCCTTGGCGATCGCCATATACATGCGCGGCATCAGCGGGAAGTGGAAGGCCATGTGGCATTCGTCACCCTCGCCGAAATACTCGCGCGTGTCCTCCGGCCATTGATTGGCCTCGGCAAGCAGCATCACACCGGGATGGGTGGCATCGAGCGCAGCGCGGATGCGTTTGAGGATTGCGTGGGTTTCCGGCAAGTTTTCGTTGATCGTCCCCTCACGCTCGACGAGGTAGGGGATCGCGTCGAGGCGAAACCCGTCGATGCCGGTTTCCAGCCAGAAGCGCATCACCTTCAGGAGTTCCTCCATGACGAGCGGGCTGTCGAAATTCAGGTCGGGCTGATGCGAATAGAAGCGGTGCCAGTAGTAGGCGCCGGCGACAGCATCCCATGTCCAGTTGGATTTTTCCGTGTCTATGAAAATGATGCGCGTTTCCGGAAACTTCTGATCGGTATCCGACCAGACGTAGAAGTCGCGCTCCGGCGACCCCGCTGGCGCCTGGCGCGCGCGCTGGAACCAGGGATGCTGGTCAGAGGTGTGGTTGATGACGAGCTCGATAATGACGCGGATATTGCGCCGGTGGGCGGCATCGACGAAGGCGCGAAAATCCTCCACCGTCCCGTAGTCGGGGCTGACATTGCCGTAATCAGCGATATCATAGCCGTCGTCGCGGCGCGGAGAGGGAAAGAACGGCAGCAGCCAGATGGCGTTGACGCCGAGCGCTGCGATGTGATCGAGCTTCTGGTGCAGACCGGCAAAGTCGCCGACGCCGTCGCCATTGGCGTCGTAGAACGACTTGATATGCAGCTGGTAAATGATCGCATCCTTGTACCACAGCGGCTGATGCGAGCCATCGGTATTCGTCGTGTCCATTCATGCCTCCCTTGAGCGAATACGCCAGATCGCATAGGGCAGGACGTGGGGATTGAGCCCGATGCTCTGCCATTTGCCAGTCCACTTGAAACGATGCCCGCCGATCAGATCTTCGGCATCCAGCGTGCCGCCATCCCCGAGCGACCACTGCCAGAGCGGCAGCTCGACATCGCTTTGCTGGAAATTGTGGGGGTCGAGGCTGATGGCGATCAGCAGGACGTTGTCACGCGCACGGCTTGCCTTCTCGAAAAACAGGATATTGCCATTTCGTGCATTCAGCAGCGTCAGCCCGAGATGTGAATGCAGCGCGGTATTTTCACTCCGGATGCGGTTGAGCATGCTGATCTCGGCGATGATGTTGCCCGGTCGGTCGTAGTCCCAGGCGCGGATCTCGTACTTCTCGCTATCGGCATATTCCTTGCGCTTGGCATCGGGGCGCCCCTCGCAAAGTTCGAAACCGTTATAGACGCCCCACAGGCCCGAGAGGGTGGCGGCAAGGGCTGCGCGGATCAGGAAGGCCGGGCGCGGTGCGTTCTGCAGGAAATCCGGATTGATATCATGGGTGTTGACGAAAAAATGCGGGCGGAAGAATTCCTTCGCCGCCGTCTCCGTCAGCTCCCGCATATATTGCTCGAGTTCCCACTTGGCATTGCGCCAGGTGAAATAGGTGTAGGACTGGGAAAAGCCGATCTTTGCCAGCCTGTACATGACCTTCGGCTTGGTGAAGGCTTCCGACAGGAAGACGACATCGGGATGACGCGCCCTGATGTCTCCGATCAGCCATTCCCAGAACGGAAAGGGCTTGGTGTGTGGATTGTCGACGCGAAAAAGTTTGACGCCCTGGTCCACCCAAAGCTGGACGACATCCCTGAGCTCCACCCATAGCGAAGGTAGCGCATCCCTGGTGTAGAAATCGACGTTGACGATGTCCTCGTATTTCTTCGGCGGGTTTTCGGCATATTTGATCGTGCCGTCGGGACGCCAGTCGAACCAGCCAGGATGCTCCGTGAGCCAGGGGTGATCCGGCGACGCCTGGATTGCGAGGTCGAGGGCGATCTCCAGGCGATGCCGGCCCGCCGCCTCGATCAGCCGCCGGAAATCCTCGAACTCGCCAAGTTCTGGATGGATGGCATCGTGGCCGCCATCCTCCGAGCCTATGGCATAGGGGCTTCCGGGATCATCCGGCGCGGCTTTCAGGCTGTTGTTGCGGCCTTTGCGGTTGGTCGAACCGATCGGATGAATTGGCGGGAAATAGAGCACGTCGAAGCCCATATCGCGGATGGCCGGCAATCTCGCGATGACGTCGTCGAACGTGCCATGCCGGTCCGGATCGCCACTCTGCGAGCGCGGGAAGATCTGGTACCAGCTGGCAAAGGCGGCGGCCTCACGTTCGGCATCGACGGCGCTTGCCGCCGAGCAAAGCCGAAACGGCCGCCTGTCGGCCTTGTTCATCAGTTCCGATGTCTTAGGATCAAGCAGGATCGCCGCGCGCTCGGCATCCGGCGCGTGTTCGAGACGGTCGGCAAGGGCTTTCAATTCCGCGCTGAGCGCTGTGCTGGCCTGGGTCTCAGCCGAGCGGACGAGATTCACCCCCTCCTGCAGCTCGAGCTTCAGGTCCAGCCTGGCATCGTTCTTCTTCGTCAGTTCGTAGCGAAAGATCGCAAACAGGTTCCTCCATGCCTCGACGGCAAACTCATAGCGGCCGGTCCGCTCCAACAGGAATTCGGCGCGCCAGCGGTCGTTTTCGACCAGCTGCATCTCCGTCTCGTTCCAGTCCGCCGCATCGAGCGGCCGCCAGAGCAGGACGGCGGCGATCGGGTCGTGGCCGTCTGCGAATATATCTGCCTCGACGGTGACGATGTCGCCGACCACTCGCTTGACTGGGAAGCGCCCTTCATCGACGCGCGGCAGGATGTTTTCGATGGCGAGCCGCGGCGACGCCGTCGCCTGCTCGATATCGAGAATGGGCCGGGATGTGATCGGTGCCGGCGCTTTGCCTTCGATTACCAGGGTCTCCCCTGCCCGCAGCCGTAGAGCCGCGCTGCCGGCAGCCACGGGAAGAAAACCCGAAGCCGCTTCGCGAAGTGCCGTAACCGGAGCGGGCGCGCTTTTCCGAAGGTCCCTGTTGATTAAGATGAAGCGCACATTCTCCGTGCTGCGAAGGTCTTCCGCCTCGGATTGCAGAAGCGCTGAGACCGGGCCATTGGCGTTGCGGATGAGCCGAAGCGTTGCAGCGAAGGCATCTGGGTTCTTGCCGATTTCCGTGTTCGCAAGGCGAATTTGGGAGGAGATATCGAAAGCGAGGTCATGGCGCAGGCCTCGCAAGCCCGTTCCATTCCCATGGGTCGGATCGAGCGGCGTGGCTGCGCCATACTCGAAGCCCATCGGAACCATCACGCCACCACCGAGCGCGGCGGCAAGGCGCAGCGCACGGACGGCGCGCCGTTCGAGGATTTCGCGGCTCTCGGTTCCGTGCGCGATCCGCCGGGAGAATGGCGGCTCCGGAAAGGCGATCTGCCGGCCGAATAACGCCTGCACGCGGTGTTCTTCGATAAACCATCTCTCGTCGAAATCCCACCAGGCCATCGATGAAAAACATCCATCGAAGCCTGCATCCTTGACCGCTTCCCTCGCGCCGAAATCGGTGCCGGGGGTCCAGGCGAAGAATTGCGCGTCCGCCTTCTCGCGCACCGCCGAAATCAGCGATTTGAAGAGCGTCGGCGCGGCGCGATCGATCCCGAGCACCCGGTAGCCGGAGAGGCCTAGAGGGGCCAGTCTTCGCAGCCGTTCGGTCCATTCTTCCAATAGCCGGGATTGAGACTCCGCCGCCATCGCGGACATCGGCTCCGCCGGGTCTAATGGTGAGCGACGGGGGTCGACGGGATGAAAGCCCGCTTCGGGATCCCGAGACTTGCCATCGAGCATCAGGTCCATCATCAAGGCGACACCGCTCTTGCCGGCAGCCTCCGCCAAGCGCGCTACCCCATCCTCGACCGCGCTCCCGAGCGACAGCGGAGGATCGAGGCGATCGAAGTCCCGCGGGGCAAAGACGCTGCACTCCCCGCCCCGGTCGAAGAGAGGCGCCGTCAGCACACGATCGAAACCCGTATCCGCCGCATGGTCGAAAACCTCGCGCCATGCGTCGATGCCCTGAAGTAGAAGCGGATTGACATAATAGATCCGGGGTGGGGTGCTCAACACACCCTGGTTCGTAGAAAATGGCATCGGCCGCCGCCTCGAGTTGCTTTCCATGCAAACTTCCCTTGGCGGTGGTTGTTCCACCGAAACCGCCAATTCGCGATGCGCGACGATCACCGATCGCACCGACGTTCGCTCATCAACGGCGCTCAATAATGCAGAGAGTGCTTGAGGATTCATGCCGCTTTTGGGTAGTCTCGCCTCTCCCAGGAGGGTACCCATTTGGCTGTTGACGGCGCATCGGTGTTTCGAACGATACTCGTCACTGCAACGCTTGCAGCGTGCGTCTCGTCCCTCGCCTCCTGGAGCATCGATACCGATCGTTCGACTCCTCACAAGCACGGCCTGTTTGAGATCCGCGAGGAGGCCAGGCGTTTCATCTCGGGTGAGAACGCCAAGGGGAGCGAGCAATGGCAAGCGTTGGAGCCCAACGCCAAGGTGCTGGTTCCTCGATGCGCGGTCCCGCTCCAAACACAATGGACGCCGACGAGCCTCGGCCGTTCGAAACCCAGCGTCATGGTGATTTGCGCAGCCGCGGTGCCGAACACCGTGATGAAAACTTGGGATGTGCATGTTCCCGTAGAGCGGAAGTCGCACCATCCTTAAGGGCGGGCACCTGAGCAAGATTTGATGTACTGAATGAAAACACTTCGATTGCAATAGAGACAACCAGACGTGGATGTATCGGTAGAACTGTGCTCCTATCCCGAACTTGACGACCGGATCGTGATCGTTCGAGCGGGCGACGAAGTCGATGGCGTGTTTGTCCGGACCGAGAGGTTCAACGTCCTGATCGATACGCTCGGGACGCCCGAGCTATGCCGAATGGCGCTGGATCTGCTTGAAGAGAAGGCTGCAGCTCGCCCGCTGATGGTCATCAACTCGCACATGGATTGGGATCATTTCTGGGGAAATGCCGCCATTGCGGGCCGCGCTCCCATCATAGCGCATGCCGCGGCGCTCGACCGCTTGCGTGATCCCTCCGCGCAGCAGATCCTCAGAGACAAGGCCAGTCAGGAATCGAGATTTCGGAATGTCGAGCTCATCGGTCCCGATATCACCCTCTCCGGCTCGATGGTTCTCAACGGCGGCGATCTCACGCTCGAACTGATCCATACGCCCGGGCACACGCCCGACCATATCGCCGTATGGATCCCCGAACTTCGCATCTGCCTGGCGGTCGATGCGGTGGAATACCCCATTCCCGAAGTCTGGAGCAAAAGTGCCGAAGACCTTCGCCTGATCCGTTCCTCGCTGGAGCGTATCCGTGACCTCGATGCGAGACTGGTCATCCCCGCGCATGGCCAGACGTCTTCACCTTCAACGGTGAATGCGAACCTCGTCTATTTCGAAGCCTTGGCCGATCGTGTCGATGGGTTGAGCGAAAACCAACTGGCGGATGGACAACTCAGCCGCTCAAGCGACTTCCGGCTTGAAGATTTCGTCATCATTCCCGACGGGATGCCTTTGGATACGGTGACATTCTACCGGAACTGCCACGAGACAAATCTTGGCGCCACGGTTCAGGCCCATATCGAAAAACGGAATCACGCATAGGGGATAGCATGCAGGAGACCATGACGTGAAACCATTGGAGGGCGGGCGAGCCGGGCAGATCTGGCGTGACGGCAACACCGTCATCAGACCATCAGGCGTATGGACGCCGACGGTTCATCGGTTTTTGCGCCATCTCAGGACCAGAGACTTTCTGGGAGCGCCGGTGCCGATCGACATCACAGGGGAAGGCCAGGAGATCGTCAGCTACGTCTCCGGGCGCGTCTGCGAAGACTTGCGTGACCCATTTGTCGGATCAGAGACCATGCTGATTTCCGCGGCCAGGCTTCTGCGCGATTTTCACTCGGCGTCTCAAGGGTTTCTGGCAAGGGATGGCGAGGTCCAGACATGGATGCTGCCGCCGCAGGAACCGCGCGAGATCGTCTGCCACGGAGATTATGCGCCTTACAATGTCGCAACCGCAGAACATGAGGCTGTCGGGGTCATCGATTTCGACGCCGCCCATCCCGCGCCGCGCCTATGGGATCTGGCCTATGCTGTTTACCGCTGGGGGCCCTTGTCCGATCCTTCCAATCCCGGCGTGATATCAGGCCTTGATGAGCAGCTGCGGCGGACGGAAATCTTCTGCATGGCTTACGGCACGACGGCAGAAGAGCGGCGCCAGCTGCCGGAGACGATCTGCAGGCGGCTTCAGGCGCTCGTGAATTTCATGCAAACAAGGGCCTCGGCCGGAGACGAGACCTTCGTGGAGGACGTGGCCGCAGGAGACGATCGGCTGTATCTAAACGACATCGACTACATCAGCAAACATCGAGATCGGCTGCTGCGCGCGCTGCGGTGACGCGCCTCTGGCAATTACAGCCACTTCCTTCGGCGGAAAAAACCGAACAGACCCAGACACAAGACGGCAATGACACCCAGCACGAAGAAATAGCCATACTGGAATTTCAGTTCCGGCATATCGCTGAAATTCATGCCGTAGATACCGGCGATCGCGGTGGGAACGGCGAGGATCGCCGCCCAGGCGGCAAGCTTGCGGGCAATCGCCGTCTGCTCCGTCTGGCCGATCATCACACTGGCCTCGAAGGCGAAGGCCAGCACCTCGCGCAGCGCGTCGATATCCTCCTGGACCCGGCGCACATGATCGGTCACATCGCGAAACAGCGATTGCAGCGTCGGATCCATGCCGGGAAGATCGACATGCTCATATCGCCGGCAGACGTCGACGAGCGGCACCACGGCATTGCGCAGCCGCAGAAGCTTGCGGCGTAAGAGGTAAAGCCGTTCGATGTCGGACTTTGCCAGCTGTTCGCGCAGCACCAGATCTTCAAGTTTTTCGACCTCCTCCTGCACGACCTCGATCACCGGCATGTAGTTGTCGACGATGAAATCCAGGATGGAATAAAGAATATAATTCTCGCCGTGGGCCAGCGCCGTCGGCGTCGCCTCGCACCGCTGCCGCACCGCCAGGTACGAGGACGAGTCCCCGTGGCGGACCGAGACGACATAACCGCGACCGACGAACAAATGCGTTTCGCCGAAGACGATTTCGTCATCCTTCATATGGGCGGTCCGGGCAACGATGAACATTGCGTCCCCATAGGTCTCCAGCTTCGGTCGCTGGTGGGGCTGTGCCGCGTCCTCGATCGCCAAGGCATGGAGATTGAACTCGGCCTGGACCTGGTGCAGCAGCACTTCATCCGGCTCGTGCAGGCCGATCCAGACGACGGCATTCTCCCGGCCTCGCCATTCACCGGCCTCTTCTATCCTGATGTCGCGAATGCGTTGCCCATGCTGGTAAACGGCAGCAGCCACGACGCCGGGACGTTCATAGGGCGGCGATGTCGAACCGCTGCCGGCCCGCGGGGAAATGCTGTCCAGATTCTTCAGCTGTTCCAAATCCTGCCGTCCTCCACTCCCGCACGGATCACATATCCGCAGCCATCCGTCTGCCGGTCAGGCGGTCAGCCCATCATAATGCTATTTCGTAAAACATGCATCTGCCTCGATGTGGAGGGCTGACCCAGCGCCTTCATCGTGGCAAGGCGCGTGCAATCACGTATCCGTGGAAATATCGTCCCAGTCCTGATCCATGTAGCCGATCAGCCAGTTGAGAGCGTAGTGGCGTGCGTAGACAGCCCCCTGAGCGCAAAAGCGACATAGGCTTTCCAAAAAGGTGGTAAACGGCGTTTTACATATTGAGCAAATCGTTAAATTGTTTTTGTTAGAAACTCCTCATCCAGTCCGGTCAGAAGCCGGAAGTTCGATCGAGGACTTTCAATGCGCCGCCCAAACATCAAATCAAGTTTGCTGTTGATTTTCAGTGGCATAGCTCTTCTTTTCGGCCTTGTCGCCTATCTCGCGGTCGATGGTCTTCGGAAGACGAACGGATCGACGGAAGAGATTGCCAGTAATTGGTTGCCGAGCGTACAGGCTTCCCAGGCGATCAATCTCGCCATGACGAATTTGCGCCTCGTTTACCGCGATCACATCATTGCGCAGACGGAGGCGGAAAAGAAAACACGCGAAGAGGCCATCAAGGTCGCCGAGGATGCGATTCGCAAATCGGCGGACGCCTACCTTCCTCTGGCTTCATCCGACCACGAGCGCGAGTTGATCAAGACGATCGATGAAAGCGTCGAAGGCTACATCGCCAGTAGCGCGCAGTTGCTTGATCTTTCCCGCGCCAACAAGACCGAAGAAGCCGGGAAATATCTCGGCGGGGAGATGCGCTCCTATTCGGACAAGCTCAAGGAAGCCACAGCGGCCCTGGTCGAGTTGAACGTCAGTGGCAGCAAGAAGGCTGCCGACCTCAGCAAGGAGACCTTCGCCTCCATAGAATTCTACCTGCTTGCAACGATCGGTGTTGCCGGATTGCTCGTTCTCGGCGCTGTCGCCTTCGTGCTGAAGAGCATCGCCAATCCGATTACCGGCATCACCGCTTCGATGCGACGGCTGGCCGACGGGGACACCGGTTCGGAGATCCCGTTCGCCGACCGCGCCGACGAAATCGGGTCGATGGCGGAGGCGGTCGAAATCTTCCGCCAGGCCGCGATCACCAACAAGCGGATGGCGATGGAAGCCGAGGAGAATCGCAATAGAGCGGAGACCGACCGCGTTGCCGCACAGAGGCAGGCCGAAGCCGACGCCTCGGAGCGGCTACGCATCGCCACCTCGGGCCTCGCCGCCGGTCTAAAGCGGTTGGCCGCAGGCGACCTGGCCTTCCAGCTCAACGAGGCCTTCGCACCCGACTTCGAGGCGCTGCGCCGTGACTTCAACCAGTCTGTCACGCAGCTTGGCACAACGCTTCGAGCGATTTCCGAAAGCATCGGCACGATCGACGAAGGCTCGCGGGAGATCTCCTCAGGTGCGGGCGATCTTTCAAAACGCACGGAGGAGCAGGCAGCGTCGCTCGAAGAAACCGCGGCTGCGCTGGAAGAGATCACGGCGAATGTGTCGAACTCCAGCAAGCGAACCGAGGAGACGCGCACGGTCGCCACCGAGGCAAATCGCAGCGCCGGGATCTCCGCCGAGGTCGTGTCCCACGCCGAGGAGGCAATGGGGCGGATCGAAACCTCGTCTCAGCAGATTTCCAACATCATCAGTGTCATCGATGAAATTGCATTCCAGACCAATCTTCTCGCGCTGAATGCCGGCGTGGAAGCGGCAAGAGCCGGCGAGGCCGGCAAGGGCTTTGCCGTCGTCGCCCAGGAGGTGCGCGAACTTGCGCAGCGTTCCGCAACGGCTGCCAAGGAGATCAAGGGTCTTATCCAGAACTCGTCGAAAGAGGTGGAAAGCGGTGTCAAGCTTGTGCGCGACACCGGCCAGGCCCTGAAGACCATTGGTGGCTTCATCAGCCAGATCAATCACCATATGGATTCGATCGCCACCTCGGCGAAAGAGCAGTCGGTCGGCCTCAGCGAAGTCAACGTCGCCGTCAATCGCATGGATCAGACCACGCAACAGAACGCGGCCATGGTGGAACAATCGACCGCTGCCTCCGATTCGCTAGCCCAGCAGGCCCAGACGCTGCGCGAACTCATCAGCCAGTTCAGGCTCGACGACGCCGCATCTAGCCAATCCTCAGCCCTTCGCTCCACCGCTAGAACAATGGAACAACCAATGGCCCGCGCAACGGTGCATGCGGTTGCCGCACGCCGCTGAACTATCGGCAACAGGAGTCGATAAAGGGCGCGCGGCAATGCCGGGCGCCCTTCGTTTGTCATGACGCGAAGGCTGGATTGCGCCGCGCGCCCATTCTCAGCACGAAATAGATCGCCCCGCCGATTCCGACGCCGAAGAACCAGCCATAGGTACCCCACCAATCCGGCAGGATGCTGGTGAAGGTCGGCAGGATCGAGGAGAAAAGCGCGCCGACCGCGAATGCGATGAAGGCATTGCCGTGCCATCCGTTCTGGAAGCGGAACTCGCCATTCTCATGGTAAAGCGCCTCGACGTTCAGCTGGCTCTTGCGGATGAGATAGTAGTCCACCATCATGACGCCGAAGATCGGTCCCATGGTCGATCCGATGAAATTGACGAAATGCGCCGCACCTGTCTCCCAGGGGGCAAACGGGTAAAGCACGAGAGCGATCATTGCGGCGATATATCCCCCGCGTTTGAAGTTGATCTGGCGCGGGAAGACATTGGCGAAGTCGAAGGCCGGCGACACGAAATTCGCCACGACGTTAATGCCGAGCGTTGCGATCGCAAATGTCAGCGCCGCAAGCAGCGCCAGGAACCAGCTTTCGAATTTCGCCGATATCATTTCCGGATGCAGCAGGACCTCCCCGTAGACGGTGAAGGCGGCGGTGGTCGTCACACCTGCGACGAGGCAGAATGCCAGGAGATTGATCGGCAGCCCCCAAAGATTGCCTTTCCTGAGCGCCTTTTCATTCGTTGCGTAACGCGAGAAATCGCAGAAGTTCAGGTAGAGCGCCGCGAAATAGGTGATCCAGGTGGCGGACACGGCGGCAAGCGCTGCGACCGAGCCTGGCTCGCCCGGCACGCCGGCATCCTTGGTCTTTTCGATCAGCACGTCGCGCGGAATTTCGGCACCGAAGGAGAAGGTGCCTGATTTGACGACCAGATAGACCGCAAGGATCAGCATCATGATCCAGACGGCCGGACCGGCCCAATCCTGGAACTTGCGAACCGTTTCCATCCCCCGCTGAATGATCAGCAGCTGCAGCGCCCAGACGATCACATAGCAGATGAGTTCGAGGGTCGAGTGGCCGAGCATATGGCTGTTCTGATGAAAGGCGAGCAGGCTGTCGTTGCGGATCAGCAAGGCGACGATGGCGCCGGATGCAGCGGCGGTCTGCGCCCCGTACCAGAAGCAGGCGACCACGGCCCGGACAAGGGCCGGAACATTCGCCCCGAATGTGCCGAAGGAGGCGCGCGCCAGCACCGGAAAAGGTACGCCGGTGCGCACGCCGGCATTGCCGACCAAGCTCATCAACACGAAAATGACCAGCGATCCGATGCCGATAGCGATGACGAAATTGACGAAGCTGCCGCACAGCAGGAACAGGCTCGCCGCCAGATAATAGCCCCACAGGCTGTGAACGTCGGATGTCCAGACGTTAAAGATACTGAATGCACCCCATTTACGCTCCTCGGCGGGTGCAAGATCCTCGTTGTACAACGAGGGAGACGGATTTCGAATGCTCATGAATGCCCTCCCATATCCCTGAGGTCAAATCGACCACAGCCGGAAGTCTGCTCCTCCTTTGTGCATCTGACAATTTAATAGTCACATTATGCACATCTCTTGGCGATGCCTGAGAATTAGCCATCGCCGGAGCCGGATCGGTCCTTGGCGAAAGCGTTCACTGTGAGCCGACGACACGCCCAGCCAGGCGAAACGGGCTTGCAACCGCGGCACCTGCGGCGTCGAAGACGTAAGCGCCGACGTCACCAGCGGTCGAACGCCTGCCGCTCTCGAAGGAGGCGAGCTGCGCGCCGAACCTGGCGAGCGATGCGTAGCGGTCGTGCCCCAGCCCGTCGGACGCTTGGATCGACGTGATGTCGATGACCCGAAGCCTTTCCTTCACGGCAGCCTCCTCGACGACGGGATCGTCGATATCAAGGCGCCCGACGCGCGGCCGCTCTCCGGCGATGAAACTCGAGGCCACGAGCGCCCGGTCGTCCTTCGAAACGAGAAGCGATATCGGGATCGGCATCCGCCCGACGTCCTTCAGCTGGGCGCGGAAAACGTCGACATCGATGTCGGGGGCGGCAAGCAACACCGCCAGTTTGCCGATGACATCGTCGCGATGCTGCAGCTTGAGCTGGCGCACCGTTTCCATGACCAGAAACCCGCCCATGCTGTGTCCGAAAAGGACAATACGCTTCACCTTGCCCGAAGCCGACAGCGACGTGACGAGCGAGGCGAGTTCGGTGCGCGAAGACAGGGCCGCATCGCGGTCGGCGACATAGCCGGCGACCGCCGCGGCCGAAGGCCAGGAGAACAGAATCGGGGCACCCGGTATATTCGCATCCGCGGCGATCTGCGCGGTGCGGTAAAGCGCCTCCTGGTAACTGTAGTTGTAGCCATGCACGAAGATGCCAACGGTGCCGTCGGCCTGCACGGAACCGAGCGCCTGTTGCACGAAGGCATCCTTCGGCAGTTGCTCGCGCTCGATGACGGCAAATTGCCGCTCGGGATCCGGCGTCGCGGTCGGATAGGTGATCGCGGTATCCTTTCGGTCGGGAGGAACCGAAAACTCATACTCCTCATAGGTGAGCGTCTCGGCCCATGCGCTGCCGAAACCGCCGCGCACTCTGTCGGGGGTTCGATTCGTGGCGGCGAGGACCCTCACCCGATCCGGGGCCTTCTCGCCATGAACCTGCTTGTTCAGCGAAACGGGCTTATCGAGATGCACGGGTTGCAGGACATCCGGCGATGGCCGCGTGGCGCAGCCGCCAAGCATCGCCAGGGCGATGCCAACGGTGATGGCCGCAGCGATGCTCGGCGGACCAGCAGGAGTTCCCTTCGACACCTCTCGGGAATGCCGCTCCGCCATCGATCCATTCTTCCAAAGGTCGCTGGCGGTCACGAGTGTGGTTTTGCCCATGTCGTCACTCGGAGTGCGATTCCTGCTCCCGCGTGGGATGGCAATCGCTTGTGCCATCCCACGCATTGCGTTCCAGTCCGTGTTGCAGCCACGGCGGCATGAAATAGCCACTAGCTTCCTCACGCCTCTGCCGCGGCACCGGCCTGGGCGCCTTCATCCCTCGGGATCCTGAACCACGCGACGTAGAGCGCCGGCAGGAACAGCAGGGTGAGCGCGGTTCCGACGACGATGCCGCCCATCATGGCGTAAGCCATCGGTCCCCAGAATATCTCGCGCGAGATCGGGATCAGCGCGAGGGTGGCGGCCGCTGCCGTCAGCATGATCGGCCGCATGCGATGTTCGGTCGCCTCGATGACGGCCTGCCAGGCCGGGACACCTTCGGCGCGCAGATGCTCTATCTGCACGACGAGGATGACGGAGTTGCGGATCAGGATGCCGATCAGCGCCAGCACGCCGAGGATGGCGACGAAGCCCATCGGCGCATGGCTCAGCAACAGCGCCGCAACCACACCGATTAGAGCCGTCGGAGCCACCGCAAAGACCAGGAACAGGCGGCTGAAGCTCTGCAGCTGGATCATCAGGATCGTCGCCATTACGAACAGCATCATCGGAGCGACCGCCGCGATCGGCCCTTGCGCCTCGGCGCTGGATTCGACCGCGCCGCCGATTTCCACCTTGTATCCCACGGGCAGGCTCTTCTGGAATTCTTCCACCTTCGGCTTCAACTGGTCGACGATCGTGGCCGGCTGCGTCGAGCCGATAACGGCTGCCTTGAGCGTGATGGTGGGCTGCCGGTCGCGACGCCAGATCGTCGGTTGCTCGAGCTCGTAGCGGAAATTGGCGACGGCTGAGAGCGGCACGACCTTGCCGTTGGAGGTGGAAAGTTGAAGGTTCTGCAGCGTCTGGATGGAACCGCGCTCCGATGCCCTGGCCCGCCCGATGACATTGACCAGGTAGATGTCGTCGCGGATCTGCGTCGCCGTCGAGCCTTCGACGATGCCGTTAAGGGCGGTGGCGATATCCTCGGAGGAGACGCCGAGTTGGCGCGCCTTGTCCTGCAGCACATCGACCTTGACGACGCGGGAGGGCTCGTTCCAGTCCAGGACCATGTTGGCGAGAAGCGGATGCGTACCGACGATGCCGGCAAATTGCTGGGAGATGTCACGCACCTTTTGGATATCGGGGCCGCTGACCCGGTACTGGACCGGCTTGCCCACCGGAGGGCCGATATCGAGGAGCTTGACGAAGGCGTCGGTGCCGGGAAAGGTTTTCGTCAGATAGCCCTGCAGGTCCGCCCGCACCTTGTCGCGCACGTCAAGCCCCTTGGTGACGATCACCGTCTGTCCGAACGAGACATCAGGCGTCTGCACATCGAAGGAGAGGATGAAGCGCGGCGCGCCCTGGCCGACATAAGTGGTCCAGTGATCGATGTCCTTGTTGCCGGCCAGCATCTCCTTTTCGAACTTGGCCATCTGCCTGTTGGTCTCGGCGATCGAGCTGTTGTGCGGCAGGTTCCAGTCGACGACGAGCTCGGTCCTGTCCGAGTTCGGGAAGAACTGCTGCTGCACCAGCCCCATGCCGACGACCGAGAGGCCGAACACGGCGACGGTGAGCGCGATGGTGATCCAGCGCCAGCCCATCGCCAGCCCCAGAAGCCAGGAGAAGAAGGAGGCGAAGCGGCCCTTCTTCTCGTGATGCGACTTCATGGTCTTCGGCAGGATGGTGACGCCGAGAAGCGGCGTGAACAGCACCGCCACGATCCAGGAGACAACCAGCGAAACCGCGATGACCACGAAAAGCGTGAAAGTGAATTCGCCTGCGGCGCTGTTGTTGAGACCAACGGGAATGAAGCCCGCGACGGTGACGAGCGTTCCCGTCAGCATCGGAAAAGCCGTCGATGTATAGACGTAAGTGGCGGCTTTCTTGAGATCGTCGCCCGCTTCCAGACGGGCCACCATCATCTCTACGGCAATCATGGCGTCGTCGACGAGCAGTCCGAGCGCAATGATGAGCGCGCCGAGCGAAATACGCTGCAGCGAGATGCCGGAATATTCCATCACCACGAAGGTGATGGCGAGCACAAGAGGGATGGAAATCGCCACCACCATGCCGGCGCGCAAGCCGAGGCTGATGAAACTGATGACAAGCACGATAGCGATCGCTTCGAAGAGCGCGCGGGTGAAGCCCGAAACCGCTTCGTCGACGACGGCCGGCTGATCGGAAACGCGGTGGACATCGACGCCGATCGGAAGATCGGCAACGATACGTTTCATCTGCGCGTCCAGCGCCTCGCCGAACTCCAGCAGATTGGCGCCCTGCTTCATGCCGATCGCAAGTCCGATCGCCGGTTCGCCATTGAAGCGGAACAGCGCCGACGGCGGATCGACATAACCGCGCTTGATCGTGGCGACGTCGGTCAGCGGAAAGAAGCGGTCGTTGATGCGAAGGTTGATCGACCGCAGGCTTTCCTCGGAGGTGAACTGTCCGCTCACCCGCAAGGCGATACGCTCCGGCCCGGCATCGACAAAGCCGGACTGGGTAACGGCGTTCTGCGCCTGCAGGGTGCTGATCACCGACTGCTGGTCGATGCCGAGTGCTGCGATCTGGCGCGTGGAGAATTCGAGGTAAATCGCTTCATCCTGAGCGCCGACCACATCGACCTTGCCGACATTGGGCACGGTCAGAACCTCGGAGCGGGCGTTTTCCACGAGGTCGCGAAGCTGCCGCTGGGTCAGCCCATCGCTCGTGAAGGCGTAGATGTTTCCGAACACGTCGCCGAAGCGATCGTTGAAGAAAGGTCCGACGACACCGCTCGGAAAATCTCCCTTAATGTCGGCGATCATGTTGCGGATGCGCAGCCAGGTCGGCGCGACATCCCCAGCCTTGGTGGTCGGCAGCAGTTCGACGAAGACGGTCGTCTGGCCAGCGACGGTCTCACTCTTGGTGTAGTCAAGCGACTCCAATTCCTGAAGCTTCTTTTCGATCCTGTCCGTCACCTGCCGCGTTATCTCTTCGGCGGAAGCGCCGGGCCACTGCGCCGTAATCACCATTGTCTTGATCGTGAAGTTCGGGTCTTCCTCGCGGCCGAGGTTCAAATAGGAGAAGGCGCCGGCGAGAATGAAGACGATCATGAAGTACCAGACGAGCGAACGGTGTTTGAGCGCCCAGTCGGAAAGGTTGAAGGACTTCACTGGCTGATCTCCTGGTCGATCCTGATGGCCTGGCCATCTTCAAGTTTATGCACGCCTGCCACGGCCACCCTGTCTCCGGGGGCAAGCCCCTCTGCGATGCGGACGCTGCCGCCTTCGACGACGTCGCCGTCAATCTTCACGCGGCGCAGCGATACCTTCTTGCCGGGCACGTCGACGATCCAGACGCTCGGGCCCTCGGCGCCGGCAAGGATTGCCGAAGACGGCAGCACGATCTCCGGATCGGCGGCAATGGTGGCCGAGGCTGATATAACGGCACCGAGCCTGAAGGCCTCCGGCGGATCGGTAAGCGCGATCTTCGTTCGGCTCGTGCGAGTGGAGGCGTCCGCCTCCGGCGCGATCTCGCGCACGACCCCTGACGCACGAATTGCGGGATCGAGCTGCAGCGTCACTTCGAAGGGCGCGCCGATCTTCAGTTTCTGGGCAGTGCCCTGCGGCACGTCGACCACGGCGTCGCGCTTGTCCGGCCGCGCGATGGTCACGACCGTCTGGCCGGCTGATACCACCTGCCCGACCTCGGCCGAGGCCGCCGTCACCACACCGTCGAATTCCGCGCGAAGCTGCGCATAGCCGAGCTGCTCATTGGCCTTGTCGAGATTGGCCTGCGCCTTGGCGACCGCGGCCGAGGCCGATCGTCTCGCCAGCTCGGCCTCTTCGAGCGAGGCTTCGGTACCGGAGCGCGATTCCACCAGCGCGCGCTGGCGCTGCTCGGTGGTCACCGCGTTCCTCAACTGGGCGTCGCTGTTTTCCACATCGGACTGGGAGCTGCGCACGGCAAGCTCCAGCGCCAGCGGATCGATGGCTGCGACGACATCGCCCTTCTTGACGACCTCTCCGACATTGACGTTGCGGGCGATCATCCGCCCGAGAATCCTAAAGCCGAGCTCGGTCTCGATCGTCGGCTCGACTGTACCGGTCAGGCTGAGACTGGTGGCAGGCGTCTGCGTGACTGTCATCGACAGCACGGGACGCGGCGCTTCTTCGTTGTTATCCTCTTGCCGCGTGCAGGAGGAGATCAGGGCCGTACCCATCATTAGTGCGACTATCTTGGGACGAATACTCACTTGGAAGCTTCCTTGACATAAGAAACGATTTCACCGGGCCTGAGGAACTTTGTTCCTTCAGTCACCACGACCTCTCCTGCCGACACGCCCGATTTCACGATAAAGCTGCCGGTCTCGTAGCCGGTGACATCGACGGCCCGCACAGAGACCTCTGACGATGCGGGATCGGCTATCCAGACGGCTGGCTTGCCGTCCTTGGCGGTCATTGCCGACCAGGGAAGCTGGATGACGTCCTGGGAGACGTAGTTGAATCTTCCGACGACGGGAGCGCCCAGCGGAATGGGAGCGTCGCTCGAGATCGCGACCTTGACCTTGATGGTGCCGGTGGAGGAATCGATCGTCGGCGAAATCTCGCGAACCTTCGCCGTGATCTTTTGCGTCGGGTCCGAAAGGAGGGCCACGGTCCCGTCGCCTGCGATCGGGCGCAGGAAGGCGCTTTCGACCACCTCGAAGACGGCGTCCCGGTCGCCGTCATGAGCAAGGGTGAAGACGACCTGAGCGGCCTGCGCCACCTGCCCGACCTCGGCATTGCGGGCGGTGATCACCCCGTCGACGTCCGCCTTCAGCTCGGTGTAGGACAGGGTGTCCTGGGCGGTTTCGAAAAGCGCCTGCGCCGACTTCGTCGATGCCCGGGCCGTCAGAAGCGCCTCCTGCGCCTGATCGAGCGCAGCGCGGGTCGTCACCTGCGTTCGAAACAGGCTCTGCTGGCGATCGAATGCCAGCTGCGCCTGGGTCTGCTGCGCTTGCGCCGACTGAAGATTGGCCGCCGCCACGTCCAGATCGGCCTTCTGCTCTTCCGGATCGATGCGGGCCAAAAGCTGACCCGCCTTCACGGACTGCCCGATTTCCACCAGCCGTTCGACGATCTTGCCGCTGACGCGGAAGGACAGATCGGTCTGAACGCGGGCGCGGACTTCTCCCGTGATCGCACCGCCCTGGACCAGCGGCTCAGGCTTGGCGACGACAACACCGACCTGCCGCGGGGTTGGTCCGGCCGGTCGGCTGTCATCACTGCATGACCCGAGACCGATGGCGCATACGATCGCTGCGGCGACCTGAATGGTTCTCATAATAGACCTCTTGCTCTCAACGGCAGCTCCTATATAATTGACTGACGCATTAGTCAATGAAACTTTGCGCCGGAGGGAACGAGGGCGCGCACGACAAAGGAAGGCGAGAAAAATGGCAGCTCAGAAGAAACTCACACGCGCAGAACAGAAAGCGCTGCGACCCATCCAGATCCTGGATGCCGCTTTCGAGGAATTCGTCAGAAGCGGTTTTGCCGGAACGAGGGTCGAAGACATCGCCGAGCGGGTCGGCGTCACCAAGGGCACGGTCTACGTCTATTTCGAAACCAAGGAAAAGCTATTCGAAGCGATGATCAACCACTTCTCCGTGCCGTTTCAGGAACTGGTCGTGATCGCCGATCGGCTCAGCGGCAGCGCTACCGACAGACTGGTTTCAATTCTGGGACTCTTCTACGAGCAAATTCCCGAGGACCGCGCGACGCGCGAGTTAACGCGACTCGTCATTTCGGAGGGACAGCGCTTTCCCGACCTGATCGATCGCCACCACGATCAGTTCATTGCGCCGATCATCGCCAAGATCGACGCTCTCATTCTGGAGGGCATGGCCTCGGGGGAGTTTCGTCAGGTTCCGGTGGAATTTTCCGACATCGTGGTCGCGCCCATCCTGACGACGACGGTTCTGCGACTGATATTCGACGACCGCCGCGTGCCCACTCCCAACAAGGAGGCCTTCCTGCGGACCTATTTCGACCTGCTGTTCAACGGCTTGCTCGCCAAGCCTCACTGATCGCCAATGGTTCCAGCGCCCGCGATCATCGCTCATTTGCGGCAGCGCTGCGGCCGGTTTTCGCCGAAACAGGAAAAATAGGCTGCAGCGCACGTAGATTTTCTGAAGTTTTTATGTGAAAACATCGAGTTAGCTTGTGCCTTCGAAGGCACGACCTCAATTCGCGACGGAATAAAGTGGAACGCAAAGTCAATCTCAAGGATGTCGCGCGCGACGCTGATGTATCGCTGAGCACGGCCTCGCACGCTCTGAACGGAACCGCGCCGCTGACGATAGAAGTGCGCGAACGGGTTCTGGATTCGGCCAAACGCTTGGGTTACCTCGACCGCCGGCGAAAGAAGGCGACGATTGCGGCGCTGCGCGTTCTGCTTCTCGCCATTCCCGATGATGCCGCGCCGGAGAGCGACCTTAACCTAGTGAGCTGGACGATCCTCAACGGTCTTCGAAGGGAGTGCGAGCGTCGCGGCATCCGGATCGTACCCTTCGTCAGCACCGGACGGCGCATCGACGGCGCTCATGTCAGGCAGATCGCGCTTTCGGAGCGTGCCGACGGCATCGTGGTCCTGAACGACGATCAGCCGGAACTCATCCGCAGCCTCGCCTCCCCTGACATGCCGGTCGTCATCGTCAACGGCGAGGATCCCGCTATGCTGGTCGATACGGTGACACCCGAAAACCGCTTCGGAGCAAGGCTCGGCATCGCGCACTTGCTGGCGCTCGGGCATCGCCGCATCCTGCACCTGACCTGGAAGGGCCGCACGACGATCCAGCGGAGATATGACGGCTTTTCCGATGCCTATTTCGCCGCCCAGCTTCCCGTGCCGGACGATATGATTCTGGAGGCCGAGGGATATGAGCCGAGACACGGCGAGGCTGCCATCAATGCGTTGCTCGACCGCGATCCTACGCTGAAAGGGGCGACCGCCGTCTTCTGCGCGGCCGACAATCTGGCGCTCGGCTGCCTGAAGGCATTGGCCGATCGCGACATAGGCGTGCCGGAAGCGATCTCTGTGCTGGGCTTCGACGATATCGTCCCCGGCGAATTCAGCCGTCCGCCGCTTTCAACGGTCAGCGTTCCCACCGACAAGCTCGGCGCCGCCGCACTGGCACTCATCGAACAAAGGCTGATCGCCAACGACCCGCAGCGCCCGGCCCATCGCCTGGAACTCGGATGCCATCTCGTCCTGCGCCGCAGCGTCGCGCCGCCGCGTCAAGAACCTGTCGGAAGGCCTCAGAATCCCAAAGGCTTGAATTAACGCAAACGCTCTGCCCGCAGTCGCGTATCCCGCGGGCTCTCGCCAAAGGTGCCGCGGTAGATGATGGAAAACCTGCCCGCATGCGCAAAACCCCATATCGCGCAGATCTCGCGGACGGATCGTTGGTTTGTTGGATCCCGCAGTTGTTCGCGGGCTGCCTGCAGCCGGATGGAGCGCAGATAACAGGCCGGAGAAGTCCCCCTGAAAGCTTTGAATCCCGTCTGCAGCGCGCGAAGTGAAACGCCGACATTATCCGCAACCATCGCCATGGTGAGAGGCTCGGCGATCTTGGCATGCATATAGTCGATGGCCCGTCGGACATGCCAAGGCGCAACCAGCGATATTTTCTTTTTTTCCATTTGACCTGAAAGGCGGTGGTGGCCAAATCGGATCACGAGGTGAGCGAGGGTCTCGCTCATCGTCGCCATGGCGAGAGGGGAGGACAAAAGCGGACCGCCGTTGCGCATACCCTGGACGATTGTCTGTACCAGATTGCCGATAAGCTGGCCCGACTGTGTCGCAAGATCCAGAACGGGCTCAAGGTCGAGCGACTCGGAGAGCGGTGTTTCCATAAGTGAAACGAGCATTCGCTTCACGACTCCCCAGTCGAGGAAGAGTACATCCGAAGTGTGCGGACCTTGGACGAAACGATCATCGGCCTCATGATTATTGGCCATGAGAAGGTGACCCGCTCCACTTTCAACCGACCTTTTTCCAATGGACACCCGAAAGGATCCGGTATGCGGAAGGTAGAAGGCAAGGTGTTGCGGCGTCTCATTGAGCGTTCGAACTGTCCAAGAACTTTGAAAGACGGAGTGAAGAACCGTAAATCCATTGCCTCTTCTCAAGTCTGCCGCCCAGGGGAAGATTCGATCGTTGCCTAGCGGCTGTGCGGCGAAAACCCCATAACCCGCCGACAGTGTTTGAACCATCGACTCGAAGTCGCGGCCTTGATGCATCGGTGCGAACCCATAATTCTCGCGCTCAGGAGCGCGCGCCGTATTCTCGTATCGCGAGGAAATCATGTTGCTCGATCCTCTCTTTCAGCACCCGCCTGCCGCAAGGCCGAGCGTTCCATCTCGCTCGAGCTTGCAGTGCTGGCGAATGGGTTCCTCCAAACGCACGGACCCGCTCTTCGAGTCCCTGAAATGCACTCATCTCGGCTGGCTTGGCCAATCTTGATGAGGTAAGCAAGCTCGGCAAACAGGGGATCGAATCCCCTCATTTGACAGAAGCAACATGCACCTGCAATCTGCTTCACACTCACAGTGTAAATCAAAACGAACTGCAAATGAAGTATGATCCGCTAAAACATGTTGCCGCGCATTTTTTGCGAGATGCACAACCGGCCCGAGTGGCGTCCCGCAACGAACGGGACCTCTTGCGGCTGATCTGGAAATCCCCAGGGATCGAGCGCTCCGACCTGACCGAGCCGCTCGATCTCACCCAGCAATCCCTGCACAGGATCGTCGCACGGCTTCATGAGCGAGGAATGATCGTCTTTTCGCATTCTGAAGGCCGACGGTCAGGTCCGCCCAGCCCGGAGCTGTCCCTTCGAAAGGACTGGTGTCTGACACTTGGAATCTCCGTCAACGTCGGCTCGATCGGCCTTTGCCTCATGGGCTTTGGGGAACCATTGGAAAACTTGGAAATCCAGCAGGCGGGCACTTCGCTGTCGGCTGAGCTGGAACAGATCGAAGCGGCGGTCGAAGACATTCTGGCTCGCCGGGGCGCCAAACGCCGCGACATTCTCGGCGTCGGCCTGGCGGTCGCCGGCCACCGTATGCTGGAAACGGCCTTCAATTGTCCTCTGCCGCTCGCTCATTGGTCATTGATCGACCTAGCGCCTTTGCTTGGGAAGCAGCTCGGCTTGCCGGTCTGGGCAGACAATGCCACCAGGACCGCAGCTTTGGCGGAAGCGATCTTCGGCGTTGGCCGTGATGCCGCGGATTTCGCTTATATCGCTCATCTTCATGGCTATGGCGGCGGCCTGGTTTCCGGGGGCATGCCGTTTCGCGGCAGTTTCGGTAACGCCGGTGAATTCTCCGTTCTCTTCGCGCGTCAGGATTACGGCGACCGTCCTGCACTCGGCCAATTGCTTGAATACCTACGCAGCAAAGGTCGCTCCGACTTGACCCTCAAGGATCTGAAGAACGAAAACCTGGTGGATTGGGATGGCGTTCGCGAATGGGTCGACCGCGTCACTCCGGCCCACAATCGCGCCATCAATGCGATCAGCGCGATATTCGACCCGGCACTGATCGTCCTTGGCGGCGAGCTTCCGCATTCACTCGCGAGAATGCTTATCGAACGGACCGAATTCAACAATCTGCCTCGGCACGGCGTGTTGCGCGACGTTCCCAGCCTTGCGGTGGCACAGATCATCGATGCCCCAGGCGCAATCGGCGCGGCCTTGATCCCGCTATTTGAAACTGTTTTGTGATACCTTTGCCAGCAGTGCCTGGATGACGCAGACCTTCGGAACCATGACCAAACCAACGGCCAAAGCGCACCGCATGAATCACGTTCGATGCGACACGCTTCAGCCGGGAGGTACGGGTATGGTTCTTCGATGTTGGGCGCAGGTCTATTTCCACGCCTCGCCCTTCACTTCATCCCTGTTCCGGCGATGCCGGTGGTGATGTATTTCTGCAGGAACAGGAACACGATAGTGACAGGCAGCAGACTGAGGAAGGTCATCGCCAGGATATAGTGCCACTGCACCGAGAACTCTCCCTGAAATGCGTTGAGACCGACCTGCAGCGTGAAATTCTCGCGGCTGTTGAGGACGATGAGCGGCCAGAGGAAATCGTTCCAGCGCCAGAGCACCGAAAAGATCGCCAGCACTGCCAGCGCCGGCGCCGTCAGCGGCAGGATGATGCGCCAGAAAATGCAGAATTCGCTCGCCGCGTCGACGCGCGCCGCCTCGATCAGCTCATCGGGTATGGTCAGCATATATTGCCGCAGCAGGAAGACGGCCGTCGGAGAGGCGACTGTCGGCAGGATGACACCCCAGAGGTTGTCGGCAAGCCCGACCCCGACGATGACGAGATAGGCCGGAACCATGACGACGGCGAGCGGGATCATCAAGGTTGAAATGATGATGACGAAAACAGTTGTGTCGCCACGAAATTTGTATTTCGACAGCGCAAAAGCCGCCATCGCATTGACGACGAGGGTCAGCAGCGTCGCAACCACCGTGACGAACACCGAATTCTTGAGGAAGGTCAGGAAGTTGAAGCGCGTCAGCGGATCGGTGTAGTTCTCGGTGGCAATAGTCAGATGCTGCACCGG
Organism: Rhizobium sp. NZLR1b; assembly: GCF_019685155.1. Classification (NCBI taxonomy): domain Bacteria; kingdom Pseudomonadati; phylum Pseudomonadota; class Alphaproteobacteria; order Hyphomicrobiales; family Rhizobiaceae; genus Rhizobium; species Rhizobium sp. NZLR1b. Next base: position 398,887 of record NZ_JABDWC010000001.1, read on the forward strand.
CGTCATCCCCTTCACGTCGACGCTGACCGGTGGTCCCGGATTTGCCGGATCGACCACTTGCGCCTTGAGGCCGATGCGCCGCACCATGGCCATTTCGCGCTGCTGACCGTCGATAGTGACCTGCCAGAGACTGAGCGGCTTGTCGAAGCCGGGCACCGTCTGCTCCACGGCGGCGCGCGGAAGCAACGTCGGCGGAAAACGGGTGATCTCGGCCGCCGGCTTCAGCGAAGAGAGGCCCGCCCAGACGACGGGAACGAGCACCGCCAGCGTTCCACCGATCAGCCAGACCCATGACAGAATATCGGTGATGTCTATGCGTCCGGCCCGGCGCGTGCGCGTCATGAAGCTGATCGGGTTCATAGAGCTGGTCATCTCAGGACTCCATTCGCTTGCCGAGGCGCAGCTGTATGAGGGTGAGAACCAGAAGCACCAGTCCCATGAGAACCGATGCGGCCGACGCAAGTCCGAAGAGGCGAAGGTCGCTGCTGAACGCCATCTGGTAGATGTATTGGACGATGAAGCTGTTGGCCGTGCCCGGGCCACCGCCGTTGGTCAGAACCCACGCCTCATCGAAGATTTGCACGGATTTGATCATCAGAAGGATGAAGACGACCAGCAGGTTCGGGGCCAACAGCGGAAGCGTGATCCTGAAAAGCGTGCGGCGCGGCGAAGCGGCGTCGATGGAGGCTGCTTCGTAGAGTTCCTTCGGGATCGCCTGGAGGCCGGCGAGCAGGATGAGCGTGTAAAAGCCCATATGGAACCAGACCGACACCACGACGACGAAGAAACGCGACCAGCCGACATCCAGCAGGAAAATCTCCGGGGGAACGCCGATCATCTGAAAGAAGGCGTTCAGCAGCCCGTTGCGATCGAGGAACCATTTCCAGATCAGGCCGATGACGACGGGCGACAGCAAGACGGGATAGAAGAACATCGCCCTGAAGAAGCCGCGCGCAAAAATCGCCCGGTTGAGGATCAGCGCGGTGATCAGCGCCACCAGCAATGTGGCGACGACGTTGAACGACACGAACCAGAGCGTATTCCACACCGCCGTCCAGAACAGCGATTCCTGGCAGGTTCCCGGCTGCAGGTAATTGCCGCAGGAAAGCAGCGTCCGGAAATTGTCCAGGCCGACGAAGGGCCGCTCCGACACGAAAAGATTGGTGCCGCCGGTGAAGGCGTAACCCACTGCAATCGCGATCGGAAGGAACGTGAAGATCGCGAACAGAACGAGGTTCGGCGCCAGGAACAGCCATGGCATGCGCTTGCGGCCGAAGATGCGTTCAATCACATTAATCGGGGCTTCGACCACCCTCATTGCCGTTTCTCCTGTCTGCGACAGCAATGCACCTGCTTTGAGCGCCGCCATCTTCAGCGTCTCCCCTGTCCGGGCCGCCGGCCAAAGGCCAGGCCGCTTTCGGGATCGAACAGATGAACCCGTTCCGGAGCGGCGTCGATCGAGATCAGGTCGCCTTGCGTGGGCGCGAAATGGCCGGCCTCATGAATGATGATCTGCTCGTCGTGGCCGGCAAGGTTGCCGTAGACATAGGTCTCGGTGCCGAGGCCCTCGTGATACTGGACGACGAATGGCAGTCCTTGCTCTCCGACGCGTGAAAAATGCGCAGGCCTTATACCGGCAAGAACGGCCTGCCCGACCGCGATGCCGGCAGGGTCGACATCGCTGACGATCTTGCCGCCGTTGTCGACATCGATGGCCACACCGCTTTCACCGATAGCCGAGACCTTGCCCCTGATGATGTTCATGCGCGGTGAGCCGAGGAAGCCGGCGACGAAGAGATTGCGCGGGTTGTCGAAGAGTTCCAGCGGCGCGCCGACCTGCTCGACCCGCCCGGCGCGCAGCACGACGATCTTGTCGGCCATCGTCATCGCCTCGACCTGGTCATGCGTCACATAGACCATCGTCGTCTTGATCTCGCGGTGGAGCTTGGTGATCTCAGCCCGGGTCTGGACGCGCAGCGCCGCGTCGAGATTCGACAACGGCTCGTCGAAGAGAAAAATATCCGGTTCGCGCACGATGGCCCGGCCGATGGCAACACGTTGGCGCTGGCCGCCCGAAAGTTGCTTCGGGCGCCGGTCGAGATAGGGTTCGATCGCCAGCATCCTGGCGGCCTCGGCAATGCGCGCCTCGATCTCGGCGCGCTTGAACTTCAGATTTTCAAGGCCGAAAGCGAGGTTCTTGCGAACGCTCATATGCGGATAGAGCGCGTAGGACTGGAAGACCATGGCGATCTTGCGCTCGGCCGGCGAGAGTGCGCTGACGTCCCGGCCTCCGATCGCGATTGCCCCCGACGTGACCTCTTCGAGGCCAGCGATGACGCGCAAAAGGGTCGACTTGCCGCATCCCGACGGACCGACGAAGACAACGAACTCGCCGTCCTTGATATCGAGTTCGACGTCGTGCAGGACTTTGACCGAGCCATACGATTTGTTGACGTTCGAAAGTTTCAGTTCTGCCATGCCCCACTCCCATCGGGTGCCGCCGTTTCGAAGACGACGTCAATTGCGTTCCAGCCTTGCGGCAGCGGTGTCGGCCTCGTGATCCGCACCTCGTTCATCAATATCCCGGCAACCCCCGCCACATAGATGGCCGGCATTCCGTCCGGATAATTCTCAAGACCGATCACCCGCCCGTCCGAGCCGCGCGTCCAGGCATTTGCGCGGCCACCGCCGTCGACCTTCGGGGCAAGATCGGCACTGGTCGGGCGCAGGTCGTAGGATTGAGCGGTGCCGAGTTGCCCCGGCTGCTGTTCTAGGCCGATGCGTCTCAGCGATACGTTGCGGATGCCGGCCGGTGCGGCCGCAATGACGGTGATCGCCCCTTGCATCTGCCCGCTGACGTCCTCGACGATGAGGTTCCCGATGGCGCCCGCAGGGCGCTCGGTGACACGGTCGACGACATTAACGGTCAGCGCCTCCCCGGATCCCCAGAACCCATCGGGCGTTTCGCGGCACTCTACCGCGATCCGCGAAAACCGGACGTTCGATATCCGGCCGCCGTCGCGCGAAAATATGCCGAGCGCCCGGTTGGATGATGAGACACTGCAATCCTCGAAAGCGACATTGGAGATGTCGCCATGGGTTTCCGTGCCGATCTTCAGCGCGCAGCTGAGGCTCTGAACCGAGCAGCGGCGGACAAGGATATTTTCGCATCGGCCGATCGCTACACCATCAGGACCGATACTGGTCTTCAGGCAGATGCCGTCATCGGCCGTCGATATCGTGCAGTCCTCGATGACGGCGCCGCGGCAGGCGTCGAGCACGATGCCGTCCGTATTGGGAAGGCGGCGGTCGTTGTCGATCGTCACGTTCCGGACTCTGACATCGGTGCAATCGACAAAATGCAGCGTCCACATAGGCGAGCGGCTGATATGCAGCGCGTTGATCTCGACCTCGTCGCAGCTCTCGAAGACGACGACGCGGGGACGGAATTCGGCGGGGGTGAAAGTTCCCACCGTCTCGTCATCTCCGATGATGAAGCTGTCGCCGCCGGCTTCGATACGCCCTTCCCCCGTCAGGCTGATCCGCTGCGCGCCCTTGGCGACGATCATGCCACGGTCCGACTTCTCGGCGATCACCGAAACAATCGTATGCGCGTAGGCGCTATAATCCGGAACGGGACGCAGGATCGCGCCGGCGGCGAGATGAAGATCGACACCGGAGCGAAGGCGGAGCCCCCGGCAGATGTGGATGCCTGCAAGCAGTTCCAGCCGTCCGCCGCCGGAAGCCGATAGAGCATCGATCGCCGCCTGAAGGCGGGCCGTGTTGTCGCCATCGACCGCCTCAATCGCGACGAGAGATACAGCGCTCATTGGCGACGACCGTTTTCGAGGATGACTTCGGTCAGCAGCAGCATGGTCAGCGCCTGGCCGTAAGGCGTCGGCACGTTCGGGATGCGCCGGTAGAAATCGAGGTCATGGCCCATCGGCGTGCCGTCCGAGACGCCGTGAACGATGCCTTCTTCGTCGATCTGCGCCAGCACCGCCGCAAGCGCGCGCTCCGCATAAGCCTTATCGCTATCGTCGAGAATGCCGGCATCGACGGCGCGCAATATGCCATAGGCAATGCCAGCCGTGGCCGAGGTTTCCAGCGGCGACCAGGGGTCGTCCAGAAGGGTCGTGAACATCCCGTCCGGCCTCTGGTACTCCTTCAGCGAGCGCACCTGGCTGACGAGAACGTTCGAAAGGAACCGCCGGTCCTTTTCGCCAAGCGTCGGAACCAGATCGAAGAGCTCGGGAATGGCGACGGTGATCCAGGCATTGCCGCGCGCCCAGAAGGCATTGGCGAAATTGTGCCGGCCGTTGAAGGTCCAGCCGTGATACCAGAGACCGCTCACCGGATCGGAGAGGTAGCGGGTGTGGATCACGAACTGATAGACGGCCTCGTCGATCCAATCGTTGCGCTCGCAGAGCACGCCGGCTCGGGCGAGAAACAGGCAGGCCATGAACAGCGTATCGTCCCACAATTCGCCGTCGTTGAGGCGCTCCTTGACGACGTGCTGAAAGCCGCCCTCCTCGGTCTTCGGCAATTCCTTGACCAGCCAATCGGCCCAGTCCTCGACGAGCGCGCGAAAATCCGGACGGTCGACATGCTGGACGAGGATCGCCAGCGGCAGCATCGGCGCCGTGCTGTTGATCTGGCGCGGCGGCAGACCGCGTTCGATCTGGCCGGCATACCAGGCGACGAGCTCCTCCAGCGCCTTCCGGTCATTGGTGGATATGGCCCGCCGCAGGAAGCCGTAGAGGCCGACGCCGACTTCCCAGTCCCATTCGTCGAACTGGATCCCGGAGGTGGAGCTTCCGGTCACCAGACCTTCCTTGATGCCTCTGAGCCGGCTGAAAGCCGTCGCCACCCGATCGATCGTCGTCAGGAGGGCGGCGTTGTCGACAGATGTAGTGTTCATGCGGGAGCCCTATCTTTCAGGAGTAGAACGGTCTGTCAGCGCCGGCGCCGGAGGCCGCACTGTCGTGGGTGAGGATCGGGTGCGGCTGATCATGCGTGAACGGCCGGGGCTGGCCGGCGATCGAAAGACCGTCGGCATAGGAGAGAGAGATCGCCGGGCCACCCGGCGGCGTCAGCGCAAGGCACCGAAGCGCGGGATCGAAGGATACCGTCGTCTGGCACAGGCGCTCGAGGAAGGCTTTGAAGGCGTCGCCATTGCCGCACCCAACGATGGCCGCCCAGCCGCAGAGCGGCCCATAGGAGCGCGCCTCGCGACCGCCGGTCGGGCCGTCGGTGATCAGTTCCAACCCGTTCGAGGCCCAGAGGGCGGAAAATCCCCTGCCCGATCGCGCGATCAGCCACTTGTCTTCGATGATGAGATCGTCGAGCCCATCGCGGCCGATATAGGCATGCATCCATGCATGCCGTGCGTCGCAAGTATCTTCGATCAGGAGGGCGACGTCGCGATGCTGGGCGACGCGGGGCAGGATGCCGTTGCCGGCCCAATAGGATGGCCTTTGATTGCCCCAGGGATCGTCCTCGCCGGGATGATTGACCCAGAGTCTCGCCATCGGATGGCCGGCCAGCCTGATATCGAGAACATGCTGCTGGTGCCCCTTCTGGCCAGTCTTGTGATCAATGACCGTCGAAAGCTGCGCCGCCTCGTTCTTGAACAGCACGAGTTTGCCGCTCTCAAGCCCCTGGCTGTAACGCGCCTCGACGCTTCTGCCCCGCGAAAGTGCTGCAAGCTCGGCGAGATCGGCGGGCGGCTCGTAGCCGCCGGCGCAGAACATGGTCAACGCGGCGACACCGTTGTTCAGCCAACCAGTTCCGAAGGCGACCTGGGCGAAAGGCGCGAGCTCGGTCAGCGGGCCGGCGCGCAATTCCTTGTCGTAAGCGCGGCCCTGCGAACCGGCCGGAACGCCGGCCAGAGTATGAAGAGCGATCATCCGGAAGATGAGGTCGATCTGCCCGCGAGAACGATCGGCGATCTCGCTCTCGGCCCAACGTTCCAATGCGAGCAGGCCGATGAAATCGATCGGGTAATAAGCGGCCGAATTCCACTCCGCCAGGCCATGGGCCTCGACGCTGTCGAACCAGCGCCCGAGGCGCGTGACGGCGAGTTCCGCCTGCTGCCGTCCCGTCCGCCCCGAAGCCGAGAATACCGCGTCGGGGAGAAGAAGCCCGGCCAGCAGCTGACTGGTATGGAAGCAGAGCACGTGGTTCTCGCTCCAGAACCACATCGCGTCATTGCCCGGCTCGTCGACCCAGTAACGGTAGGAGAGAACGGAACGGCGGATGCGTTCGACCGTCGCCTCGGGCATCCGGTCGCCATAGGCGCCGAGCAGCCACAAGAGCGGCACCATAATGAAATCAGAGCAATCCTCCCGTGCCTCGATCGAGGCAAGTGTCGCGTCGACGATGCGGTCGAAGCTTTCCTGGTCTTGATGGCCGATTTCCATCATCGCGATCAGGCGCCCGGCGCGGTTGGCGCCGAAGCGGGCGCTGTATTCCAACGCCTGCTGCTTGCGGGCGGCAAGCGACGGCTCGGGCGGCAATGGCGAAATGCTGCTCATGAACGCGGCATCGATGACGCGGCTGACCGAACCCGGGCCGGAGCCGATCGTCATGTGGATACCGTGATAACCGTCGGCAATGCCGCAGATATCTTCGGCGATCAGACGGCTCTGATGGGCGCGCAGGGTCAGTTTCGAATGGGCGAGAACGGGCCGCTCGTGGCCATGGCCGACGACCTTGAGTTCCACCGGCAGGTCGCGCTCGGGCGCCGTGTCGAAGATGATCTCCAGCGGCTGGTTGACGAAGACGTCGCGGGCCGGCCGCACGCCGCGTGACAGCGCTTCCAGCTCGCGCACCTCGTCCTGATCAAGCGATACCGGCAGCAGCACGCAGAGCGGCTCCTTGTCCAGCATTTCGAGCTCGAAGAACCAGGTCGTGTCGCGCTCGGCAAGATCTTCGGTATGGACGAGAATCTCATTGTCGCCGGCATCGAGCGACAGCGCTATTTCAGTTGCGCTTTCGGTGTTGCGCTTGAAGGGCTCGAAGCGCACCGTCTCCTGCCCGTTGACCCAGATGCGAACGCCGCCGCAGGTCTTGAGCGCGAGATTGAGCGTGCGCGGAGCTTCCGTCCTGAACGTGCCCTTCAGCCATCGCCTGATATGCGTCGGCACATGCCAGAAGCTGGTAAACTCGACGCGGCGGTTCGAGCCCGGGAGATACAGGCTTTCGGTCGGCCAGGACGTGTCGGCGATGAGCGCCCGCCCCACCATGGTCGACCAGAAGGCCTTGCGACACGGCAGGTCGCCGACGTCGACGAAACCGTTGATGAAGCGATAGTTCACGCGATCTTCGGCGAGCGCCGGCTCGCCGGGGAAATAGCTGGCGATGAGGCCCGAAACGGCCCATGCCGTTATCGTCTGGCCCTCGGCCACGCTATAAGCCGGCGCCACGTCACCCGGCTGCTTGATGCTTTCCGTTTTCACAGATCGCCTCCTCCGCAATCAAATGAAAATATTTTCATTATGTTATTCGAGTGCTTGATTTTTGAAAATTGCTCAAAAACATCGCTATTGGCATAGAAAATAGCTTGACGGAATGAATGTCAAGTATATGAAATTCGCCTATCGACGGTTTATGCCGCGATTGATGAAAATGTTTTCATGGGAGGATGAAAATGAAAACCTGCCTTTCAGGGGCTTTCGCACTGGCGCTTGCCACCGTTTCTTTTGCATGGTCCAGCGTGGCCATGGCCGAAACCCAGACGATCACCTTTCTCTTCACCGACGACGACCAGGCTTACGTCGAGCGGATGGAAGCGCTGAGCAAGGAATTCGAGACCGCGCATCCAGACATCAAGGTGAATTTCGTCTCGTCGGGTTATGATGCGGTCGCCAAGCAGCTGCCGGTGCAGCTTGCCGTCGGCGAAGGCCCGGATATCGCCAAGATCACCGATTGGCAGCTGGCGCCCTACTATCTCGATATGCGCCCCTTGATGAAAGACCCGGATGGTTTCGCCAAGCTGCACGGCGACAGCCTGAACACGCTTCGTTTCCCGGGCGTCAACGATCCGAACTCAATCAACGGCTATGTCGCGTCGCAGACCTTCAACCTGCCCTTCGTCAACAAGACGCTCTTCGAACAGGCTAAGGAACCGCTTCCGAAGCCGACCGCCACCTTGAAGGACATCGTCGAAGCTTCCGCGCGCGTCGCCAAGGCGACCGGAGCCCAGATCCCCTTCACGATGGACCGCTCGGGCCACCGCTTTTCCGGCGCGGCCTTCTCCTACGGCTCGAACTACGTCAAGGACGGCAAGTTCGCCTTCCCCGACGACGCCGCCAAGCACTACATCACCGATCTCTATAACTGGACGAGGGACGGCTCTTTCCCGAAGGAAATGTGGGGGGCGGCCGGCGGAACCCAGTACAAGAACATGGGTGACGAGTTCGTCAACGGCAATGTCGTGACCTATGTTGCCGGCAACTGGATGGTCAATCCGTTCCAGAAGAAGATCGGCGACGCCTTCGACTGGACGGCGATCAACGCACCCTGCGGCGATGCCGGTTGCTATGCGATGCCGGGCGGCACCGCGATCGTCGGCTTCAAACGCACCAAGTACCCGCAGGCCGTAGCCTCCTTCATCGAGTTCCTCGGCTCTGAAAAGGTCCAGCGTGAAATCGCCGAAAACTACGTTATCCTGACCGGCGCCGACATCAAGGACCCGCAGTACAAGCTCGAGAGCAAGAACGCCAAGGACGCCATGGCCGTCTTCCTTGCAAGCCGTGCCAGCGCACCGAAGGCAGCCCGCGACCTGGAACGCCTCAAGGGATCTTCGGCCATCTATCAGCTCATCGTCCAGCGCATGAGCCAGCTGATTGTCGGCGAGCTTTCCCTCGACGAGACATTCAAAGCGATGAGTGCAGACGTCGACAAGGTCAACGTGGCGCTCGCTGCCAACAAGTAACCGGCCGCGCCTGCGCCCTCCGCAGAATGCGCGCTGTATCAGCCACGGTCTCGCAACGGGCCGTGGCTGATCGTTTTTTTGCTCTGCTCACATTGCCGTCTCTAACAGTTCGATCGGTTTCGAATTGTCGATGACCTGAATCACGCTACGTCTTGCCGATGGAAAGGTAGCGTCATGAATGTCATCGAACGAAACTCACGGTCCCGCTCGGACCTGAAACCTGCCGCTCTCGCCATTCTCTGCCTCGGCGTGATCGTGGCGCAGGTCGACACATCGGTCGTCAATCTGGCGGTCCAGCCGATAGGCCTCGCCCTCAAGGCGTCGGTCACGCAATTGCAATGGGTCGTCGACGCCTATAACCTCGTTTACGCAGCACTTCTCATCAGCGGCGGTCTGTTTGCCGATCTCTACGGCCGGCGCCGGATGTTCGTCATCGGCTGTGCTGTTTTTACCCTGGCGAGCCTCGCCTGCGCCTTTGCCCCGACCATCGCGATGTTAATCGTGACCAGGGCCTTGACGGGCCTCGGCTCCGCCCTCCTCCTGCCCGCGTCGCTTTCGCTGATCCGGGTCATCTACCGGGATGAGAAGGTCCGCGCACAGGTGCTCGGAATCTGGGCCGGCTGCAATGGGATGTCGCTTGCCTTCGGTCCGACTCTCGGCGGCGTCCTGATCCACGATTTCGGTTGGCGATCCGTCTTCTTCGTCGTCATCCCGATCGCGTTGATCGCGGCGGCAGGAGCGCGGCTTTTCATTCCGGAAAGCGCGGATCGGCAAGGCAGGTCCTTCGACCTGCCGGGTCAATTGCTGGGGATCGCATCCCTCACCGCCCTTACCCTCACCGCGATTGAATCATCGCATCTGCCGCCACTATGGACTGCGCTCCTGGCAATCGGCGGCGCGGCTCTCCTGCTGCTCTTCGTCATGGTGGAGAAGCGCCTGGAGCAGACGGCCCTCGTTCCCATCTCAATGTTCCAGGACAGCCAGTTCCGCGGCGCAATGGCCGGAACGGCGGCGATGACCTTCGGCATGTATGGCACGCTGTTTCTCTTTCCGCTTGCCTCCTTGGGCCTCGGCCGCCTGGCCTCGATTCAAGCAGGACTGTCGCTGTTGCCGATGGCCCTCAGCTTCATCGCGATCTCACCCTTCTCAGGCTCGATCTCGGAGCACCTGGGGAAGAAACGCACCATATCGGCAGGGCTGACGCTGATGGGCATGGGCAACCTCCTGCTCGGCGCGTCCTTCCTGGCCGACTGGTTCATCGCCGAAGAGATCGGACTGCTGCTGACCGGAGTCGGCATGGGCATGGCGACCGGGCCTCTGACCGCGGTCGCGGTTTCAACCGTGAGCGCCGATCGCGCCGGCACGGCGAGCGCCCTGATAAACGTTGCCCGCATGGTGGGCGCGACGATAGGCGTCGCCTTACTCGGAGCGATTTTCGCCTTCCTGGGAGAAGCCGAAACCGGCTTCATCGTCGCGATGTCGGCCGGCGGCGGCGTACAATTACTGGGGAGCTCCGTTGCCTGGCGCTCACTCTGAACGCACGGCTGGGCGACTGGTGCGAAGGCGTCGTGACACGAGCCTCCTGAGAGGCTATAGGCGTTGTCAGCCTTGGCCAGCCCCAGGCGCCATGTCAAATCATAAGCGCCGGCACCCGGTCATTACGCCGGCGACCCAGCGACTGTCTACCGTATAGAGGTGCATCTCCATGCCGATGGGTTCCGAGCATCCGCTGCGCAGGGAGCTTCACAACGAGTTGCATGCCCGGCCGTCGCTTTATTTCGATGGCGACACCGATGTCTGGCATGTCGCGATCGTCGGCGACAATGCCCCTCCCTCGATCCTGGAGCGCCTGCCGGGATTGGAAGATGTCACTATGACCCTCGGGGGCAACCACGGCATCGGCCGCGTCGGCGCCGGTCGGCTGAAGTGGGAGGCGCATACCGAGTTCCTGACCCTCACCTTCGTCGTTCCCGCTTCGTCCGAACCCGGCAGCAATCCGCCGGAAGCCTTTCAGGCCTGTTACCGTCAGATCGAAGGAAAGGTCATGGCGGCCATCCGAGTGCTGGTGCGCGACGAGAAGGATGGACAGCGTCTCGAAAAACCAAAGCTGGACTATGTCGCATCCCAGGTCGGCGGCGGCGATGCGGAAGTGCATTCGAACTTCCGCCTGACCGACAGCGGGTTCGTCGAATTCCTGTTCTTCAACCGCAACCTCAACGCCTATCGCACCGGCCGCATGGTCCGGCGTTTCCTGGAAATTGAGACATACCGGATGATGGCGCTGCTGGCGTTACCGATGGCGCGCGAGACCGTCTCGAGGCTCTCAGCTTTTGACCGGCGCCTCGATCTGCTGATCGCGCATATGCAGAGCGCCATCAAGGTCGACAAGGCGCTGCTGTCCGAGGTGACTAGGCTCTCTTCCGACGTGCTGAACTTCTCCGCACTCGCCCGCCACCGCTTCGGCGCGACGAAAGCCTATGCCGAGATCGTCGCGAGCCGGCTCTCCGAGCTCAGAGAAGAGCGGGTCGAACAGAGGCAACGGCTGGGTACGTTCATCGACCGGCGCTTCCAACCGGCTGTGCGCTCGGTCTATGCGGCAGAGCGGCGCCTCGATGAACTGGCCGAACGCGTCAGCCTGGCCGGAGACTTGCTCAGAACCACCGTGCAGGTTCAGCTCGAAGATCAGAACGCCTCGCTGCTGACGTCGATGGAAGAGCGGGCCCGCATCCAGGTGCATATCCAGCAGGCGGTCGAAGGCTTCTCCGTCATTGCCATTACCTATTACACCGTCGGCCTGGCGAAGATTTGCCTCGAAAGCATTTCCGAACTGGGCGTCGATCCGCACGTGACAAAACTCGCTGTTCTCGGCGCTATCCCGCTCGTGCTCTTCGCCGTCTGGACCGCTGTCCGTCATGTGCGCAGGAGCATCGCCGGTGCGCCGCACGGCCCGGCAGCCGAAAGCCACTGACGCCGGGCCTACCACACCGCGTCCACCGAAATAGGCAGGAGCGGCGCCGCCCTTCCAGCGGCGCTCCTAGATTATCTGCATCAGCAGAGCATCACGATGCCATTGCGTAGTGGCGATGGTCCGATGCCCGGCCGCTGCTCGTCCTGAACCGCAGCAGCAGCTGGGCAAGGCTTTCGGTTTCCTGTGTCAGGCTCTGGGCGGCCGCCGTGGTTTCTTCGACCATCGCGGCGTTCTGCTGCGTCACCTTGTCCATCTGGTCGCCGGCGGCCGAGACCTCGCGCAGGCTCGTCGCCTGTTCGCGGGCGGCAACGGCGATCTCGGCGACGGTCGCATTCATCGCAGTGACCTGCTCGACGATCTGTTCGAGCGAGAGGCCGGATTGGCCGACCAGCTCGACGCCGGTCTTGACCTGCGCCGAGGAGGTCGAGATCAGTTGCTTGATCTCCCTTGCCGCATTGGCAGAACGCTGGGCGAGTTCGCGGACTTCCTGGGCGACCACCGCAAAACCCTTGCCTGCTTCACCGGCGCGCGCGGCTTCGACGCCGGCATTCAGCGCCAGCAGGTTGGTCTGGAAGGCGATCTCGTCGATGACGCTGATAATGTTGCCGATCTTCGAGGACGAATTCTGGATCTCCGTCATCGCGTCGATGGCGCGGGCGACGATCTCGCCGCCCTTTTCGGCATTGGTGCGGGCCGTCGCCACGACAGCCTGGGCGCGGCCTGCGCCCTCCGCCGTGCCGTTGACGCCGCGGGTGACGTCGCCGAGTGCTGCGACCGTTTCTTCCAGGGAGGCTGCCTGCTGCTCGGTGCGGCGGGCGAGATCGTTGGAGGCCGTGGAGATTTCCGACAGACCGGACCGGATGGTGGCGACCGCGCGAATGACGGAGTCGACGGCTTCCTCGAGGCTCGCAACCGAGTTGTTGAAATGATCCCGGATCCTGACGTAGCGATGGTCGACTTCGCCGACGCGGACGGTGAGATCACCCTTCGACAACGCATCGAGGCCGACGGAGATCTGGCGGAAGGCATGTTCCATCACCTGCGCATCGCTGAGCCGCTCGGCCTCCTGGCGGAGCCGCTCTTCTTCGGCGGCCAGGCGAGCCCGTTCGGCATTGGCTTCCGCGATCAGCTTGGCGCGGCCGGTCTCCTGGAACACTTTCAGCGAACGCGCCATGGCGCCCAGCTCGTGGCGGTGCTCGACGCCCGTTATTGCTATCCCTTCCTCGCCGCGGGCAAGCTGCTCCATCGACTGGGCCATGTTGCGGACCGCCGAGGAAATCAGCCGGCCGACGAAATAGGAAAGCACGAGGCCGATGACGATCAACAATCCGCTGATGGCCAGCGTCGTGCTGGTCGCGGAGGCAACCGTTGCGTCCACCGAACCATCCAGGGTCTTCTGCGCCCCCGCGACAGTTGCCTGCAGGTCCTTGAAACCGCCTGATATTCTCGGTGCAAGCACGCCGAGCTGCGTCTGGCGGATGTTGCCCGAGGCCTGCAGGACGTCCTTCATGTCGCCGAGACGGGCGGTGTAGTTCTGCATGAGCTGGCCGGCGCCCATCAGGCGCTTCTTCTGCAGCTCGTTCTTCGCGGCCTTGGCGGCGGCTTCATTGAGGCTGACCGCTTCGGCAAGTGCAGCTTGCGCCGTGTCATAGGCCGCAAAATCGTTGGAATGCACGAAGCGCTCAGAGAAATAGAGACTGCGGTTCAAGGCCTCCAGCGTCGCCGCCGTCATTTGCAACAGGGCCACATCGTTCTGGCGCCAGGCGCTTCGCACGACGTCGTTGAGAGCAATGCTGGTCCAAGGGCCAAATTCGGTGACCTTGGAGATCAAGGCGTCACGCCGGGCCTGAAGAGAAACGATCTGTTCGAAAGCCTTGCCATAGGCAGCAATGTCCTGGCGGATCGCGGCAAGGCCGGATTGCAGGTCCTTGTTGCCGGCAAAACGCGGGTCGTCGGCGTCGAACGCCTTCACGCCGGCACGGAAGCGGTCGACGACATCCTGCGTCGGCGTAGAGCGGAAAGCTTCAGCCGACATCTGAATCTCGTTCAGCTGGTCGCTGTAGTCCGATATGGCGAGGCTCTGGCCTGCCGTGGTGCGATAGGAGGCGAAAATCGAGGCGAGCCCATTCATGCCAGAGATCGCGCTGACCGTGAGCAGGCTCATCAACAGGATCAGCGGCACGAAGCCGGAGGTGATCTGTGCGCGAATGCCGAATTTATTCCAGAAATGCAACATCATAGTCCTCTTATGCTCACTGGCTCTTCGGCAGATACTGGGCAATGGTCTCAGGTGTGACGAGCTCGAAGGGAACGTTGTTTTCGCGCGGCACCTTTTCCTTATTGACGAGCTTCACGGCAGCATCGACAGCCGTCGCCCCCTGCCCGACGGCGCTCTGGAGAATGGTGACGTCGAGATCGCCGGCCACCATCGCGGCCAGCGCGTCGTCGGTCGCGTCGACGCCGGCGACGACGACGTCCTTCATCGGGATATTGGCCTTCTTCATGGCGCGGATCGCGCCGAGCGCCATTTCGTCATTGTTGGCGATGACGGCATCGAATTTGACCCCGGCCGCGAGCCATTCCTGCATCTGCTGGTCGGCATAATCGCTTGACCAGTAAGCGGCCTGCCGTTCGACGATCTGAAGGCCCTTGCAGTCAGGCGTGGCGATGACGTCGGAAATGTCCTGGGTGCGTGCGCGGGCGGCCGCATGGAAGGGTTCGCCCATCAGCACGACGACGCGGCCTTTGCCCTTAAGGAGGGAGCAGACCTGCTTCGTCTCCAGCGTTCCGGAATCCTTTTCGTTGGAGGCGACCACCACCTGATTGTCCGGCAGGTCCAGCAGGTTGGAGGGGACGTTGTTGATATAGACCAGCGGAATGCCTGCATCTGCGGCCATCTTGGTCATTTGCGGCCCGAGGTCGCCATCGGAGACCGCAAGGATAATCGCGTCGACCTTGTCGGCAATGAGCTTCTGAACCTGCTTCTTCTGCAGCTCGTTGTCGCTCTTGGCATTCTCGGTGACGAGCTTGAGGCCGGATATCGTCTGCCCATGCGCGACGACACCGTTTAGAAGCGCCGTTCTGAATTTGTCGAGATCGGACATCGAAACCCCGATCGTCTGGGCATTGGCGGCAGAGATCGATATCGCCAGGGCGATGGATGCAAGCGTGGCCGTTTTCATGAGTTCCCCTGGGCAAGTCGGATAGAACTGCGTTATTTCAAATTTTGGTTAAATTTTACTTTTCGACGCGAAGCAAAAGTTAAGCGCGAGTGTATTTTGCGGCGCGGGAGCGCCATCTTCGGCGGCCACCAGCCGAACTTGACCAGCTTCGCGTCGAACCTGACGCGGCACGCTCTAATCTGTTTTTTATATAAATTATCGTCCGCCGAAGCCGGACCCGACGGAGATGCCTTTGTAGATTATCCTCTGCATCACGATGGCTAGGATGACGCCCGGCAGCATGGAAATCGTCGCACCCGCCATGATGTAATTCCACGAAGTGCCCTGCTGCGTCTGGAACAGGGTGAGCCCGAGCGGCAGCGTGGCTTTTTCGATGCCGCTGGTAGCGATCAGCGGCCAGAGGAAACTCTTCCATTGCGCGATGAAGGTGAAGAGCGACAGCAGGCCGATCGCCGGCATGGCAAGCGGAACGATCACCGTGACCAGGATACGCAGGCGCGAAGCGCCGTCCATCATCGCCGCCTCGTCGAGATCCTTGGGAATGCCGAGGATAAACTGCCTCAGCAAAAACGTGCCGAAGGAAGAGAAGGCGACCGGCAGGATCATGCCGTGATAGGTATTGATCCAGCCGAGCTTGCTGACCAGCAGGAAGAGCGGGATGACCAGCATCACCTGCGGGATCATCAGCGTGCTCAGATAGGTGAGCAGCAGCCCTTCCCGCCCGGGAAACCTCAGCCGAGCGAAGGCGTAGGCGGAAAGGCATGAAACCGCGACCACGATCGCCGTCACCCCACAGGCGACAATAATGGAATTCAACAGGAAGGTTCCGAACGGCAGCGAAACGAAGGCATCGACGAAGGTGCCCCACTGATACTCCTCGGGCAGAATGTGGACCGGCACGGCCATCACTTCGGCGTTGGAGCGCACCGCGTTCGACACCATCCAGAAAAATGGGAAGAGGAAAAGCAGCGCGACCAGCGAAATTCCCGCATAACTCATAAAGGTGCCGACGCGCCGCAGGATGCGCTTCCGATCCGCAGAGACGGAATGCGGATGCCGTGAGGTCGGGTTAGTCGTCATAATGCACCCATTTGCGCTGCATGTGGAATTGCAGAATGGTGAGCGCCATGATCATGACGAACATCACCCAGGCAAGAGCAGAGGCATAACCCATCTGGAAGTTGGTGAAGCCTTTCTGATAAATGGCAAAGCCGAGTGTGGCCGTCGCCGAGCCTGGGCCGCCGCGCGTCATCGCAAAGATCTCGTCGAAGACCTGCAGCGAAGTGATCGCCGTCATCACGGTGGCGAAGAAGACGGTCGGCGAGATGAGAGGCAGGCGGATGCGCCAGAATTGCTGCCAGGCATTGGCGCCATCGATCGTCGCCGCTTCGAGATAATGCTTCGGCACCAGATCGAGCGCGGCATTGAACATCACGACGTTATAGCCGACATTCGCCCACAGCGTGACCAGGATGATCGCCTGCATGGCCCAGGTCGGGTTCAACAGGAAGTTCGGCAGGCCGAGGCCGAGCGCGCGGATGACGGCGTCGGCCAATCCATCCGGCGTGAAGATCAGCAGCCACACTACTGACGCGGCGATCGTCGGCGTGAAGGTCGGCAGGAAGAAGATCACCCGGAAGATCGCCTTGCCGCGTTTCAGGCTCGATATCCACACCGCAAGCGTCAGCGAGACGGCAATGTTCAGCGCCAGATATTCGACGGCGAAGAACAGCGTATTGCGCAAGATGGTGTAAAACGCCGGATCGACGGTGAAGAGCTTGATGTAATTCTGAAAGCCGACGAAGGACGGCGTCGAGATCAGCTGCCAATTGGTGAAGCTCAGCGCTAGCGACGCCAGGATCGGCAGAGCCATGAAGATCATGAAGCCGAGGAAGCTCGGCAGCAGGAACAGCATGGCAGTCTGGGTCTCGGGCATCAGAAAGCGCCGTGGCTGACCGGGCTGCAGCGGAATTTCGGCGACGGCGCTTTGCGACATGTCTTCCTCCATGCGTGACAATCTCGCCTGGCGAGAGCTGGCGCATGACCCGTAAATCGAAATCAATTGTCCGAACGATCATGCGCAGATCCAAAGCGACGGCGCGTCTTCTCAGACGCGCGGGCGCTCTATTGTTGCGCAAGGCTCTGGATGGACTCCATCGTCTGCTTGGCGTCGGCGCTGCCGCCGAAGGCCGGCGGGAAATACTGGTTGAACAGGTTTTCGACCGCCGCCCAGTTGTTGGTGATCACGTAGGGCACGGAATGCGCCAGGGAATAGTCGATGGCCTCGCCGCCATTGGTAATCTCCTTGGCCGCTACCTTGTACCACGAGGGTTGCGAAGCCGTGCGCGCCGGCAGCGCACGGCCCTGCTCGGCGAGATACTGCAGCGCCTCCGGGCTGGTCAGCACCTGGATCGCCTTCCACGCCGCATCCTTGTTCTTGCTCGTCGTGGCGATGCCGAAACCTGAGCCCGCCGTGACGGCGGTAAGCTCGCCGTCTCCGCGCGGCAGGGAGGTAGAACCAATTTTGAACTTGACCTTGTCCTTCATGCCAATGATTGACCACGGACCGTCGATATACATGGCGACATTGCCCGAATAAAACCGACCTTGGATGACCGTGCCGGCATCGGCGCTCGACGGCACCAGCGGCGCGACCTTGTCCTTGGCGGCAAAGCCAATCACCCTATCGGCGGCAGCAACGGCACTCGGATTGGTGAGGTCTAGCTCTCCTGCGTCGTTGACATATTTATCGCCCCAGGCGGCGGCCAGAACCGAATAATTGGTCGGGGTGATGCCAAAGCCGTATTTACCGTCCTTGGTCAACTTCTTGGCGGCATCGGTAAATTCGGCAAGCGTCCAGCCCGGCTTCGGCAACGGAACGCCGGCAGCTTCGAGCGCGTCCTGGTTATAATAGATGACCCACGGACCGACGTCGTAAGGCAAGCCGTAAAGCTGCTTGTCGACAGACATGCCGCCGATGATCGAGGGCGTAAAGGCGCCGACGTCGAACTTGTCGGCCGCGATCCGCTTATTCAGAGGCTCGAGCAGCGAAACAAAATTCGGCATGCGCAGCGACTGCATGGAAACGATGTCGGCGAGCTGTCCGGATGCCGCCAGCACCGGCAGCCGCGTCCAGTAGTCGACCCATCCCGTCGTCGTCAGCGTCACCTTGATATCGGGGTATTTGGTAGTCACCATGTCGGCCAGGTGCTCCCAGCCCTTGGTGTCGGCATCGGAACCGGTCCACATCTGCCAGGTCAGGTTCACCTGCTCGGCCGATGCGGTGGTGGCCAACAGACTGCCGCCGATTGCGGCGAGCAAAAGCGTTTTCTTCAGAACCTTCATGGGTTTCTCCTCCCTCCATGACGCAATGAACGTGCGGATGCGACCGAGCTCACACCTTGAGGATGATCTCGATTACCGGAACGGTGACATCAGGTCGCCGGACCGGCAGTTCGAGCATGATCATGCCTTCCGGCACCATCACGCCGATATTGGAATCCACATCCCTCGTGTGGCTGAGCCAGCGCACTTCGCTGGCATCGTGCAGGAACTGCGCATAGGCGATCTTGTCCGCGAGGCCCTCGATATGAACGTGGCGGTAGGGCCAGTTGTAGACATGCAGATAAAGGCGGTTGCCGCGCTGGGTGTAGCGGCAGCCGGCAGGCACCGGCAGCTCTGATGGCCCGGCCCCATAGATGGAGCGCCCGTTGACGGCCATCCAGTTTTGGTAAACCTCGAGCGCATCGATGGCGCGCGCATCGAGCGCGCCGCGCCCAGTCGGACCGACATTCATCAGCAGGTTGCCGCCGAGCGCGACGGAATCGATCACCAGTTGGATGATCTGTTCCGGGCTCTTCCAAGTATCCTCGTCACGGTGATAACCCCAGGAGCCGCTGAAGGTATGGCATGCCTCCCAGAGCACCCCCTGGCTGGCGATAGCTGGCGCCACGCGCGGCGTATATTGCTCTGGGGTCGTTACATCGGGCAGCTTGCCCGGTGGCAGATCGAGGCGGTTGTTGACGATGATTTCGGGCTGCAACTCGCGCACCAGCTCGATCAGTTGTTCGCTCTCCCAATCGGCACGCCCCTTGCCCGGCAGACCGTGATATTCGCGGCCGGGATAGCTGAAATCGAACCAGATGATGTCGATGCGGCCGAATCCGGTCAGAAGCTCGCGCACCTGTTCGCGCATATAGGCGGCGTAGTTGGCGATCTTGCGGTCGGCGTTCAGCGCCTTGGCGTCAGGATGGTTGCGCAAGGGATGGTGGACGTCGATCGGAAAGTCCGGGTGGTGCCAGTCGAGCAGCGAATAATAGAAGCCGATCTTCAGCCCCTCGGCGCGAAACGCCTCGACCAGAGGCGTCAGCAGGTCCTTGCCGCAAGGTGTGTTCGTTGCCTTGTATTCGGTGACCTTGCTGTCCCAGAGGCAGAACCCCTCATGATGCTTGGTCGTCACCACGACATATTTCATGCCGGCCAGACGGGCGCGTCGAGCCCATTCCTTGGGATCGTAGAGATCGGGATCGAAATTGTCGAAATAGCGCTGGTAGTGCTCGTCGCTCAGCTCCTCGCGGTTTTTCAACCACTCATGGCGGGCTCCGAGCGCATAGAGGCCCCAATGGATGAACATGCCCAAACGGTCCTGGCTGAACCAAGCGTGCTTGTCCGATGCCGAATCTTCCAGCTGGCGTGCCGCTATCGTCACAGGTTTCTCCTCCCTGTTTCCGGTTCGTTACATGATCGAACCGGTTCGGTAACGCGATCATCCGCCTCGACTTTCCAGCTGTCAAGCCGAAATCCACATAGTTCAAGTCCGAATCCGGCCCACACATTGCCGGTTTTGCCAGCAACGCGTTGCGCCGACAAACAAAACCTGCCATAAACAACTCATAGAACCGGTTCGATAAAATGACCACCATACGAGATGTAGCGCGCCTTGCGGGAGTTTCGATCTCGACCGTCTCGCTTGCGCTCAACAGCCCGAAGCGGGTCGGCGCCGAGACGCTCGATCGCATCCAGCAGGCGATAAAATCGACCGGCTACCGTATCGATCCGGTGGCCCAGACGCTGGCGCGCGGACGCAGTTCGCTGATCGGTTTTGTTTCGGCCAATCTCGGCAACATGTTCTTCGGCGACATCCGCCGCGAAATTGAACACCAGGCGCTCGATCACGGCTATTTCGTCCTGATCGCCGACTCCTCCGGCAGGGCCGATCTTGAACGGGCACTGCTGGAGCGGCTGGAGGCACAGAAGATTGCCGGCATTGCCTTGGCAGCCAACGGGCGCGGCGAGGAGTACGCCGCATTCCTGCGCGACTTCAAGACACCGATCGTGATGTTCGACCAGAAGGTCGAGGGCGCGGAACGCGATTTCGTCGGCTCCGACAATCCGTTGACGACAACCATCCTGACCGAACATCTGCTGCAGCTCGGCCATCGTCGCATCGGCTTCATCTCCGGCCCAAGCGGCCTGCACACCGCCGACGAACGCCTGAAAGGTTTCATGGACACGATGGCCGGCGCCGGCGTGGACATCGACCCTTCGCTGGTCGTCGAGGGCGGCTACACCAGAACCGGCGGCCATGCGCAGGCGATGCGGCTCTTAACCCGCCGCGACCGGCCGACCGCCATCATCGGCGCTAACAATATGACGGGGCTGGCGGCCCTGCAGGTGATGCAGGAGATGGGTTTCCGCTGCCCTGACGACGTGTCGCTGGCAATGGTCGACGACGTGCCCTGGAGCAACGTCATCACGCCCCGCATCACTATGGTCGTGCAGGATGCACCGAAGCTCGGCGAACTGGCGGCACAGCGTCTGCTGGCGAGAATAGCGAGCCCCGAGGCCGCCGCTGAGCCGCCCCAGGACTTCATCCTGACGCCGAGATTCGTACGCGGCGAGTCGACCAGGCGGCTCTGAGTTCGATCACGAAGATAACAAAACCGGTCTATCGCCATCGAGACTATCGGCCCAGGCCTGTACGAACCGATGATCGACAGTATTGCCCTCGTCAACGCTCACCATCGCCTCCAGCGTCAAGTGTCGACGCTTTTCTTTCTGCGAAAGCAGCGGGACTTGCGCGGCCGGATCCTGGGTTTCCATCGAAACCCCCTCTTCGATTGTTCGCGATCATAACCATTAACTCCCGTCATATCCAACCGCAGTTCCGGTCGACAAAAACAGCTAAAGGAGAAGCAGCGTGGACGTCGATTGAAACATGGCGAGATTTGTCATACATGTGTGATGAATCGAGATTTTGTGTGCCGCCAGTTCTGGCCGCATGCGGATCGAAGCCGATGCGAGGGGGCGAGGCGTAGCTATGCATATGAAGGATCGCAGCAGAAGCTCGGGGTCGCTGGTCTCACGGGTCGGCGAAAGCCTTCGGCAAGCGATCCTCAGCGGCCAGTATTCCGCCGGCGACAAACTTCCGAGCGAGCATGAGCTGACCGAGACGCATAGTGTCAGCCGAACCGTGGTGCGCGAGGCGGTCGCCGCACTTCGTTCCGACGGACTGGTCGAGGTGCGCCAAGGCGCGGGAATTTTCGTGATCGGCCCTGACCCCACACTGTCAGGTCGGAAGGTGGACAAGACCCGCGTCGCCTCCGACTTGGAAGTGCTCGAAATCCGAACCCCCGTCGAAATCGAGGCGGCCGGACTTGCCGCCTTGCGCCGCTCGCCGGCGCAGGAGGAAGCGATCTTCGAATGCCACCGGAAGATCCTCCAGTGCATCGAGACGGATCAATCCATCCGCGAGGCGGATCTCGAACTCCATGTCGCGATCGCCGAGGCGACCAACAATCCACTGTTCAAGCACTTCCTTCAATCCCAGGGGTCAGCGATCATCCCGCAATCGAGACTTGTCCCGGAAACAAGGACTGCCGAGCAGACCGCTTACCGAAAGCTGATCCACAGGGAACATGAAGTAATCATCGTTGCGATCTCCGACAGGGACGATCAGGCTGCCCGCAACGCCATGCGTGAGCACCTGGTCGGCAGTCAGACGAGGTACCGCAACCTGCTGAAGGACCTGCGGAGTTTTGCGACCTGAGTCCAACGAGAAGCTCCGCCGCACGGCAGGCTTTTCGACAGTCACGACCAACCCATCCAAAAATCGACGCCGAAAGCAGCTTTCCAGGAAGCGCGCGCAACGCGTTTTTCGGCGTGACGCATGGATTGGGCGCGCTATTTGACCCTTCTGCGGCTGAAAGCTAGTTGAAAGCTTCGACGTCATAGGAAAGGGCAGCATCGTGGAGGAGCACGGTCAAGGTGGCCAGACGACGATGCAAGCACCAGGAGGAGATTTCCATGCGTTCTTCACGCAGCCTTTTTCAATCCGTAGCCCTTTCCACGCTTTTCGCTGCAGCATCTTTCGCTGCGAGCGCCGCAAACGCAGCCGACAAGATCACCATCATGGTCGGCGGTTATGAAAAGCAGATCTATCTGCCGGCCAAGCTCGCCGAATCGCTCGGGTACTTCAAGGACGAAGGCCTCGACGTCGAACTCCTGAACGAAGCTGCCGGCGTCGATGCCGAAAACCAGCTGCTGGCGGGCGCCGTCCAGGGTGTCGTCGGCTTCTACGACCACTGCGTGGACCTGCAGGCCAAAGGCAAGTTCGTCGAATCTCTCGTCCAGTTCAGTCAGGCGCCGGGTGAGGTCGAGATGGTCTCGAGCAAGCATCCGGAGATCAAATCGCCGGCCGATTTCAAGGGCAAGACCCTCGGCGTTACCGGCCTCGGCTCTTCCACCAACTTCCTGACGCTCTTCATGGCGTCGAAGGCCGGCCTGCAGCCGGGCGACGTCGTCACCGTTCCAGTCGGTGCCGGCGGCACGTTCATCGCCGCCATGCAACAGGATCAGATCCAGGCCGGCATGACGACGGAACCGACGATCTCGCGCCTGATCAAAACCGGCGAAGCCAGCGTTCTCGTCGACATGCGCACGGTCGAATCGACCCGAAAGGCGCTCGGCGGGACCTATCCGGCCGCCTCGCTCTATATGGAAACCGCCTGGGTCGATGCGCACAAGGACGAGGCACAAAAGCTCGCCAACGCCTTCGTCAAGACCCTGCGCTACATCAACACGCATTCTGCCGCCGAGATCGCGGACAAGATGCCGAAGGACTTTTACGTCGGCGACAAGGACGGCTACATCAAGGCTTTGAACGACGGCAAGGGCATGTTCACCACTGATGGCGTCATGCCGGAAGACGGTCCGAAGACCGTGCTTGCTGTGCTCTCGGAGTTCTCCAAGAACGTCAAGGGCAAGCAGATCGACCTTTCCAAGACCTACACGACGGAATTCGTCAAGAACGTCAAGTAACGCGTGCTATCGCTTCCGGCTTCAGCCGGAAGCGGCCTCCGATCGATCCATGGGCATTGCGTGCACGCGCCCTAAGGCACGCCTCAGGTATCATCATGCAACATGACAACAAGCAGATCCCGGCGATCGAGCTGATCAACGTCAGCCGGCGCTTCGTCTCGCCGACCGGAAAATCCCTCACAGCCTTGCGCGATTTCAACATGACGGTTGCACGCGGAGAGTTTGTCGCAGTCGTCGGCCCTACCGGATGCGGGAAGTCGACCACACTCAACCTCGTGACAGGTCTCGCACGCCCAAGTGCCGGCGAAGTCCGGCTGATGGGCGGGCCGATCACCGGCATTGACCGGCGTGTCGGCTTCGCATTCCAGACCGACGCGCTCTTTCCCTGGAAGAACGTCATCGACAATGTCATGGCCGGTCCACTTTTCCGGGGAAAGTCGCGCGCCGAGGCGGAAAAGAGCGCCCGCGACTGGATCGCCCGTGTCGGTCTTTCGAAATTTCTCCATCACTATCCCCATCAGCTTTCAGGCGGCATGCGCAAGCGCGTCTCGCTGGCGCAGACCTTCATCAACGAACCGGAAATCCTGCTGATGGACGAGCCGTTTTCGGCGCTCGACGTGCAGACCCGCACCGTCATGCATGAAGAACTCTTGAAGCTGTGGGCGGAGCGCAAGGCCTCGGTGGTATTCGTCACCCACGATCTCGAAGAGGCCGTGGCGCTCGCCGACAAGGTATATGTGCTCACAGCCGGGCCTGCGACGGTCAAGTCGGTCTACACGATCGATCTCCCCCGCCCGCGCGTGGTATCGGAGATCCGCTACGAGCAGAGCTTCATCGACTATTGCAAGACGATCTGGGAGGACCTCCGCGAAGAGGTCGAGACCAGCTACCGCCGCGCAAGCGAAGCGGCCTGAGGGAGGATATCATGGCACACACCACCCTTGAGGCCGGTTCGGCCACCATGTTTCGGCCGGGCACGTCTGATACAGAAATCGAGGCATCGGCGCTGAAGGCGATACGGCGGCGCAAATTGCTGGTGCGTTTCTGGCAGATCGCCATTCTGGTCTTCGCGATCGGCATGTGGGAACTCTCCTCCAACATGCAGTGGATCGACCCGTTCTTCTATTCGAGCCCGAGCGGCGTCGTTCAGCGCCTCTATGAATGGGCAACGGAAGGCACCACCGAAGGGTCGCTCTGGTACAATCTCTGGGTGACAATGGAAGAGGCGCTGATCGGCTTCTTCGCCGGCTCGATCACCGGCGTCTTCGTCGGTATCGGCCTCGGCCGCAACCGCTTTCTGTCGGACATCTTCTCGGTCTACATCAAGGCGATCAACTCGATCCCCCGCGTGGTCCTTGCTCCGATCTTCATCATGATCATGGGTCTCGGCCTGCCGTCCAAGGTCGCGCTCGCCTTCATCATGGTGTTCTTCGTCGTCTTCGCCAACGCCTTCCAGGGCGTGCGCGAGGCCGACCGCAACATGATCGCCAATGCCCGCATCCTCGGCGCGTCGGACTGGCAGGTGACCCGGACCGTGGTCATTCCTTCGGCAATGAGCTGGATCTTCGCCAGCCTGCACGTCTCCTTTGGTTTTGCGATCATCGGCGCGATCGTCGGCGAATTCGTCGGCGCCCGCTTCGGGATCGGCCAGCTCATCTCGATCGCCAAGGGCACGTTCGACGCGGCTGGCATGTTTGCGGCAATCCTGCTCGTCATGGTCGTCACGCTTGTTGCGGAATACATCATGACGTTGGTCGAGAACCGTCTGGCGAAGTGGCGGCCGCAGCAGCACCTCGACACGCCGTAATCAGATCGATCCTCCAAGGCAGATCGTACTGAAGGCCGGGCCCCATGCCCGGCCTTCTTTCATTGATGCAGTCAATCTTGAAAGAAACCTCGCCTCGGGTTCAGGTGAGCGGAAGCCGCACGGTAACGACAAGACCGCCGCCATCTGCATCATCGAGCGAGACTGAACCTCCCGCACCTTCGACGACCTCCCGAACGATCGCAAGCCCAAGACCGCTGCCCTCCGCTTCGGTCCCCATGATCCGGTAGAACCGTTCGAAAACCTGCTCTCGCTCCCCGTGGGGAATCCCCGGTCCGCTGTCCTCGACGGTAACGACAGCGTTGCCGTCCGCTTGCCCGACCGTGACGGTCACCCGTCCATTCGGGCGGGTATAGCGGATCGCGTTGTCTATGAGGTTGACCAGCATCTCGCGCAACATCGTCCCGTCGCCTTCGACGATGACGGGACCATCCGCTTCCAGACCGACGTCGATGTTGCGCCTCAGCGCCTCTTCAGCATGCGCCTCCAAAATCTCACGGGCTGCCTTGCTGAGGTCGGCAGCGTCGCTGCGCGGGCGCCGGCTTCCGGGCTCGGCGCGTGACAAGGTAAGGAGCTGGCTGGCGAGACGCGAAATCTGCTTCGTGCTGGTGCGAAGCGCAAAGAGCGCCTCGTCGCGGCGACCCGCATCGTCTTCGCGGGCCGCCACGCTCGCCTGGGTCGAAATCAGCGCCAAGGGCGTTCGCAGCTGATGGGCAGCATTCGATACGAACCGTCGCTGCGCGGCCATCTGGTTCTGGACGCGCTCCATGTAGTCGTTGAGTGCGTGAACGAGCGGTTGCAGTTCGCTCTGCACCATCTCCGGCGGCAGCGGATCGAGACGGTTGCGACCGCGCTGTCGCACAGCGTCCCGCAGTCGCAGAGCTGGCGCCAGGCCCCGTTGAAGCCCGAGGATGGTCACCAGGCTTGCGACGAAGAGGAGCACAAACTGCTTCGAAAAGTCCGAGAGCCACAGCTGCCGTCGCATCGCGTACTGGCTGTTATGGGTCACGGCGACGGTCACGGAGATGGTGCCGTCATCGGGCAGCCCGACGACAGGATGGTCGAGCATTATGACGCGCACATCGGCGCCATGAAACGCGCGATCCTCACCTGCGCGATGGATGGCCGGCAACGGCAGGTCGGGAACGCCGCTCACAAGACTGCCCCACGCAGTGATCACCTGATAGGACACCCGGTCACCGAAGCCTGTATCGAACATCTCCAGCGCGGAAGGCGGCACGTCCACTTGAACATTGCCGCCCTCGTCGACGCGGACGGCCTCGGCGATGACCCGGGCCGAGGCCAGAAGCGTTCGATCGGTCACCAGCTTTGCCGTCGCGTCGGCCGTCCAGAAGCTGTCGTAAAGATTGAAGCCGATGGCGCCGAGCAGGGTCAGCAGCACCCAGCAGAGCAGTTGCGCCCTCAGGCTCCGGCTGAGCCGCGCGATCGTCGCGCCCACCTTTGTGACGAGGCTACTGGACATGTCTGAGGAGATAACCGAGCCCACGCAACGTCGCGATCTGAACCGAGCTGCTCTCGAGCTTCTTTCGCAGCCTGTGGACGTAGATTTCGATGGCGCTCGGATCCGCCTCGTCGTCGAAACCGAACACGCTTTCAGAAAGCGTGGCTTTCGAGACGGTGGTGCCAAGCTTCATGACGAGCTGCTCAAGGACAGCATATTCTCGCGGCGTCAGTTGCAGCAGCTCATCCGCGACGAAAAACTGCCGCGTCCCACCGGAAAAACGCAGGTTTCCGACGGTGATTTCCGACGATGCGCGATCCTGCCCGCGGCGCACCACCGCGCGGATTCTCGCTTCGAGCTCGGCGATTTCGAAAGGCTTGGCGAGATAATCGTCGGCGCCGCTGTCGAGCCCGGCCACACGCCCATCCAGGCTCGCATTCGCGGTCAAGATGATGACCGGCAGCTTACTTCCCGACTGCCTCAATCGCTTCAAGAGCGTTAAGCCGTCAAGCTTGGGCAGCGCAAGGTCGAGGATCATTGCCGAATACTCGGCAACCTTGAGCATATGCTCGGCGTCCTCGCCGTCATGGGCGATATCGATAGCATATTGCGCCTGTCGCAGGGCTTTCCCCAGCCAGGCCGCCAGATCCTTGTTGTCCTCCACCACAAGCAGTCGCATCCGACCTCCTTAGCATGGGCACATGCTCTGACGGAAGCGACGCGGTTTCTCTGCTATCAGGCGTGCTCAGCTTCGCCTTCGGCAGCAACGGCTGCGACGTTCCGGTCGACGGCGCCCGGCGCTTCCGTTCCCCAGATTTCGACCTGCGTCAGCGCCGGATAGGGCGAGCCGTCCTCCGCCTTGATCAGGCCATGCATTTCGACCCATTCGACGATGCAAGGTTCGATGGAAAAACCCTGCGCGGCGCCGGATTTCACCAGCGGAAAAGAAGAGGTTCTGCCATTCGAGAAGGTGACGCTGGCTTTCTCCCACCAGGAATCATGCGGGAAGTCGGCCCGGAGGTAGAAGACGATCTCATCGATCCGGACGGGCCTGCCGAACTCCACGGTCAGCGCGGCTTCAGGATCGCGATTGATGCCCCAGCTGGTGTAAGGCCAGAAGCCATGATCGTCGTTGGCCTTTTCGCCGTCGATCGCGTTGCGCGCCGCAAAGACCGCTTCCCCTCGGGTTTCGACATTGGCGCGCGCATGCGGAAAAAGCGTCCGATTGGCGTGATCGTCCCAGGGGTTCAGGGCGAGATTGCGCCGCTGGGCGATCTCATCGGGCCGCGCGCTTTTTGCTGAAAGCCGATGGATATCACCCTTAAAGGCGTTCGGCGAATAGGACTTGCGCTTGTCGCCGAAGGGCACGGCGAAGCAATAGTCGCTTTCCCTGATATAGACGAGGCCGGGCTGGATCGCGCTGTCCAGCGCCAGGAACACATGCCCGAGTTCTGAAGCTTCTACGACGACGCAATCGCCCTCGCGATAGCTCTGGCGATAGACTAGAAACGTCTCGTCCTGCCCAGTGGAGCTTGCCAGCACGAACCCATTGGCGTCCGTGATCTTTAGCGTCAATTTCATGCTCGTCCTCCTCAGACGATCCGCAATCTCAGGACCCTGCCGGGAAACGATAGGCGCAGCCGGTAGATTTTTTCCGGCCAGGCCGCTCTCAGCCTGATGTCGTCCACGTCGATCTCATCGATTTCGATCGGCCCACTGCCGTCGGCGAAAATGCTGCCGAGATCGGCGAGATCGATCCTGTCCGAGGTGACGGTCGGTGCCAGGCAAGTCATCAGCGACAGGATGGCCGGCTTGCCGCCGTCATAGGTGTCGACGATCTCGACATGGCGGCCGCGCAGCAGGGAAACGACGCGACGGTAGCTGTGCAACTGCGCTTCGGCGGGGTAGGCGCCAGATATATCGAGAGAGATGCGCGCGCTCTGCTCGTCATACCCGACCTCGACATTGCGCGCGCCGAGCGCTTCGCCGGCGGATTGCATGACGCCTGCGAAGGTCGGCAGGTTGTGAAAAGCCGACTGCATCGTCCATATCTCGTAGCGCTGCGCCGAAAAGGTCTTTGCAGTATAGGTCTCGACACCGACATCGATCAGCAACGGACGACCGTTCTTATAGAGCGTCACGCTTCCGACATCGTTGTGATTGTGGCCCTCGCCGTTGTTGCCGCCCTTGACGGCAAGCGAAAACTGCTCGTCGCGAGCGATGAACAGACCAATGCCGGGATAGAAGATCTCGCGCCTGCGCGCATGACGCGGGTGGACGGCAGCGGGAAGCGTCGGGCCGACCAGCAGTTCCTGCACGCGATACCAGAGGTTCCATTCCCCGGGCAGGTGCGGATTGTCGGCGGCGACCCTGTCGGCTGCGGCGAACTCGGCCAGCATCGGCGAGCCGACCGCTTGTCCGAATAGGTATTCCCGCGCACTGCAGGGTTCGACCACCGCGGAAGAATCGGCGAAGTTGAAATAGTAGCGGCCGGCGACATGCATGTTGGCGATATATTCGGCCATGTTGCGGACCTTCGGCTGCTGCCAGAACCTGGCAAACAGGCCCGGGGCCACGGTATCGAGGATGGTCAATGCACCGTGGAGGCAAAGCGCGGCGTGGCGGTAGTAGACGACGCCCTCCTCGCAGGCGCCGTCCTCGGCGTAGTCCTTCAGGAAAGCATCAAGACTGCCGAGTGCCTTTCTGACGACGGCGTGGCGCGTCGCCTGATCTGTTTTCAGCGAAAAGACCGTCAAGAGGACGTTCTGGGTTATCCATGCCGTCCAGTTGTTCATCCGCTCATCGTCGCGGCCCATCCACCAGAAATGCCGGGCGAGATAGGGCGTAAGGATGCGGGCCTCGATCTCGCGGTCCACCCGTGCGGTGATCTCGGGGCTGATGCCGTCGAGTTCGTCGCCGAGCAAGGCGACGATAGTGGCAAGCAGGGCAGCCGTTTCGGCTGCGAAGAGATCGACGACCGGTTGCGAATTGTCGGGTAGCGGCAGCCGCGCGCCGCTGCGTTCATAGGCATTATGCGCCGGAAGCTGCCAGCCGCTTTCCTCGACGATCAGGAAGATGCCGTCGACGATCTTCGGCAGGAACCGGGCTGCACCTTCGATAAGTTCGCCAAGCACCAGATTGTTGAGCATCCGGCGCCGTGTGAAATAGAGCTCCTCGAAGCGCGAACGGTTGCCCGTCGCGGTGAACGCCCGGTAGTCCGACGCAGTGATAACAGGCCAGGCCCGCGCCAGAATCTCTTCGGCCTCCCGAACGACCAGTTCGCGCGTCGCCTGCGGCACGGAATTCCATCTGACGCGATCGGAGCAGACCGCCCCGGGCGTGAAATCGCCCAGCACATCCGGCAGCTCTCCTGAAATCTGACTGAACATGTCTCTCCCCGTACCGGAAAAGCATTGATGGACGTCTGCTTTCCCGCCCACTTATCATATGTATTTTGCGATTTCCATAAAATTCATATGACACGTTCAGAACTTGTTTGACCAATAGGGGATTTGTGCTATGTCGATGCGAGAGGAAGAGGAGGCATCGGTGTCCCTATCGAATTCGGTCATCGCAGCGGATGGCGCTCTGGCAGCCTCCGGCCGGAAGGTCACGGTCCTGTCCAAGCGCCAGCGCAGGATACGCAACGCGCTTGTCGCCTACTCCTTCATTGCGCCGAATTTCATCGGCTTTGCCGTCTTCACGCTCGGCCCGATCCTGTTCGCCTTCGCGCTCGCGTTCATGCATTGGGACGGCTCGAACGCGATCACATTCGCGGGCCTCGACAACTTCTGGCGGCTGTTCGAGGACAAGGCCTTCATCGCGGCGTTCTGGAACACGGTTATCTACACGGTCGCCTCCGTGCCGGCGACGCTCGTCTGCGCCCTCGGCCTCGCCGTTCTCCTCAACCAGAAGATCGTCGGGCGCGATTTCTTCCGCACGGCGATGTTCTTCCCTTATGTCGCCTCGCTGGTCGCCGTCGCGGTCGTCTGGAACATGATCTTCAACCCCGAGATGGGACCGGTGAACATGGCCCTCTACACGCTCGGCCTCGACCCGAAGAACATGCCGGGATGGGCAGCCGATCGCCACTGGGCGATGGTGACGGTGATCCTCTTCGGCATCTGGAAGAACATGGGGTATTACATGGTCATCTATCTGGCCGGCCTGCAGGGCATCAATGCCGAACTCTACGAGGCCGCCGACCTCGATGGCGCCAATTCCTGGCAGAAATTCATCCATGTCACAGTGCCGCAGCTCGGCCCGACGACCTTCTTCGTGACCGTCATGCTGACCATCCAGTCCTTCAAGGTATTCGATCAGATCTACATGATCACCCAAGGCGGACCCGGCACCTCGACGCTGGTCCTCGTCTACCACATCTACAAC
The DNA here is from genome assembly GCF_019685155.1 of Rhizobium sp. NZLR1b. NCBI lineage: Bacteria > Pseudomonadati > Pseudomonadota > Alphaproteobacteria > Hyphomicrobiales > Rhizobiaceae > Rhizobium > Rhizobium sp. NZLR1b. The sequence goes on from NZ_JABDWC010000001.1 coordinate 429,970, forward strand.
GAAGCTTTCATTTCCTGGGATCTCGGCTATTCCAGCATGGTTTCGCTGGTGCTGTTCTTCCTCGTCCTCGCGGTCACCGTCTTCCAGTTCCGGCGCCAGAGGGAGGACGAGGCATGAGGATCGCCGGACGCAAGGTGACCGTCGGGACGGTCGCGATCTATGCCATCGTCATCGCCGTCACGCTGATCATGCTGATGCCCTTTGCCTGGATGCTTTCGGCATCGCTGAAGCTCAGCCGCGACGTGTTCGCCTTCCCGATCGAGTGGATACCGTCCGTACCGCAATGGCAAAACTACGTCGATATCTGGACGAAGATCCCGCTCGCCCTCTTCATCTACAACACCTCGAAACTGACGATCATCGTCACGCTGCTGCAGCTTTTGACCTCCAGCTTTGCGGCCTACGCCTTCGCCAAGCTGAATTTTCCCTATAAGAACACTCTGTTCCTCGGCTACATCGCCACCATCGCCATGCCCTGGCAGGTCTATATGGTGCCGCAATTCCTGCTGATGCGCGAATTCGGCCTCAACAACACCCATCTGGCGCTGATCTGCCTGCAAGCCTTCACCGCCTTCGGCGTCTTCCTCATGCGGCAATTCTATATGTCGATTCCGACCGAACTTTGCGAGGCGGCCCGCATCGACGGCATGAACGAGTACCAGATCTGGGCACGCATCATGCTGCCGCTGTCGAAGCCGGCGCTCTCGACCCTGACGATCTTCACCTTCGTCACCACGTGGAACGACTTTCTCGGGCCGATGATCTATCTGACCAAGACCGAGCTGAAGACGGTCCAGATCGGCCTGCGCATGTTCATCTCGCAATATTCGGCCGAGTATGGGCTGATCATGGCGGCCTCCGTCGTCGCGCTCATCCCGGTTCTCGTCGTCTTCCTTGTACTCCAGCGCTTCTTCGTCGAAGGCATCGCCTCGACCGGATTGAAGGGTTAGGCCATGAACGCCATTTCCTCAGTCGCCCCGCAGCCGATCACCGACGAGGAGGTGAAAACCGCGCTCGATCTCGCTGTCGATCAGATCCGGCGCAACCTTCCCGAATTCACCCATGCCGCGCAGAACCATTCGAGCGTCAAGAATTTCTACCCCGCTGTCGCCAACGACCAATGGACAGCAGGCTTCTGGCCGGGAGAGCTGTGGCTCGCTTTCGAACACAGCGGCGAGGCAGTTTTCCGAGATGCCGCGCAGACCCAGGTCCAGTCGTTCCTGCATCGGATCATTAACCGCATCGAGACCGATCATCACGACATGGGCTTTCTCTATTCGCCCTCCTGCATCGCCGCCTGGAAGCTCGTCGGAGACGAGGATGGGCGCCGGGCTGCGATCCTCGCCGCCGACCAGCTGATCGAACGTTTTCAGCCGATCGGCCAATTCATCCAGGCCTGGGGCCGCAAGGGTAAAGCAGAAGAATACCGCTACATCATCGACTGCCTCTTGAACCTGCCGCTTCTCTACTGGGCAAGCCGCGAGACCGGTGATCCGAAATACCGCGAGATCGCGCTCATCCACGCCCGCACCACGCTCGCCAATTCGGTGCGGCCTGACGATTCCACCTATCACACCTTCTATATGGACCCGGTCACCGGAGCGCCGGTGCGCGGCGCCACCAAGCAAGGCTACAAAGACGACAGCGCCTGGGCGCGCGGACAGGCCTGGGGAATTTCAGGCATGGCGCTCTCCTATCGTTACGAGCGGATTGAGGAATATCGCCAGACCTTCGACCGGCTGCTCACCTTCTATCTCAACCGGCTGCCGGCCGACATGGTGCCCTATTGGGATCTCGTCTTTTCGGACGCAGACGGCGAGCCGCGCGACAGCTCGTCGGCCTCAATTACCGCCTGTGGCCTTCTGGAGATGGCCGATCTCGTCGAAGCCGAAGCCGCCGAGCGTTATCGCACGCTGGCGCGGCGGATGATGAAGAGCCTGGCCGACCACTATGCGGTCAAGGATCCCACGATCTCCAACGGCCTGGTGCTGCACGCCACCTATTCGAAGAAATCACCCTTCAACACCTGCCGCGGCGAGGGCGTCGATGAATGCGTCTCCTGGGGAGATTATTATTACATGGAAGCTTTGACGCGCCTTTCGCGCCGCTGGTCTTCCTATTGGTGAATTCAGGAGGACCCGATGGCCAGCATTTCGCTTAAAGAGCTGAACAAATCCTACGGCGCGCTCACCGTCGTCCACGACATCGATCTGGAAATCGCCGATAAGGAATTCATCATCCTGGTCGGCCCTTCCGGCTGCGGTAAATCGACAACGCTGCGGATGATCGCCGGCCTCGAGGAGATCTCGGGAGGAGAACTGAAGATCGGCGGCGACCTGATGAACGACGTCCCCTCCAAGGATCGGGATATCGCCATGGTCTTCCAGAACTATGCGCTCTATCCGCATATGACCGTCTACAAAAACATGGCCTTCGGCCTGCAGCTCAGAAAAGTATCGCGAGACTTCATCGATGCCCAAGTGCAGGATGCAGCCAAGATCCTCGACATCGCCCATCTCCTGAACCGCAAGCCGAAGGCGCTTTCGGGCGGCCAGCGCCAGCGCGTCGCGCTCGGCCGCGCGATGGTGCGCAATCCCGCCGTCTTCCTTCTCGACGAGCCGCTTTCCAATCTCGACGCCAAGCTGCGCGGCACGATGCGCTCCGAAATCACCAAGCTGCATAAGCGCCTCAACGCCACGTTCATCTACGTCACCCACGACCAGGTGGAGGCCATGACCATGGCGGACCGGATCGTCGTCATGAAGGACGGCCACATCCAGCAGGTCGATACGCCGCAGAACCTCTACGATCGTCCCGTCAACATGTTCGTCGCCGGCTTCATCGGCGCGCCGCAGATGAACATGCTGCCCTCGACTGTTCAGCGCCGGGGCGACGGCTATGTCGCCGTCTTCGATGGTCGGGAATTGCCGCTGCCTGATCATTTCGACAAGGGCAGGATCGCACCCTATGAGGGACGTGAACTGGTGCTCGGCATCCGGCCTGAGAATTTTCACGAACTGCCGCCGGCCGACATCTCGGAAGAGAATCTGGCGCCGCTGGATGCGGTCGTGGAACTTGCAGAACCAATGGGCTCGGAAGTGCACCTGAACATGGTGGCGGGCGGCCGCAATCTCATCGCCCGGGTCTCGCCGCGTTTCCGTCCGGCGATCGGCGAGACGGCAAGGCTCGTCGCCGACATGAGCAATGCGCAGCTGTTCGACAAGGAAACGGAACGCTCGATTCTTTACTGAGGCGACTGCGGGAGAAGGCTATGCAGCGGTTGCGGGACATGTGGACGAGGGAGGGGCCGGGCATTCGAAAGGATGCTCCGAAGCGGACCGGTCTTGCCTTGTTTGCCGAGATCCTCGCCCGCGAATGGTGGGAGATGGTCAAGCTGAACGTCCTGTTCATCCTGGCTTCGCTCTTCGTCGTAACGCTGCCGGCCGCGCTCGCCGCCATGGCCCGCGTCTCGGTGGCCTTCGTGGAGGATCGCAACACCTATCTCCTCAGAGAGTTCACCGAAGCTTTTCTGCGCTACTTCTGGCGCGCCACCGCCTGGGGCCTGGCACTGACGGGCGCTCTTGCGATCTGCATCCATGCGATCATGACCTATGCCGCCGGCGCGCGGGATGACCTGTTGCTCGCCGCACCGCTGACGATCGCGCTCGCCGCCGCCGCCTTCGTCGCGGTTTTCGCCTGTCACCTCATCGTTTTGATGGTGATGCGCGATCTGCCGGCTCTCCGGCTGCTGCGGTTGGCTGCGCTCGCCTCCGTCCTCCGTCCGTTCCCGGCGCTTGCAGCGCTTACCTTCGTCGCCACACTGTGGCTGGCGCATATCCTCTTCTATCCGGTTTCCGCCTTCATGCCGGCAACCGTCAATTTTTCACTCGGAATGTTCGCCGTCGCATTCGGCGTCCATCGGGCGGCGGTGTTGGTGCTGGACTTGCCAGAGGCGACGCAGCCGCACCGTAAACCGCATGCACAAGACGCTTCATAAGATATCTGATTCAGAAACGATCCAGGGAAGGAGAACAGCAATGTATTTGGATAAACTCGGGAGGACGATGAAACTTGCCGTAGCAGGTTTCACGCTGGCAGCGGCAACGGCCGGCGTAGCGCTTGCCCAGGACGCGGTGACGTTGAAATGGGCTTTGTGGGACTGGGACAAGACCGCCTATTACAAGCCGCTGATCGAGGCCTATCAGGCCAAGCATCCGAACGTGAAATTCGAGCCGATGGATCTCGGTTCGCAGGACTACCAGCAGATGATTTCGACGCAGCTGACCGGTGGCTCTAAGGATATCGACATCGTCACCATCAAGGACGTACCGGGCTACACCAATCTGGTGCGTGCCGGCAATATCGCCGATCTCAGCAGCTTCGTGACCGAGCAGAAAATCGATCCAACTCCCTATGGCGGCCTGCTCGAGGAACTGACCATCGACGGTAAGATCTATTCCCTGCCGTTCCGCTCCGACTTCTGGATCGTCTATTACAACAAGGACGTCTTCGACAAATCAGGCGTTCCCTACCCCACCAATGACATGACCTGGGCGCAGTTCGACGCAACCGCCGAGAAGCTTTCGGGCGGCATGGGCGCCAACAAGACCTATGGCGCGCTCTTGCATACCTGGCGTTCGACCGTTCAGCTGCCCGGCATCCTCGACGGGAAACACACGCTCGTCGATGGCAACTACGCCTTCCTGAAGCCTTGGTACGAGCGAGCGCTCACCCTGCAGAAAGATGGGGCCATTCCTTCCTACGCCTTCCTGAAGACATCGAACACGCATTATTCGGCGCTCTTCTTCAACGGTACGATCGGCATGCTGCCGATGGGAACCTGGTTCGTCGGCACCCAGATCGCCAAGGTGAAATCGGGTGAATCGAAGAGCAAGAACTGGGGCATCGTGAAGTTTCCGCATCCGGACGGCGTAGCGGCCGGCACCACGGCTGCCCAGATCTCCGGCCTCGCAGTCAACGCCAATTCCGACCACAAGGCTGCCGCGCTCGATTTCATCAAGTTCGTCACCGGTCCCGAGGGCGCTGCAGTCATAGCATCGACGGGCACCTTCCCGGCGCTTAAGACCGCTGACGTCAGCGCAAAGATCGCCGCAACGCCAGGTTTCCCTGAGGACGCGGCCAGCAAGGAGGCTCTGATACCGTCGAAAGCCTATCTGGAGATGGCGGTCAACCCGAACGCTGCCAAGATCGAGGTCGTGCTCAACCGCGTCCATGACGCGATGATGACCGACAACACCTCCGTCGACGACGGCTTGAAGGAAATGACCGAAGGCGTGAAGGCCATCAAGTAGACTTCATGAGATGCCGACGGCCGCGGACCAGGACATGGCCCGCGGCCAATCCTGTTTCAGGAAATTTCCGAGCTGACGATGATATATGATCCCACCGCGGCCAACCCGCTTTCCGGCAATCCTCTGAAGACGCGCGACGACCTGGCGAAGGCCGTCATCGACCTCTTCGCACCGCTTCTGCCCTATTTTTCCGAAGGCGGCGCCCGTGTGCGCCTCGGTGCTACCGGCGCGATCTTCGACCGGGCAGCGGCGGATCTCGAAGGATTTGCGCGGCCACTGTGGGGCATTGTCCCGCTCGCGGCCGGCGGCAGCCATTTCCCGCATTGGGATCTCTATCGGCGCGGACTGTCTAATGGGACCAATCCTAATCATCCCGAATATTGGGGCGATCTTGCCGACCGCAATCAGCGGCTGGTCGAGCTGGCTGCCGTCGGCTTCGCATTGGCGCTGGTGCCTGAACATATTTGGGAGCCGTTGAGCGATAGCCAGAAGAAGACGGTCGCCGCCTATCTCGTCGCGGCACGAGATCTCGAATTCATCGACAACAACTGGAAATTCTTCCGCGTCCTCATCGATCTCGGGCTGGAGCGCGTGGGTGTTGCGTTCGACCGTGGGAAAACCCTGACCTATCTCGACGAACTCGAGACTTTCGATCTCGGCGAAGGCTGGTATCGCGACGGGCCTGTGCGGCGGGTCGATCATTACATCCCCTTCGCCATGCATTTTTACGGCCTGATCTATGCCGTGCTGGCGCGTGGCGACGAGGCGCGTAAGGACCGCTTCCGCGATCGCGCCCGGACCTTCGCCGGGGATATCCGCCATTGGTTCGGCCCCGATGGCGCCGCACTTGCCTTCGGCCGTAGCCAGACCTACCGCTTCGCGGCCGGTGGCTTCTGGGGCGCACTTGCCTTTGCCGGCGTCGAAGCGTTGCCCTGGGCTGAGATCAAGGGCTACTACATGCGCCATATCCGTTGGTGGTCAGCCATGCCGATTGCGGAGCGAGACGGCGTTCTCTCCATCGGCTATGGCTATCCGAACCTGCTGATGAGCGAGAGCTACAACTCGCCCGGCTCGCCCTATTGGGCGTTGAAATTCTTCCTGCCGCTCGCACTTGCGGGGGATCATCCATTCTGGACCGCCGAGGAAGCGCCGCAGCCGGAATTTTCGGAGCCGGTTGCGTTGAAGCAAGCGGGAATGGTCGCCATGCACACACCGGGAAACGTCGTCGTGCTCTCCTCCGGCCAGCAGCACGACAAGATGCGCGGCGCAAACGAGAAATATTCGAAATTCGTCTATTCCACCCGCTACGCCTTCAACATCGAAGCCGACGACCGGAATTTTTCGGCCGCAAGCTTCGACGGCATGCTCGGCCTCTCCGACGACGGCGTCCACTTCCGCATGCGGGAAACCCTCGAGGAGGCGCTGATATCTGGCGATCGGCTCTATTCGCGCTGGCACCCTTGGAGCGATGTCACCGTCGAGACCTGGCTCATCCCCGAAAACCCCTGGCACATTCGCATTCACCGCATCGCCACGCCGCGGGCACTGAGCACCATCGAGGGCGGCTTTGCGATCGAACGCGCGGATTTCAATGCCGACCGATCCGAACAGGCGAAAGGCCGGGCTATCTGGTACGGCCAGACGGACGTCAGCGCCATCGTGGATCTATCGCCCGATCCGAGGGCCGGCCATGCGATGAGCCCGATCCCGAATACCAACCTCATCCACGCCAAGACCCTGCTGCCGCAGCTACGCGACGAAATCAGTCCGGGAACCACCTTGCTGGCAACCGCGGCAATGGCTTTGCCGAGCCGCGAAAACTGGACAAAGGCGCTGGGCAATCCGCCGGCTGGTCCGGATCTTGACGAGCTGGAGCGGTGCTTCCGTGAGAAAGGCGTGCGTGTGCCGGCCTTTGCTCTGTGGATGTAGCTGCAAATCCCGCCGGCGAGCCACTACGGGCTGACGGGATATGACGCGAGTTACGTCGCCCTGGGGAAAACACAGGGCCTGCCTCTGGCGACGGCCGACCGAAAGATGGCGGACGCCGCACATAGCGAAGGCATCACCATCCTTGGACCACTCGAGCGTCGTAAGGCTAACTGTGATTAGTCCGCTCGGAATAGTACGCTTCAGCGATCCGCTGCGCCAGTTCCGCCATTTGATCATCGGGTATCTGCAGAACGCCGTGTTCGGCCATCAACGCGTGGTATTGCTGCTCCTCAAGCGGGACGCCCGAAGGCAAGGGAACGACGTGAAAATGTAAATGGCTATTGGCTTGCTGACTGCCGAGCGAAAGCACATAAATTCGCTCGGCATCGAACACCCTTTTGAGGGCACGCGACAAAATGTGAACCTTCTCCTGTAGTCGCAGATATTCGTCTGCCGATATGTCTCGCGCCAGATCCTCACGGTGCTCCTTCGGACAGACAAGGCAATAGCCGGGCAGAGTGGGATATTTGCTCAGGAAAATGATGGTCTCGTCGTCGTCATAAACGCGATGATGAAAGAAGGCCGGGTCATCCTCGACCAAGCCGCAGATAAAGCATGGCCTTGTTCCGATGCCTTGCACATAGGCTTTGAGATTAAATGGTTCGCGTTCGATCATTCTGAACCTCTGCCATCTCACGCGTGGCTGCGGTCGCGGACCCAGGAACTACCACAAGCCATTCTCGGAAAACTAACGCAACAGTCAAACCCGCTGCCGACCATAGTATATTCGGATTACTCCGGATAATTATATTTATATTTTTGATGCAGCGATCGCAAACGGCCATTCAACGCAATATTGTTGAAATGAAACTCAGTAAAGCGTAGTGATGTACTCGGCTTTCATTTTCCAATGCCAGAGGAGAAGGCAATGCCTACAATAATGGCCTATCACAATGTAAAAGACACAAAACACTGGCTCGCTTCACCTATGCGTAAACAGGTATTCGAACCGATCGGCGTCACGAACATTCGCACGTTTATAGACCCCCAAACGTCTAACCGCGTCGGCCTGGTCATGGACGTCGCCGATATGGAAAAGTTGATGGCCTTCATGCAGACCAAGGCAGCTGCCGACGCGATGGCGCATGACGGCGTCTTGCCCGAGAGTCTGGTGCTCCTCGTTCAATCATAACACGCGTCCCGACCAAACCTGAAAAATTCAACGCGGGAGGATGATATGACGACATTATTCGTGCGGCACGAGGTCTCCGACTACGCCGCCTGGCGCAAGATATATGATGGGTTTTCTCCGGTGCAGAAGGCCAACGGGGTGATGGCGCAAGCCGTTTATCGCGCGATCGACAATCCGAACGATATTACCGTCACCCACGAGTTTGCCACGCTGGAAGCGGCTCAGGCATTCAGCAAGCTTGACGAGCTGAAAACGGCGATGCGCACGGGAGGCGTGCTCGGCGCCCCGACGGTGTGGTTTACCAACAAAACGTGAAATGGATTGAAGACTTCGGGACGTTGGCACTCGCGGACACAAGCCGCGGGCCCGTTCTGTCGCATGGCTGACGTGAGCGATCATTCGCTACCGCCGATTGCCGAGCTGGGTGGCAATTGCCAGCGAACCGGGCGAATTTATTACCTGCTCTTCAGCTCGCGCAAGAGATCCAGGCCGCGCTGGTATTTTTCCGCGTTCTTGCCGGCCTGTTCGGCTTGACTGAGATTGTCTTCGAGGTCGGCCTGTTTGACCGGCAGGGCCAGCGGGTTTGATGCCGCACGTCTGACGAAGTCGTCATCCGGCTCGTCCGTCCGCCGCGTCAAAGCATCCACCGCGGAGATAATCCCCGGCGGAAAGCCTTCCTCCCTCAGCCTGTCGAGCGTCCACCCACTTCCCTTCTCGACGACGTCGTGAAGGTAGGCGACCGTTCGCGTCTCGTCGCCGGAAACCAGAAGCGCTACCCGCTGGCAGTGCTCGAAGAACGGCCGGTCGGTCTTATCAGCCTGCCCTTCATGCGCCTCGAGAGCGATTTGGATGGCGTGGTCGAGATGCTGCATGGAATTACGGCCCTTCGGCCTTCCTGATCTTCCGCTGAGACGGCTTTTCGCCTGTCGTCATCTCGATATCAGGCATGGTAGTCTCGGCGGCCCGGCCGGGCTTAGGTGGTTGCCGATCGAGATCGCCGCTCTCACCGGCGCCTTGAAGCAGCGCCGCATCATCCCTGTCGTCTTCATCGAGCAGGTCTTGCAGTGTCTCGTGCTCATCCTCGCCGGCCAGTTCATCGCAGGCTTGCAGCCAATGGCGCTGGTCCGCGCCATCCGGCCGGCCCTCGGCCTCCCAGATTTCGTAGGCGCGGCGACGTATCTGCTCGTGCTTGTCTGTAGCCATGACTTCCTCCGAGCGCATTCGAGTGAGCCGTTCGAATATACGGCCGGACTGCCGCTTAGGGCGTGTTTATGGTAGGAAGAAAATCCTCTACCTGTTTGCGCTCATCCTTTGAAAGCGTCTCCACCCTTTCCTTCCAGAAACGCTCAGCCTCCGGCGGATCCTCATCCCACTGGCGGACATCGGTAATGTTGTCGTCAATTTTTGACCGGCGGCGACCGCCAAGGCTGAGATATTTCTTCGCAAGCTTCAGGCTTGGGGTTTCGGTGTCGCTGCCGCCGCCCATGACCGCGCCCGCCTTGCCGCGGGAGCGCTTGTCGTCAGCGCCGCTTTCCGGCCCAGGGGATCTGAACGTCATACCAGTCCTCCTTTCATTCACGCAAAGCATGTTGCGATCTGATAACCCTGGCGGGTAGCGAGAGTTCCAACCGATGGCAATGATTTGGCGGAGGACCGCTTTTAAGCGAGGATCGAGCCGGAGCACCGGCCGGCAATCCCGGCCATCAATGAACGGCCATGCTCATCATCCGATAGGGGTGCACGGCCTCGAACTGCGAGACCATCGCCGTTGCCTGCAGCAACACACGCTCGGCATTATCAGGATCGTCGCGCGCGAGTTCGTCGGCGTTGAAGCGGATCGCTTCAGCCATGTTGTTGGAAAGTTCGGCAAACTGAGTATCGCCCTCGACAAGGGCCTCACGTGCGGTGTCTTCCAGCGTTCGAGCGATATCGACGAAGATTTCCTCGCGTTCCTCGATGCTGAGGTCTTTGATGATAGTGGTCTTCTCTTCCATGTCACGCACTCCAAAAGACCTGAGCCAAAAGACGCAAGGCGGTAATCGAACTCATCGAGCCTCGATCACCGGAGAACCGGAACGCAGCTTTTCGCTTTTCACCGGGCGTCGTCCCAATTCGAACGCGGGAGCCGATCTTCGGTTCCCTCAAGGGACGAGACTGGCGCCTCGGTGTCGGCATGGTTCGCCGTCCAATCGAGGCGCCGGATCGCCGGGATGCCGGAGCGAAAGGTTCGATCATCGTCGGCAAGCTGCCGGACTCAGCAAATGGCGAGGCAGCATCGTCAAACGCTGACGGCAGGATATCGGCGATCCCAATTGCTTGCAGTCGATGATCGCCCGAGGACGGATCGAGACAAACGGGCGCCGGCTACTGGTCGGTGAATTTGACCATGATGCCGCCGCCGGGAGCCTGGTCGGTCGGAAAGACTTCGATCCGGGATACGTCGACGAAGACGGGAAGCTCGAGTGCATTCGCGATGATCGCGGCAATGTGGGAGGGCTGTATCGGGCGGTAGCCGTCGTAAAGCAGGGTACGCGCCTGATTGCCGGCCATTGCGGTTCGATAGAGGTCCGTCTGCACGCGGCCGGGCACCACCTCCGTCACGCGAACCGAGCTTCCAAGCAGGTCGCAGCGGAGATTGTCGCAAAACAGGCTGAGCCCGGCCTTCGACGGCCCGTAGGCTGCCATATTCGGGTATGGCGCCTGGCCGCCGCTGGAACCGATATAGATGAGGTGGCCACGCTTTCGTTCAACCATGGCAGGCAGGAATGCGCGGGTCAGATGCATGGGCGCTTTGAGATTGATGTCGATCATGGCATCGATCTCGGAGGGTTCGATTTCGCTGAATGTCGCCCGCGTCGAGAGGATGCCGGCATTGTTGACCAGGATATCGACATCCACGCCATGAAGCTGCCTGACGATTTCGGCGGTATCGCGGACATCGGCCCGGATCGGCTTCGCGCCGCTTTCCCGAGCCAGTTCATCGAGCGCCTCGGCGTTTCGGCCGACGGCATACACCGTCAACCCCATCTCGCGCAACCTGTCAACGGTGGCGCGGCCGATGCCGCCCGTGGCGCCCGTGACCACGGCGGTCCGATAGGGAAGCGGCTCAGACATAGATATAGCCTCCACTGACGACGACGTTTTCGCCGGTGGCATAGGTGTTGCGGCTCGACGCCATCATGACGATCCATTCCGCCATCTCGACCGGCTCGGCGGCACGGCCGAGCGCGCTGGCCTTGGCCAGCTCCGGCAGGAACCCGAGCTCCTTTGCCCGGTCCGTCGCGAAACCGGCAGGTGCGACGGAATTGACAAGGATCTGATCCTTGGCGCATTCCTGCGCAAAGGATTTCGTCAGGCTGACGACGGCCGCCTTGGTTGCGGCATAATGGGCGTTTTGGGGGTGGGCCTTGAAAGCATCGACCGAGGTCACGTTGACGATCCGCCCCGAAACTGCGGGCGCTTTCAGGTGTTGGCGCATATGAAGGACGGCGGCCACCATCATATGATAGGTGCCCTTGACGTTGATCGCGTTTTCGAGATCCCACTCCTCGTCGGTTATCTCGAGGATGGGGCGCCTTGGATAGATGGCGGCGCTGTTGACGAGCACATGGATCCGGCCGAGCTTGCCGGCGATCTCGTTAAACCCGCGATGCGCCGTTTCCGCTCGGGAAATATCGGCAACGGCCGTTGCGACCTCGGCGCCGAGAGCGCGAAGCGCCTCGGCCGACGAGGCAAGCAGCTGCTCATTGCGATCGATCAGCCCGATCCTGGCCGCTCCATGCGAGATCATCAGCTTGGCCGTCGTCAATCCGAGCCCGGAAGCGCCGCCGACGATGATTGCGGTCTGGTTCTTCAAAGTTCCACCTCCGTGTTTGGCGTTGCGCCACTAGCATTGTATGTTATCACTTATATGCCAACTTCGACAAAGCTCAAGTGCATTCTGAAGGTTTCGAGATGATTCCACGCCTCCGGCCAACCGTAACGATCGCCCTGCCCACTGCTGGATTTTTCGAGCGGCTCGTCGAGGCGGGGTTCGAAGGCGACATCGAGACCAGCGCGGCAAGCCGAACCGTTTTTTCGACCGACAATTCAATCTATCAGGTCGAGCCGACCGGCATTCTTTTCCCCAGAGGCGTCGAAGACCTCCGTGTCACGACCGGGGTGCTGTCGGAACCGGCTTTTCGAGGCATCACAGTGGCGCCGCGCGGCGGTGGAACCGGCACCAATGGCCAATCCTTGACATCAGGTGTCGTGGTGGATTGTTCGCGCCATATGAATTCCATTCTGGAGATCGACCCGGTCCGCAGGGTCGCGCGCGTCCAGGCCGGCGTCATCAAGGATCAGTTGAACCTTGCGCTGAAGCCCTATGGGCTGTTTTTTGCTCCCGAACTTTCCACCTCCAATCGCGCCACCATCGGCGGCATGGTCTCCACCGATGCCTGCGGCCAGGGTTCGTGCCTCTACGGCAAGACCAGCAACCATGTGCTCGGATTGCGCATCGTGCTTACGGATGGGTCGGAGTGGTGGTCGCGCCCGCTCGTTCCCGAGGCGCTCGATGAGATCGTCGCGCGCCAGGACCGCATCGGCGAGATCCACAGGACGGTCGAACGGATCGCGCGGGAAAAGCACGACCGGATCGCCGAGATCTTTCCGAAACTCAACCGTTACATGACCGGTTACGACCTCGCCCACATCTTGCGCGGCGACGGAGGCTTCGACCTCAACGCCATCCTCTGCGGCTCGGAGGGAACGCTGGCGATGATCGCCGAAGCCGAGCTCAACCTTCTGCCGATCCCCGCCCATGCGGCACTGATCAACATCCGCTACGGCGACTTCAACACCGCCCTGGAGGATGCCCGCAGCCTGGTGGCGCTGAATGTCGCCTCGGTCGAAACGGTCGATGAGAAGGTTCTCGACCTTGCCAAGGGCGACATCGTCTGGACCGGCATTGCCCGCTTTTTTCCCGACGATGCGGGCGGAACCACAAACGGCATCAATATCGCCGAAGTGCTCGCCGACGATGAGGCGGAACTCGAACGCAAGCTGGCGGAAGTGACCACCGCCCTTGCCACCGGCGCGAATGCGCGCCACGCCGGTTATACGATCGCCCGAGGTCATGCCGATGTCGAGGCGATCTGGTCGATGCGCAAGCGAGCGGTCGGTCTGCTCGGCAATGTCGATGGGCCGGTCAGGCCCGTCGCCTTTGTCGAGGATACCGCCGTGCCGCCGGAAAACCTCGCGCCCTATATCCGCGAGTTCCGGGCATTGCTCGATGGCGCGGGCCTTGCCTACGGCATGTTCGGCCATGTCGACGCCGGCGTCCTGCACGTGCGGCCGGCGCTCGACCTCACCCGCGACGACCATATCGGACTGGTCCGGGAGGTCAGCGACGCCGTCGTGGCGCTGACGCGCAAATATGGCGGCGTCCTCTGGGGGGAACACGGCAAGGGGGTGCGCTCCGAATATGTGCCGGAATTTTTCGGCGATCTCTATCCCAGCCTGCAGGAGATCAAGCGGGCTTTCGATCCGGAAAATCGGCTCAATCCGGGCAAGATCGCAACCCCTTCCGGCCAGGCGCTGACGAAGATCGACGACGTTCCGCTGCGGGGAGATATCGACAGGATCATCGGCAATGAGGTCCGCTCGGCCTTCGACAATGCCGCCTATTGCAACGGCAACGGCGCCTGTTTCGATTTCGACGAAACGAGCCCGATGTGCCCCTCCTACAAGGCGACGCGCGACCGGCGATTTTCGCCCAAGGGCCGCGCCGCCCTGATGCGGGAATGGCTGAGGCTGCTTGCCGAGAAGGGCGTCGATCCGCGCCAGGAGACAAAGCGCTTGCGGCGAAGCGGTCCACTCGCGAGCCTGGCGCGGCGCGCCTTCAACTCGCTGAACCCGGCAAACCGGGACGACTTTTCCCACGAGGTGCGCGCGGCGATGGACACCTGTCTCGCCTGCAAGGCCTGCGCGGGCCAATGTCCGGTGAAGGTCAGCGTGCCGGCCTTCCGCTCGAAATTCCTCGAACTTTATTACGGACGTTATCTCCGCCCGCTGAAGGATCCGCTGGTCGCGGCGATCGAAACCACCCTGCCCCTGGTTCGCCGGATACGACCTGCGTACAACCTAATCGTCGGCACACGAGCCGGCAGGACGATGATGCGCGTTGCCGGGCTGACATCCCTGCCGCGTCTGCCGCAGATCTCCCTGGCAAAGGAAGCCGCCCGCCTCGGCGTGCCGCTTGCCACGCCTCAAACGATCGAAGCCCTGTCGCCGGGTGAACGGCAGCGGAGCGTCGTCTTCGTCGCCGACGCCTTTACCGCCTATTTCGACCCGGATGTTGCGCTTGCCGCAATCAGGCTGGCGCGGAAAATGGGGCTTACGCCCTTCCTCGCGGCATCCCACGTCAACGGCAAAGCCCTGCATGTTCATGGTTATCTCCACCGCTTCGAGGCTGCGGCCGGGCGGACGGCGCGTTATCTCCAGCGGCTGGATGAGACTGGCGTGGCGCTGGTCGGCCTCGATCCGTCGATGACGCTCGCCTTTCGCAGCGAATACAAGGGGATGCTGAAGGCGACCATTCTCCTGCCGCAGGAATGGCTCACCGCCAATCTCGACCGGCTTACCGCCCTCTCCTCCACTGCCGACGGCAAAAGCTTCCGGTTGATGGCCCATTGCACCGAGCGTACCAATGCGCCGGCCTCCATCACCCAATGGAAGACAGTATTCGAAAGCCTCGGCATCGATCTTCAGGCGGCACAAACCGGTTGCTGCGGCATGGCCGGCACCTTCGGCCACGAGGCCCGCAACCGGCCGATCTCCGAGCGTCTCTATGCCATGAGTTGGAAGCGGGAGGTCGATGCATCAGGCGATGCCGATATCCTCATGGCCACAGGATACTCGTGCCGCTCGCAGGTGAAGGAAATCGACAACAAGCGCCTTCCGCACCCCTTTCAGGTCATCGATAAGATAATGTCTGAAAACGCCGGCATCCCACAATCAGACGTGGCATGATATGTGATATGTGCTAAATTTGATCGGGTAAATCGGAGCGAACCAGTGTCAATCATCACGCAACGAGGCAATCTCGCAGAAATCGTCGTCGCGAAACTGATGGAACGCATCGATTCCGGCCTTTATGCCCCCGGCGAGAAAATTCCGTCAAGTGCCCAGCTGTGCGAAGAGTTCGGCGTTTCCCGAACCGTCATTCGCGAGGCGCTCACCTCGCTCAAGGTTGGCGGCAGGGTGACCGCGCGACAGGGCGCCGGGGTCTATGTCTCCGAGAAGGACGCAAAGACCCTCAATTTCGAGATCAGCCGCATCGAGGATATTCGCTCGGCGATGCAGATCCTGGAATTGCGGCTCGGCGTGGAGATCCAATCCGTGGCCCTTGCGGCGTCGAGGCGGACGCCGGAGGCGCTGGCTGAAATTGCCCGCGCCTACGACTATCTCGAAAACCTGGTCACCGACGATGCCGAGGTCGAGGCCCGCGCCGATTTCGAGTTTCACCTGGCGATCGCCCGCGCCACCCGCAATCCGCACTTCCCGAATTTCCTGGAAGCGGTGATCGAGAGCATCAATTTCGACCTGGTGCTCAAGCATCGCCAATCGGCGCGCGGCTACAGCACCTATCTGAAGAAGATAAACAAGGAACATGCCGCGATCCTGGCCGCGATCACCCAAGGCGATGCCAAGGCCGCGAAGGCCGCGCTGATCGCCCATCTGGAGGAAAGCCTTCATCGTTACCGCACGATGCTCGACGAGCCGGCGAATAGCGAGACGGAGGAATAACGCGCGCCGCCGGCTTTTTCAGGCGGCGCCTTTGCCCGTGATCACTTGCCCATAATCACTTGCCCATACTCACTTGCCTTGCCCGATCGCATGGTCTCGAATTTGCGTCAGGGTCATCTTCGGCGTCAGCGCTTCCGGGTCGATCCGGATTTCGATCAGGCCGGGCTTGCCGGATGCCTCGCAGCGTTCGAAGGCACCGGCGAAGTCCGCCGTCTTCTCCACCGTCTCGCCGTGCAGGCCGTAAGATCGCGCCAGCGAGGCGAAATCCGGGTTGGTCAGGCGGGTGCCGGAGACGCGGCCGGGATAGCTGCGCTCCTGATGCATGCGGATCGTGCCGTACATGCCGTTGTTGATGACGAGGAAAATCACCCGGGCGTCATACTGCATCGCGGTCGCGAGTTCCTGGCCGTTCATCAGGAAACATCCGTCGCCGGCAAACGCAACCACCGTGCGCGCGGGATCGGTGATCTTGGCGGCGATCGCCGCCGGTACGCCGTAGCCCATGGAACCGTTGGTCGGCCCGAGCTGAGTGCGGAAGCTGCGATATTGATAGAAGCGATGCGGCCAGGCGGAATAATTGCCGGCGCCGGTGGTCAGGATGGCGTCGGGCTTCAGATGGCCGCGCAGCCATTCCATGACCTCGCCCATCTGCACAGGCCCCGGAACCTCTGGATGCCTGAGATTTGCCAGATAGTCGGCATGGGCCGCTTCGGTCCATGCCTTCCATACCGATGCTGCCGGCGGTTTCAGCTTGGCAGCCTGTGACAGGAACCCGGCGACGCTGGCATTAATCGGCAGGCTTGCGTGGTAAACGCGCCCCAGCTCTTCCGCGCCCGGATGGATGTGAACGAGCAACTGTTTGGGAACCGGAATGTCGATCAGCGTATAGGCGCCTGTTGTCATCTCGCCGAGACGGGCGCCGATCGAGATCAGCAGGTCGCAGTCCTTCATGTGCTGGATCAGCTTCGGCCCCGCGGCAAGGCCGAGGTCGCCGGCATAGTTCGCATGCGTGTTGTCGAACAGGTCCTGGCAGCGGAAGGAAGCGGCGACCGGCAGGCCGAAGACTTCGGAAAACGTCTTGAGATCGGCAACCGCCTGCTGCGTCCAGCCGCCGCCGCCGGCGACGACCATCGGGCGCTTCGCCTCTGATAGAAGGCCGAGCAGTTCTTCGAATTGCTGCGGGCCGGCAAAGCCCTCGACCTTCTTGTAAGCCGGGGTGTCGGCGACATCGACCATATCGGTCAGCATGTCTTCGGGAAGCGCGATGACCACCGGCCCGGGCCGGCCGTTGACGGCTCGGTGGAATGCCTGGCTGATGAGTTCGGGAATGCGGGCGGCATCCTCGATCTCGACGACCCACTTCGCCATCTGGCCGAACATGCGGCGATAATCGATCTCCTGGAATGCTTCGCGCTCCATCTGATCGCGTGCCACCTGGCCGATGAACAGGATCATCGGGGTCGAATCCTGGAAAGCCGTATGCACGCCGACCGAAGCGTTCGTCGCACCCGGCCCGCGGGTCACGAAGCAGATGCCGGGTTTGCCGGTCATCTTGCCATAGGCTTCCGCCATATAGGCAGCTCCGCCCTCCTGCCGGCAGATGACGAATTCGATGGCGTCCTCCGCGTCATGAAGGGCGTCGAGGACGGCAAGATAGCTTTCGCCGGGCACGCCGAACGCGCGCTCGACGCCATGGATGCGCAAGGCATCGACGAGCACTTGGCCGCCGCTGCGCTTCAATGTTTCATTTCTCATCGGGAGCCCCTCTCCTAGGTGTTAAATAACGGCGTCTTCGAGGAAGGGCCGGTTTGCCGTCACCCGCTCGTAGCCGAATGGCGAAAGGTCGAGGGTCTTGAAGCCGCCATAGGCAATCAGTTCCGAGAGACCCCGTCCCATTGCGGGCGACTGCTGCAGGCCGTGGCCCGAAAAGCCGTTTGCGAAGAGGAAATTGCTGACCTCCGTATGCGGTCCGAGGACGACATTGTGATCGAGCGTGCAATAGTCGTAATGGCCGGCCCAGGAATTGACGACCTTGATCGCCTCGAAGGTCGGAACCCGGTTCGCCATGATCGGCCAGATTTCCTCATCGAATTCATCGTGCATGACATCGAAATCGTTGGGGTCCACCTCGGGGTCATGCTTCGGATAGGTGCCCATCAGATAGAACTTGCCCTCCGGCCGGAAGAAGACGCCCGTCGGGTCGATCGTCAGGCCGACCTTGCCTTCCAAGGGCGTGCGGCAATCGACGACGAACAGCGAGCGCCGGCGCGGCTCGACGGGAACGTCGAGCCCGGCCATGCGGGCGACCTTCTTGCCATTGGTGCCCGATGTATTGACCATGGTGCCGCAGGCAATCGTCTGGCCGCTCCGCGTCGATACGGAAACGACGCGGTCTCCCTCTCTGTTGACGGCGACGACGTCGTCTTCGATGTATTCGACGCCGAGCGCGCGCGCCTTTTTACGAAAGCCCTGCAGCAGACCGACGCTGTCGAACCAGCCCTCGCCGCGCTCGCCGGTGCTGCCGAGCGTCAATCCTTCGAGATTGAGCCAGGGAAACCGTCGGCCGAGGCCATCGGGATCGAGCAGCGTCACATCAGCCCCGCAGGAGACCTGGGTCTCGTGATTGCGCCGGAGAACCTGATCGCCGCGGTCATCCTCAGCGAGGAACAGATAACCGGCCTCGTGAAAGCCGATCTCGGGCGTGTCGTCGTCGACGGCGACGTTTTCCTTGAAGTTGCGGATGAACTCCGTCCCGAACTGCGAGACTTTGACATTGATCGCATTCGAGAACTGGTGACGGATGGAGCTGGAAGACAGCGCGGTGGCCGACCGCTGATAGGTCCAGTCCTTCTCGATCACCAGGACCGATCCGTTAAAATCGGGATTGGTCGCCAGAAAATACGCCGTCGAGCTGCCGACCACGGCGCCGCCGACGATCACCACGTCATAGGACGATTTGGAAGCTGGCATCGGCACGTCTCACTTTTTCTCGTCTTCATAATGGCCGGCGGCAGCAAAGCTGCCGCCCTGGAAGCGCACTGCCGGATCGTTGGGATCGCCCTGCTTCGTCTTGCCCAAGACCTTGTCGGCGTAATCGTCGGCGCGGTCTTCCGGCTTGTATCCAAGCGATGCCGCCGTGCGGTTGTCCCAGAAGGCCCGGCTGTTGTTGGACATGCCGTAGGCAACCATGAAGCCGACGCGTTCGGCCGACAGGCTCTTTTCGACGAGCTGGCGGCAATCTCGATAGGAAAGCCAGGTGATGAGATGGCGCCGGTCCGTCGGCTCCGGGAAGGACGAGCCGATGCGCAGGCTGACGGTCTCGATCCCGAACTTGTCGAAATAGTAACGGCCGAGGTTCTCGACGAAGGTCTTCGACACGCCGTACAAGCTGTCGGGCCGTGTCGGCGCGTTGCCGTCGATCGTCTCGGTGCGCTCGTAAAAACCGATGGCATGAACGGAGCTGGCATAGACGATGCGCTTGACGCCGTGCTGCCGGGCCGCCTCATAGATGTTGTAGCTGCCGACGATGTTGGCGTTGAGGATGGTGTTCCAGGAAGATTCAAGTCCCTGGCCGCCCATGTGAATGATGGCGTCGCAGCCCTCCACGGCTTTCGAAACGGCGTCGAAGTCGGAAAGATCGGCCGGAAAATCCTCCTCGTGCGGCTCGAGGTTCTCGCAGGGCCTGCGTGCGGACAGCCTGAGGATCTTTCCAAGCCTTGTTCCGGATTTGCGCAGCTGGGTTCCGAGAGCCCCGGCCGCGCCGGTCAGAAGCGTGCGCTGATAATCGGTCATCGAATTTTCCCTTTAGCGAAGTTTGGCCAGTGCATCGGCGGTGCGCTCGATGGCAATGGCAAGATTGTCGCGCGATGTCGCGAAGGAGAGGCGAATATAGGGTTCGACACCGAAAGCCGCACCGGGAACGGTTGCGACCTTGCCTTCCCTGAGGAGATAGGAGGCCAATTCGGTATCGTTGGAAATCCTGGCGCCGTCGGGCGTCGTCTTGCCGATATAGTGGGCGCATTTGGGAAAGAGGTAGAAGGCCCCTTCCGGCGCCCGCACGTCAAGACCGGGTATCGCGCTGAAGCCCTTTGCGACGAGTTCGCCGCGCACCTTGTATTCGGCAACCGCCGTCGTGACGAAGTCCTGGGGACCGTTGAGCGCTGCGGCGGCCGCAAACTGGGTGATGGAGGACGGGCAAGTCGTGCTCTGGGACTGGAGCTTGTTCAGAGCCCTGGTCAGTTCCCGCGGGCCTGCCGCATAGCCGAGGCGCCATCCTGTCATGGCATAGGCCTTGGAGACGCCGTTGATGATGAGCGTGCGGTCCTTCAGCTCCGGGCAAGCGACGACGAACGACGTGAAGGGCACGTCGCCGCAGACGATATGTTCGTAGATCTCGTCCGACATGATCGCCACGTGGGGGTGGCGCGCCAGCACCGCACCAAGCGCCTTCAGTTCGTCCGCCGAATAGATCGCCCCCGTCGGATTGGACGGAGAGTTGAACAGGAACCAACGCGTCTTCGGCGTGATGGCTGCTTCCAGCCGCTCGGCGGTGATCTTGAAGGCATCCTCGACACCGCAAGGCACGGTCTTCGGAACGCCGCCGTGCAGGATGACGATGTCGGTGTAGGAGACCCAGTAAGGCGCCGGCACGACCACCTCGTCGCCGGGCTCCAGCGTTGCGAGGAAGGCATTGAAGAGGATCTGCTTGGCGCCGTTGCCGATGGATATCTCATCCATGGCGTAGTCAAGGCCGTTCTCGCGCTTGAATTTGGCGACGATCGCTTCGCGCAGTTCCACCAGGCCATCCGGCGCGGTATAACGGGTGAGCCCCCTGCGCATGGCCTCGATCGCAGCCTGGACGATATGATCCGGCGTGTCGAAATCGGGCTCGCCGAGCGACAGGTCGACGACATGCTCTCCCTTGGCCCGCATCGCCTTGGCGGCGACCGATACCGCCATCGACGGTGAGGATTTGATCGTCGCGACACGCGTGCTTTCGAATGCAATCATATTCATGCCTTGCCTCCCTGGGTCCGGCTCGCGCCGTAGGCTTCAGCCTGTTCTTCGGTAATGTATCCATGCCTCAGATCGTGTTCGATCGCATCGGCCGGGCGATTTGCCGGATCGCCGTAACCGCCGCCGCCCGGAAGCGACAGGACAAGGCGGCGGCCTTCCGGCACGAATTGCAGCCCCTTGCCCTTGAGGATCGTACCGTCGTCGAGAGCGACTGCGCCGGCCGTGCCGTTCAGTCCGCCTTCGCGGCCGCGCGCGGGGTGGTCAAGCCTGTCGAACATGGCGGAGAAGCGGAAGCTGAAGCCTTCGGCCGCTTCGATCTCGATCATCTGGCCGAGACCGCCGCGCTGCGCGCCGGCACCCCCGGAACCCTCGCGCAATTCCTTGCGCCAGATGATGACGGGGCCGACATTCTCCGTCGCCTCGATCGGCATCGTGTGCACACCGCTTGGAAAGGCGGTGGCGTTCAGGCCGTCGAGAGCAGCGCGTGCGCCGGAACCACCGGAATTGAACATCAGGATTTCCGCGCCTTTACCGCCGATCTGGTCGGAGACAGGACGCACACTCATATGCAGGTTCCAGAGCGCGCTGGCGCCCTCCGCCGGGACCTGGCCCGGAAGCGCCTGATGCAGCGCGCCGAGCACGAGATCCGGCACGAAATGGCCGAGAACGTGGCGGACGGCAACCGGCGCCGGCCGCTTGGCATTGAGGATGCAGCCTTCCGGCGCCACCACTTCGAAGGGCGCGAGCGAAGCCGCGTTGTTTGGAATTTCCGGCGCCACGACGCATTTGATGCCGTAGCAGGCATAGGCCTTGGCATAGACGAGCGGCACGTTGATGCCGAATTTGCTCATGCCCGAAGTGCCGTCGAAATCGACGACGATCCCTTCGGGACCGATGCTCAACCTGGCTGCGAGATGCACCGGCTCGTCATAGCCGTCGAGATCGAGGCTATAGTTCCAGGAGCCGTGCGGAAGGTTCCTCAACCGCTCCAGCGTTGCCTCGCGGCTGTGCTTGAGGATGAAGCCGCCGATCGTCGACAAATCAGGAAGATTGAATTCCGTCAGCATGTCGACGAGCCGGCGATGACCCGTTTCGTTGCAGGCGGCGAGCGCATAGAAGTCGCCGACAACCTTATCGTTTTCGCGAACATTGTTTCGCACTATATGGATCAGCGTGCGGTTCAGCTCGCCGCGCTCGAAGAACTTCATGATGGGTATGAAGATGCCCTCTTCATAGACTTCGCGGGCATCCGGGCCGAAACCGCGGCCGCCGACATCGACGACATGCGCGGTCGAGGCAAAATAACCGACCAGCTTGCCGTGATGGAAGGAGGGCGTGACGACCGTGATGTCGTGCAGGTGGCCCGTCCCCTTCCACGGATCGTTGGTGATGTAGACGTCGCCTTCAAAGACGTTGTCCGGCCCGATGTCGGCAATGAAATGCGCGACCGATTCCGCCATGGCGTTGACGTGGCCGGGCGTGCCGGTCACCGCCTGCGCCAGCATGCGGCCTTCCAGGTCGAAGACACCGGCCGACAGATCGCCCGCCTCACGCACCGAGGTGGAGAAGGCCGTGCGGATCAGGGTCTGCGCCTGCTCCTCGACGACGGAGATCAGCCGGTTCCACATGACCTGCATATGGATATCGATCATGGATTGGTTCATGTGATTATCCTCAGATCCGGGTTACGAAAAGGCAGCCGTCGTGCTGGACGATGGCCTTGAAGGAGGCAGTGAGAACCGTCGAGGTCTCGCGCTCGACGATGACGGCGGGGCCGTTGACCACGTCGCCGGGCTTCAGCGTGGTGCGCTCGTGAATGCCGGCTTCGAGATAGGACCCTTGCGAAGCCTCGAACAGGCGGCGGGTCTTGCTTGGTCGCACGATATCGCCTTCGGCGACGGACGGGATGCGCTCGACCGGCGGGAGCGGCGAGCTCGCCTTTACCGACCAGCTGACGATCTCGATAGCGAGACCCTCGATGGCGCGACCGAAGAAGCGCTCATATTCCCTTTCGAACAAGGCGGCGATCGTCTCAGCGCTCGCGGCGTCGAAATTGTCGTCGGTAAACGGCACCGGAATATCCCAGCCCT
This sequence comes from Rhizobium sp. NZLR1b, assembly GCF_019685155.1. Taxonomy (NCBI): domain Bacteria; kingdom Pseudomonadati; phylum Pseudomonadota; class Alphaproteobacteria; order Hyphomicrobiales; family Rhizobiaceae; genus Rhizobium; species Rhizobium sp. NZLR1b. The sequence continues at coordinate 453,297 of NZ_JABDWC010000001.1, forward strand.
GCCCGGCATAGCGCATGAACAGCGTGCGTTCGATCACCGGGGAGCCTGCGTCGAGCCCGCCTTCGACGAAGCCGAGCGCTTCGGCCTTCATGGCTTGCAGGAGCCGGTTGGCCTCGGAATATTCGAAATTCGACAGGTTGAAGACGGCGCTGCGAACGGACTCATAGCCGAACGGCGCCTTGAGGAAGCCGATCGCCGAACCGACGCCGGCACCCGGCGGAACGAGGAAGGTCGAGATGCCCATCTTCTCGCAGAGGCGCGCGGCATGCAGCGGCCCCGCGCCACCGAAGGTGATCATGGTGAAATCGGAAATGTTCTTGCCGTTCTCGACGGTGTGAACGCGACCGGCATTGGCCATGTTTTCGTCGACCATTTCGCATGTGCCGTAAGCGGAAGCTTCCGGGTCGAGGCCGATGACCGAGCCGATATCGTCGCTCATCGCCTGGCGGCTCGCCTCGAGCGAAAGCGGGATCGCGCCGCCGGCGAAATTGGCGGGATCGAGCTTGCCGAGGATGAGGTCCGCATCGGTGACGGTGGGGTTCTTGCCGCCGCGCTGATAACAGGCCGGGCCCGGCTCGGAGGCAGCCGAATGCGGCCCGACGCGGATCTGACGCATTGCGTCGATCGAAGCGATCGAACCGCCGCCGGCGCCGATTTCGACCATCTCGACGACAGGGATCGAAATCGGCATGCCGGATCCCTTGCGGAAGCGATAGGTGCGCGCCACCTCGAAAGTCTTGGCCGTCTTCGGCACCTGGTTTTCGATCAGGCAGATCTTGGCGGTCGTGCCGCCCATATCGAAGGAAAGAACCGTATCGAGACCGTATTGACGGGCAATGTCGGCCGCAAAGATCGCGCCGCCCGCCGGACCGGATTCGACCAGGCGGACCGGAAATTCCGAGGCGCTCTCGACGGAGACGATGCCACCGCCGGAGTGGATCATGAAGACCGGGCAGCCGACCCCGATATCCTTCAGCGATACGACGAGACGGTCGAGATAGGATTTGATCGCCGGCTTGACATAGGCATTGGCGCAGACCGTGTTGAAGCGCTCGAATTCGCGCATCTGCGGAGAAACCTCCGACGAGATCGAAACGGAAACGTCAGGAAGGCGCTTCAGGATCGCGTCGCGAACGGCGACTTCATGCGCGCCGTTGGCATAAGCATGGATGAAGCCGATCGCCACGCTTTCATAGCCGCCCGCCGCGATCTTCTCGACGACGGCAGCGACCGAAGCCTCGTCCAGATCAAGCAGAATCTTGCCCGCCGCATCGATACGCTCACGGATGACGAAGCGGTCGGCGCGCCCGATGAGAGCCGGCGGCAGGGTAATATTGAGATCATACTGCTCGAAACGGTTCTCGGTACGCATCTCCAGCACGTCGCGAAAACCTTCCGTCGTCACGAAGGCGGTCTTGGCACCGCGCCGCTCGATGAGCGCGTTGGTGGCAAGCGTCGTGCCATGGATGAGGATGCCGATCTCTGAAAGAGCGATACCCGCCATCTCGGCGACGGCCTTCACGCCCATCAGGATCGCCCGTTCCGGCGCCGTATAATCCGTCAGGATTTTCGTCGAGTGAAGCGCCCCATCGAGGTCGAGAGCGATATCCGTAAAGGTGCCGCCGATATCGACGCCTACCCGGCAGTTTCGTGGCGTGCTCGTCACCGTCTTGTTCCCCGCTTTTCCAACGTTCGAGGCCGCGTTCGCGCAGCCATGCGTCCTGCCATTCTTCACTGTTGCAAGCGATGCCGCAACATTTCCGCTTGACGATCTTCGTATATGTCACTTATCATATAAGTGTCAATTAAGAAAAGGAACAAAACTCGCGAAACCTGCGTTCTCAACGTTTGCATAAAACACAAATTACATAACAAAAATAAGATCTTCGCCTAAATGACGAAGCATGAATGCGGGCTGAACCGCGTCTAGAACGACTAAAAATCGAATGGCTTCAACCAGAGGGAAAAGCACAATGAAATCCATCTCGAAATTTCTCAGCGCCACCGCCATCGCCTCCGCCTTGCTGTTTTCCAATGCTTTGGCCGCCGACACGGTCAAGATCGGCGTCGCCGGCCCGTTTACCGGCGCCAATGCGACCTTTGGCGAGCAGGTGTTCAGCGGCGTCTCCGCCTATGTCAGCGACGTCAATGCGTCGGGCGGCATCAACGGCAAGAAGATTGAACTGGTGAAGGGTGACGACGCCTGCGAACCGAAGCAGGCCGTTGCCGTCGCCAATCGTTTCGTCGATCAGGACAAGGTCCAGGCCGTGATCGGGCATTTCTGCTCGTCCAACACGATCCCCGCTTCCGAAATCTACAATGATGCCGGCATCCTCGAAATGACGCCGTCCTCGACCAATCCGGCCGTGACCGATCGCGGTTTCGACAATTTGTTCCGCGGCTGCGGCCGTGACGACCAGCAGGCGGTCGTCGCCGGCAGCTTCATCCTGGATACGCTGAAGCGGGACAAGATCGCCCTCATCCACGACAAGGACACCTATGGCCAGGGCCTGGTGGACGCCGTCAAGAAGACGATCGAGGCACGCGGCGTAAAGCCGGTGATGTATGAAGGCCTGACACGCGGCGAACGCGACTTCAACGCGCTCGTCACCAAGATCAAGAGCTCCGGCGCCAACGCCGTTTATTTCGGCGGCCTCATTCCCGAAGGCGGTCCGCTGATCCGCCAGTTGAAGGAGCAGGGTGTCGACGTGGTCGTCGTCAGCGGCGACGCCTTCGCCCAGGCGGAACTCGTCGCAGCCGCCGGCGGCGCTCAGAATCTCAAGAACGTCTATTATTCGGCGACGCCGGACCCGCTGGCCGATCCCTCCACACAGGGCGTCCAGGATGCGCTGAAGAAAGCCAACATCACGCCGGCCAACTATGTGCTCTATGGCTACGCCAACGCGCAGGCCGTCGTTGCCGCACTGAAGGCCGGCGACGAGCTGAAGGCCCAGGCCGACTATCTCCGCAGCAACACGGTCGATTCCGCCATCGGCAAGATCACCTGGGACGCAAAAGGCGACATCAAGGACTTCAAGTTCGTCTTCTACAACTTCGACGACAAGGGAACCCCTGTCCTGGTGAAGTAAGGTAATTTCGCCGGGGCCGGCCGGACCTCGAGGTTCGGCCGGCTTACCCATCCCCGAAAAACATAAGAGGGGTTCACCATGGACTTTTACATCCTGGTTCAACAATTGTTCAATGGCATTACGCTCGGGACGATCTACGGCCTGATCGCGGTCGGATACACCATGGTCTATGGCGTCATCCGGATGATCAACTTCGCCCATGGCGACGTCTATATGGTATCGGCTTACATCGCCGCCATCACGCTTGCCGTCCTTGGTTATTTCGGCGTTCAGTCGGTTCCTTTCGCCTTGATTTCCGTGCTGGTGATCAGTTGCGCGATCACGGCCGTCTATGGCTGGGTGATCGAGCGCGTGGCCTATCGGCCGCTTCGCGGCTCGACCAAGCTTGCACCGCTGATATCGGCTATCGGCATCTCGCTGATGCTGCAGAGCTATGTCCAGATCGCCCAGGGCGCGCGCGACCAGGGTGTGCCGACGCTGATCCAGGGCGCGTTTCGCATCGGCGGCGATGTCCATTTCGCGCAGATTACCTATATGCAGACGGTGATCCTGTTCGCGTCGCTGATCGCCATGGGCGTGCTCACCTATGTGATCAACTACACCCGGATCGGCCGCGAATGCCGCGCCACCCAGCAGAATATCCGGATTTCGGCAATACTGGGGGTCAACACCGACCGGATCATTTCGACAGTGTTCGTCATGGGCGCCGCCACGGCCGCAGTCGGCGGAACGCTCGTTACCTTCAACTACGGTTCCTTCAACTTTTTCATCGGCTTCGTCATGGGTATCAAGGCCTTCACCGCCGCGGTTCTCGGCGGGATCGGCTCACTGCCCGGCGCCGTGCTCGGCGGCATCGTCCTTGGCCTGACCGAGGCTCTGTTCGCCGGCTATGTCAGCACCGACTACAAGGACGTCTTCGCCTTCGCATTGCTCATCACCCTCCTGTTTTTCCGACCGTACGGCCTGCTTGGCCGGCCGGAAATCCAGAAAGTCTGAGAGAGGAGCAAGATCCATGGAATCCAACCGCCTTCGCGCGCTTTTCAAGGAAGCGCTCCTCACCTTTACGGTTTCCCTCATCCTGTTCGGACCCATCTCGGGACTGGTGCTCGACGGATTTTCGTTCACGAACGAACTGATGCGCGCGGTGTTGCTGGCGGCCGTCGTCACGGCAGGCCGATCGGCACTCTCGATTTTCCAGATGAGCCGCCTCGGCCAAAAACTCACCCGGCGCATGGCAGGCAACGGCGCCGGCGTCACCGTCATGACCGGCAGGGAAAGGTCGCCGGCGCTGGTCCTTGCCCTGCTGTTTCTCGCCGGGTTGAGCCTGCCGTTTTTTGCCGACAAATACTTCCTGGGGATTGCAATCCTCGCCCTGATATATTGCCTGCTCGGCCTGGGGCTCAATATCGTCGTCGGGCTTGCGGGGCTGCTCGATCTTGGCTACGTCGCCTTCTACGCCGTCGGCGCCTATCTCTTGGCGCTCGGATCGCAATATCTCGGCATCGGGTTCTGGGGCGCTCTCATCCTTGCGCCTTTTCTCGCCGGTCTCTTCGGCATGATCCTCGCCTTTCCCGTTCTCAAGATGCATGGCGATTATCTTGCCATCGTCACGCTGGGATTCGGCGAAATCATTCGTCTCGTGCTGAACAACTGGCTGGAATTCACCGGCGGACCCAACGGCGCTCCGGTTCCCGCGCCCACCCTCTTCGGCCTCGAATTCACCCGCACGGCCAAACAGGGCGGCGTTCCCATTCATGAATATCTGGGCATCCCCTACAATGCGGACTACCGGTTCTGGTTCCTCTACTTGGTGTTGTTTCTCGTCGTCTGCTTCGTCATCTATGCCGTGGAGCGCCTGCGCGTCATCCCTCTCGGCCGCATGTGGGAAGCGCTTCGAGAAGACGAGATCGCCTGCCGTTCGCTCGGCGTCAATCACGTCTTCACAAAGCTGACGGCCTTCATGCTCGGCGCCTCTACCGGGGGCCTCGCCGGCGTCTTCTTCGCCGCGCAACAGGGCTTCGTGAACCCGACCTCCTTCACCTTCTTCGAATCCGCCCTCATCCTGGCGATCGTCGTGCTTGGCGGCCTCGGATCGACGGCGGGCGTCATTTCGGCAGCGCTCGTTCTCACCATTCTTCCGGAACTTCTGCGTGAGTTCGCCGAATACCGCGTTCTGGTCTTCGGCGTGCTGATGGTGGTGATGATGATCTGGAAACCCCGCGGCCTGGTCCGCATCCGGCGCCCGGCATTCTTTCCGAGTTCGATGAAAGAAGGCATCGGCACCGAACTGTCCTTTGAGGGCAAGGCGGAGGCGGGACGATGAACAGCCCCATCCTCGAAGTGCAGAATGTGACGATGCGTTTCGGCGGCATCGTCGCCAACCGCGACGTCAGCTTCTCGGTCGAACGCGGCGCGGTGACCGCCCTGATCGGCCCCAACGGCGCCGGCAAGACGACGATGTTCAACTGCATCACCGGATTCTATCGCTCCAGCGAAGGCCGCATCATGCTGAACGGGCGCGATGGTCCGACTGACATCGGCGAACTGGTGACGAAACCGATCACCGGCGGCTCGCACCTCGTCACCCGCGCCGGGATCGCCAGGACGTTCCAGAACATCCGCCTTTTCAAGGAGATGTCGGTCATCGAGAACCTTCTGATCGCCCAGCACCTGGCCACCCGCAACAACATCCTCAGCGGCGTTTTCCGGACCCGGGCGTTCCGCAGGGCCGAGGGAGAGGCCATCGACCGGGCCTACCACTGGCTCGGACAAATGAAGCTTGCCGACGACGCCAACCGCCTGGCCGGCGAACTGCCTTATGGCCGGCAGCGCCGCGTCGAGATCGCCCGCGCCATGTGCACGGGCCCGAGCCTCATCTGCCTCGACGAACCGGCTGCGGGCCTAAACCCTTCCGAAACGCTGGATCTGGCCGAGGTCATCCAGCGGCTCTGTGCCGATCACGATCAGACGGTTCTCGTCATCGAGCACGACATGGGTCTCGTCATGCGCATTTCGAACCACATCGTCGTGCTCGATCATGGCGAGGTGATCTCCGACGGCACGCCGCAGCACGTCGCCAACGATCCGGCCGTCGTCGCCGCCTACCTCGGTGTCAGCGAAGAAGAGGTGCAAGCATGAGCCAGTCGTCCGACACGCAGGTACCGCTTCTCGAATTTGCCGGCGTTCACGCCCATTACGGCCCGGTAGAAGCGCTGAAGGCGGTCAACGTTCATATCTCAGCCGGCGAGATCGTCAGCCTGATCGGCGCAAACGGGGCCGGCAAGACCACGCTGCTGTCTTCCATCTTCGGCGCGCCGCGCGCCTCATCCGGCAAAATCCTGCATCGTGGCGAAGACATCTCCCATATGCCGACCAGCAAAATTTCCCGGCGCGGCATCGCGCTCGTTCCTGAGGGACGGCAGATCTATCAGGAGATGTCCGTCGAAGAGAATATGATGATGGGCACGACGCCGATCGGCATGGCCCATTTCGAAGAAGACCGGGACACCATGTTCGAGCTCTTCCCGCGCCTCAAAGAGCGTCGAAATCAGACCGCCGGCACCATGTCTGGCGGCGAACAGCAGATGCTCGCCATCGCCCGCGCCATGATGGCGCGGCCCGAGCTGATCCTGTTCGACGAACCGTCGCTCGGCCTGGCGCCGCTGATCGTCAAGCGCGTTTTCGAGGTTTTGAGGGAGATCGCGGCGATGGGCAAGACGATATTTCTGGTCGAGCAGAACGCCAATCATGCGCTGAAGCTTTCGCAGCGGGCCTACGTCATGGTCAACGGCCGCATCCACCTCTCCGGCGACAGCGCCGCCCTCCTCGACAACCAAGACGTCCGCAAGGCCTATCTCGGACTGCACTGAATGGGGACTTCCATGTTGCACAAAAACCTGATTGCCGGGGAATGGGTTGCCGGCGATACTTCGGTGAACATAAACCCGTCCGATACTAACGAGGTCGTCGGCGAATTTTCCCGCGCCAGCGCTGATGACGTCCGTACCGCTATCACAGCCGCGAAGTCGGCTTTACCGGCTTGGTCCCAATTGCCGATCCTGGTGCGCCACGCCATCTTGAAGAAGGCGGGCGACGAGATATTGGCGCGCAAGGAGGAACTCGGACGCCTGTTGGCGCGTGAGGAAGGCAAGACCTTGCCCGAAGCGATCGGCGAAGTCACCCGCGCCGGTCAGATCTTCGATTTCTTTGCAGGCGAGGTTCTTCGGCTGTCAGGCGAAACGCTGCCATCGGTGCGCCCCGGCATCGGCATCGATATTACCCGCGAACCGGTGGGCGTCGTGGGCGTGATCACCCCGTGGAACTTTCCGATCGCGATCCCCGCCTGGAAGATCGCGCCGGCACTTGCCTATGGCAATACGGTCGTCCTGAAACCCGCCGATCTCGTACCGGGCTCAGCCTGGTCCCTCATCGAGATCCTTCATCGGGCGGGCGCGCCGGCCGGCGTCGTCAATCTCGTCATGGGACGCGGCAGCGTGGTCGGCCAGACAATGCTCGACAGCCCCGATATCAACGCCCTGACCTTCACCGGGTCGACGGCGACAGGAAAACGCGTCGCGCTCGCGTCGATAGAGCATAATCGCAAGTTCCAGCTGGAGATGGGCGGCAAGAACCCCTTCGTAGTCCTTGACGATGCCGATCTCGAGGTCGCCGTCGAGGCGGCCGCCAATTCGTCCTTCTTCTCCACCGGCCAGCGTTGCACCGCATCCTCGCGGCTGATCGTGACCGAAGGCATTCACGACCCCTTCGTGGCGGCACTCTCCAGACGTCTCGAGAGGCTTGTCGTCGACGACGCTCTGAAGAGCGGCACGCATATCGGCCCCGTCGTCGACGAAAGCCAGTTGCGGCAGGACACCGGCTATATCGATATCGGCCGGCAGGAAGGCGCAAGGCTTGCCTTCGGCGGCAACAGGCTGGAACGGGCGACACCCGGCTTCTATCTTGAACCGGCGCTCTTCACCGAAGCGACGAACCAGATGCGGATCGCGCGAGAAGAGATCTTCGGCCCGGTCGCTGCCGTCATCCGGGTGAAAGATTATGACGAGGCGCTCGCCGTCGCCAATGATACCAGCTTCGGCCTATCCTCCGGGATTGCCACCACAAGCCTGAAGCATGCGACGCATTTCAAGCGCAACGCCGAAGCCGGCATGGTCATGGTCAATTTGCCGACGGCCGGCGTCGATTTCCATGTGCCGTTCGGCGGCCGCAAGGGCTCGTCCTTCGGTCCCCGCGAACAGGGCCGATATGCCGCGGAATTCTATACCTCGGTCAAAACCGCCTACACGCTTGCTTAGGGAAAACCGATGAAGATTCTCGTGCCCGTCAAACGCGTCGTCGACTACAACGTGAAGATCCGGGTGAAGCCGGATGGTTCGGGTGTCGAGCTAACCAATGTGAAGATGTCGATGAACCCGTTCGACGAGATCTCGGTGGAAGAGGCGCTGCGGCTGAAGGAAGCCGGCAAGGCCGAGGAAGTGGTGGTGGTATCGATCGGTCCTGCCAAGGCCGAGGAGACGCTGCGGACCGCACTCGCCATGGGCGCCGACCGGGCGATCCTGGTCGAGACCGACGATCAGGTCGAGCCGCTCACTGTCGCCAAGATCCTCAAGGGCGTGGCGGATGCCGAGCAGCCCGGCCTCGTCATCGTCGGCAAGCAGGCGATCGACGACGATTCGAACCAGACCGGCCAGATGCTGGCGGCTCTGCTGGGGCTGGCGCAGGCGACCTTCGCCTCGAAGATCGAGATCGGTGACGGCAAGGCTCAGGTCACCCGCGAAGTCGATGGCGGCCTGCAGACGATCTCGATCAAGCTGCCGGCGGTCATCACCTCGGACCTCAGGCTGAACGAACCGCGTTATGCCTCGCTGCCGAATATCATGAAGGCGAAGAAGAAGCCGCTCGACAAGAAGGTCCCGGCCGATTTCGGCGTCGACACGACGCCGCGGCTGAAGGTGCTGAAGACCGAGGAGCCGTCGGGCCGCAAGGCCGGCGTCAAGGTCAAGTCGGTCGCCGAGCTTGTGGACAAGCTGAAGAACGAAGCCGGCGTGCTTTAAGGCAGGAAAGAGAGAACACCATCATGACCATTCTTCTTCTGGCTGACCACGACAATGTCAGCCTCTCCGACCAGACCGCCAAGGCGCTGACGGCGGCGGCAAAAATCGGCGCCGATATCCATATCCTCGTTGCCGGCAAGGGCGCCAGGGCTGCGGCCGATGCCGCTGCCAAACTCTCCGGCGTCTCCAAGGTGCTGCTGGCCGAAAGCGACGCACTCGCCAACAATCTGGCCGAACCGCTGGCCGACCTGATCGTCTCGCTCGCCGGCTCTTATGACACGATCATCTCGGCCGCCACCTCGGTCGGCAAGAACGTGCTGCCGCGGGTGGCTGCCCTGCTCGATGTCGCCCAGGTCTCGGAGATCATCGAAGTCATTTCCGCCGATACCTTCAAGCGGCCGATCTATGCCGGCAATGCCATCCAGACGGTGCAGGCAAGCGATGCCAGACGAGTGATCACCGTGCGCACCGCTTCCTTCGCGTCTGCCACCGAAGGCGGCTCCGCCAGCGTCGAGGCGATCCCGGCGGTTGCCGATCCGGGCCTGTCGACCTTCGTCAAGGACGCGCTGTCGGCCTCCGACCGCCCGGAACTGACCTCTGCGAAGATCATCCTCTCCGGCGGCCGGGCGCTCGGCTCTGCCGAGAAGTTCAGGGAAGTCATCCTGCCGCTTGCCGACAAGCTCGGTGCTGCCGTCGGCGCCTCCCGGGCCGCCGTCGATGCCGGTTATGCGCCGAACGACTGGCAGGTCGGCCAGACCGGCAAGGTGGTGGCGCCTGATCTCTATATCGCCGCCGGCATTTCCGGGGCCATTCAGCATCTGGCCGGCATGAAGGATTCGAAGGTGATCGTCGCCATCAACAAGGACGAGGAGGCGCCGATCTTCCAGGTCGCCGACTACGGCCTCGTCGCCGATCTGTTCGAAGCCCTGCCTAAATTGCAAAAGGCGCTCTGAGCAGAGCGGCGGCATCAGGGCAGTTCCTCATGACGATGAGGTCAGCCTGGGTTTCGCCCGGATGGTTTTCCCCGAAGCACGACCATCTGCTCGTGCTGCACCTCATTCGCATCATTCAGTACCGCGCGCCAAAGCCTGTTGCCGAGCCGTAGCGACACCCGCTTGGTGCCCTCGTGTTCAGCGGTGCCGATTTCCACGGTGCTGACGAGGGAGCCACGCCGCATGTGACGGCGGAGATCGGCCAGCGACAGTCCGAACCGTTCCGCGAGTTCGGATGAGTCCAGGATATAATCCCCATTCGCGTCGCGCTCGATCAACACCGTTTCATTCTCCCCTCTGCTTGACACTCTACGACCACCGCTCAGGCCACGGCCGGGATCGGGACGCTGTCCTTCGGTAGCAGCCGCGCCACTGCGCTCAGGAGATCGGTCTGCGATATCAGCCCGAGGATCCGGTGGTCGTCATCGACAATGATGACGGCATGCGTGCGCCCGTCCGTCAGAATGGGCAGCAGCGACAGGGCCGGATCCGAAGGCCTTGCCACCGCCGGTTTTGAAATTGCGCCTGCGATCGTATCGATGCTGGTCGACAATTCCCGCAAGCCGACGCTGCCGATCAGACGGCCCTCCGGGTCCTTCACCGGCAGCGTCCGGATATTGTGCTTCAAAAGCAGGTGCCGCGCGGCATCCGGTTCTGCAGCTTCGCCGACGGCAATCACGTCGCGCGACATGATATCGGCGCAGTTGATCTTGCCGTTTGAGCGGACCGCCGCCTGCAGCTCGACCTGCAGCAGCAGCCGGCCGAGATCGGCACGGTCGATGTCGAAGGTTTCGTCGAGCGCCGCAAGAGCGGCATCGACATCCTCTTCACGAAAACCCACTCGCACGGCAGACGGCAGGTCGATCGTGCGATGAGTGTTCTCCGCCGGTTTGGGAACGACATGCGGATAGTTCCGCCTGGAAAGCTTGTGAAACAACAGGCCGAGGCCGACGAGAATGCAGGAGTTCAAAGCGACCGGCACGAAGGGAAAGAGGAATCCCCAGCCGGCGACGACGGGACCGCCGAGCACGGCGGTCAGTGCCGCGGCTCCTCCCGGCGGGTGAAGGCATCGCGTGAAAGACATGGCGCCGATGGCAAGCGACACCCCGACGCCGGTCGCGATGATCGGATCGTGGATGAAATAGGCGGCGATGATTCCCATCAGGGCGGAAATCGTATTGCCGCCGATGATCGACCACGGCTGCGCAAGCGGGCTTGCAGGCACCGCGAAAAGCAGCACTGCCGATGCTCCCATCGGCGCCACGATCAGGGGAAGATGCGGCCCCTGCCCGAACAAATAGCCGCTGATGACGCCGGTGAGGCCGATAGCCAGCAAAGCGCCGACGCATCCGATCAACCGCTCGCGTAAAGTCGCGCCAGCCAAAATCGGTGAAAACAGACGGAAGCGGTGGAAGCGGCTCGGTCCCACCTTCGGGGAAACGGGATACTGCATGACAAGACCAATTTTGAGCGAGGATTATCCGGCGGTTTGAAGGGAGAGCCAAGGGCTGTTTGTGGCAAGCCTGATATCTCTGCCTTTTGTCGCGTTGAGGACTTCGTGAAATGCGTTGAATGCGCTGGGGCGATCGTTCTTGCGGTAGACCAGCAGCGTCTCAACGAGCCCCAGTTGATGGGTCTGGACGGACGTCGGCCAGGGCATGAGGTCGAGAACGGATCTCGGCATGACGCCGGCGGTATTGCCGGTCGCGACGCTCGCCAGAATCGCATGGTAGGAGCCATGCTCGCTCGTCGGCAGGGCGCTCGATTTGCGCGCCCAGTTTTCGGCGATCCTGCGATAGGTGCAGCCGGGTTCCAAAGCGGCAATCGACCCGACGCGAAGGTCGGCAGCGGATTTGATCGCGGGATGCCCGGACGGCAGCACGATCAACAGGTCTTCGACAAAGACCGGCTCCATCTCCAGCCCCTTGAGCTCGGCCTCGAAACCCACGTCTTCCCCGCGCATCGTCTTCGGCGGGCAGGCAATCAGCGCACAGTCCAGCGCATCGGTCACGACGGCGCGGGCGAGATCGCGGGATGCGCCCATCGTCAGATGAAGCGACACATCAGGCCACATCCGGTTGAATTGCGTCAGCGCCGCCGGCAGCCTGCTTGCCGCCGTGCTCTCCATGGTGCCGACGCGCAATGCTCCCGACGGGGCGAGAGGCCGCACGGCCTGGCGCGCTTCAAGCGCAAGCGCCGTCAGCCGGTTGGCGTAGGCCAGGAACGTCTCGCCCTCTCGGGTCAACGTCATTTTCTTGCCGTCACGGCTGAACAGGGAAACGCCGAGATCCCCCTCCAACTGCTGGATGCGCGTCGTCACATTCGACGGCACCCGCCCGACGGCCTTGGCAGCCTTGGTAATGCTGCGGTCGCTGGCGACAGCGAGGAATATCTCGATCGACGACAGGTCCAATGAAAGATCTCTGTTCCAGAATTAAGGAGAAGGATAATTCTCTATATAAAAATCATTGTCCCAGCTCAAGCCGGTTTCGGCATCGGACGAAAAAGCGAGCCGGAAATCCGGATGGCCTGTTTTGAGGGCTCATCGTCCACGCTCCAATCCCCAACGCGATCGCCACTGAATGTCACGCCATCCGCGAACCGACCAAGCAGGCGAATGCCGAAAAAAGGATCGCTACGCCGCGGAAATAGCCATTAAGCAGCGGCACTGCCCTGCCGTACGGCGATTGCGGCTGGCATGGCGCTTGCATCTGCAAGTCCATCTGCAGATCGATCGGCGACGACCCCATGTTGCACCTTGTCTTGACCTGTCTTCTTTTGAGCGTCGCTTCAGGCTTGAGCATGCGGCGTTTCCTTCTACCATATTTCCCAGGCGGCGATCTCGCCGAGAAAGCTGCCCCTGTGACAATCGTCGCAAGTGCCGTCTTTCTGGCGACAATCGCTTTCACTGTCTCCGATCAGGATCTTTGGGCAAAATTTGTCATCGTGATGCTCGGCCTTTTATTGGCGGCCATGTTCGACGATGCAAGGCCCAAGCTGACGATTGCCCTCTCCGCCGTCAGTTTGGCGACCTATCTCGGGCTGCGTTCGATTATCTGAGCCGCCCGGCCTCAACGGGGACACTGCAGCCTTATTGGCGGTATCGTGCGCTCGGAAACTTTTCCGCCTGGACCGGAACAGGCCGCTCGATACAATTCACTGGCGAGGCCGGCGCAAACACAACAATCGACCAAATCTCGGTCACTTTCGGCAAATAAAGCCTGAGCCTCCCTCTAAAGTCATTGCCGAGCGACCGCGATACGCCGTCTGGGATCGGCAAGGTCCCGGCCTCGAAGCCCAGTTCGCCAACAGCAAGAGCAAGCGTGTGCTCATCAGCCTATGAGGACCTGCGATGAAGACCTACAAGATCGCCCTTCTGCCCGGAGATGGCATTGGCCACGACGTGACGGAAGCAACCTGGGCCGTACTCGAAAAGGCAGCTCAATCGAACGGATTTTCTCTTGATGCAACCAGCTATCCCTGGTCCTGCGACTACTATCTGGCGAACGGCAGCATGATGCCCGGCAATGGCATCGAAACGCTGAGATCCTTCGATGCCATCCTGCTCGGGGCGGTCGGATGGCCTCGCAAAGTGCCGGATTCCGTTTCATTGCATGGGCTTCTGCTGCCGATCCGCAAGGCTTTCGTGCAATATGCCAATATCCGCCCACACCGGCTGCTGCCGGGTGTGCAGGGACCGTTGCGGTCGGAGAACTTCGACATCCTCTGCATTCGCGAAAATACCGAAGGCGAATATTCCGGCGCCGGTGGCCGTGTTCATCAGGGGACCGACAGCGAGGTGGCAGTGGAGACCTCGATCTTCACCCGCAAAGGGGTCGAGCGCATCCTGAGGTTCGGTTTCGAACAAGCCCGTGCGCGCCGCGGCAAGCTTGCCTCGGTGACAAAGTCCAACGCGCAGAAATATTCGATGGTTTTCTGGGACGAGATCACCCACAGGCTTTCCGCTGAATATCCCGATGTCGAGGTGACCAGCTACCATATCGACGCCATGGCCGCCCGCATGGTCATGGCGCCGGAAAGCCTCGATGTGGTCGTCGCGTCCAACTTGTTCGGCGATATCCTGACCGACCTTGGCGCCGCCATCCAGGGCGGGCTCGGCTTCGCGGCCTCCGCCAACATCAATCCCGATCGCTCGGCGCCGTCGATGTTCGAACCGGTGCACGGCTCGGCGCCGGATATCGCCCATCTCGGCAACGCCAATCCGATTGCCGCCATCTGGTCGGGCGCAATGATGCTGGAGCATCTGGGAGAAACGGCTGCTGCCGGAGAGGTAATGGCCGCAATCGAGGCGACGACGGCACGCGGCATCGGCGCAATTCCCGGCAAGGACAAGACGGACGCGATCACGGCATCGGTGCTGTCTGCGCTCGATTAGAGCAGAGTACCGACAAGGGTGAGCGGTTTTCGCGCCCTAAACTCAGAATCTTGTTCTAGCCGTTCAATGGTCGTCGTGATCGTGATGCGAAGGAAGGTCGAGGCCAAACGTGTCGACCAAATCGGTCACCTGCCCGGGGCTGAGGTAACGGGGATTGAGATTGCGCAACAGCAGATAGAGCTTCGCCGTTTCCTCCAGTTCCTCGGTCGCAAAGACCGCCGCCTCCAGACTGTCACCGGCAACGACAGGTCCGTGGTTGGCCAGAAGCACCGACGAATACTTGCCCGCCAGTCCGCGGATGGCGTCGGCCACCGCTGGATCGCCGGGACGGTAATACGGCACCAGAGCGGTTTCACCGGCGCGCATGAGATAATATGGCGTCATCGGCGGCAGGGCGGCGCGCGGATCGATCTCCGGCAGCATGGTCAGCGCCACCGCGTGGGTGGAGTGAAGATGGACGATGGCGCGGGCGCTGCCGCGTGTATCGTAGAGAGCAGTGTGCAGCGGAATTTCCTTGGTCGGCTTGTCGCCGGACAAGAGCCGGCATTCGGCGTCGAGCCTGGAGATCCGTGCCGGATCGAGAAAACCGAGCGAGGCGTTGGTCGGCGTGACCAGCCAGCCACCGTCATCGAGCCGCAACGATATGTTGCCCGACGAACCGGGCGTCAGCCCGCGCTCGAACAGCGAGCGGCCGTATCGGCAAATTTCTTCACGCTGGCGCGCGTCGGACATGACACTTCCTCCATATTACGCGGTTGCGCCTTCGATCAGTTCAAAACCGAGATCGACGGCCTGGGACGGCGCGTTGGCGACGACCAGTTGTGCGGCTATCTCTCCCGTCGCCACGCGCGGTGTTCGGATGGTCGATAAGGGCTGCGGTATCGCCCGGCCGATATCGAGGCCGTTATAGCCGAAAATGGCGAGCTTCGAGGGGATAGCGATCCCCTCAGCCAGACAGTGAAAATAGCCGCCCAGCGCCATATCGTCGTTGGAGAAATAAACCGCATCGAGATCGGTCGTCCGACCAAGCAGCCGCTCCAACCCCAGTCTGCCGTTTTCCACAGACGAAGCGCCGGCGAGAATTTCGCGCGCGACGAGGGGCGCGCCAGAGGCCTCGAGCGTTTCGCAAAAGCTTGAAAACCGCTTGCCGGCGCGGGTATCACGATTGAGGTCGTGACCGACATAGCCGATCCGGCGATAGCCCCGCTTAAGCAGGAAGGCAGCGCTCCCCCGCCCGGCCGCGCGGTTCGAGAAACCGACAGCGATATCGAGCGCATCTCCGTCCAGATCGAGCAGTTCCACGACCCGGCACCCGCTGGCGCGCAGCATCTTCACTGTCCCGTCGGTATGCTCGTATCCGGCCAGCATGACCGCCGCCGGCCGCCAGGCCAACATCGCGGCGACGAGCGCTTCCTCCTTGCCCGGATCATAGTCGGTGACGGAGAACACCGCCTGATAACGGTTTTCCTCCAGGACGGCGCTGGCGCCGCGCAGCACATCGGGGAAGACGATGTTGGACAGCGAGGGAATGACGAAGGCAACGAGACGCGAACCGGTGGAGGCCAGCGTCCCGGCGATCCGGTTCGGCACATAGCCCAACCGTTCGACAGCGGCCATCACCCGCTCCCGCGTCTTGCCGGAAAACGAGCCGTGATTGCGCAGCACACGCGACACCGTACTCTCGCCAACACCGGCCGCTTCCGCGACTTCGGCAAGCGTTACCGTCACCTGCTGTTTGAATTCCATGGTATGTCTGAACTCACGCTTTTGGGATGGCTGCTAGATGTCGGCCGGCAACCACCGCGCTGTCACCATTTTTCACTGCCCCTGCCAAGAAGCAAGGTTTTTTTGGCAGCGCTACCAATTTGGTGTTGGCAGCGCTGCCAAAATAGACTAATGCAAATGGCAGCGCTGCCACAAATGGCTTGGCGTGCTGCGGGAGGACCGACAGGAGACCGCGGCAACAATCGGAGGAGAAAATCATGGCTCTGCGTCCTTAGCGCGTCTTACAGACGCACGGCGCTCTAAAGCCTCTCCGGGATTGCACCCGGCGGGGCACAGACTTTCTCACAGGACTGGAGAACTTCCTGATGTCGCCATTTGCTGAAAACTCGGGGCCTGCCGTCGTCGCGGCCGTCATCGGCCTTGGTTCCATGGGGCTCGGAATGGCCCGGTCGATGAAGCGCGCGGGGCTCGATGTCGTTGGATATGACATCACGCAAGCGGCAGTGGACCGCTTCATCGCCGATGGCGGACGTGGCGCGACGACCCTAGCCGGCGCGGCGAAGGGCGCCAACATCGTCGTCTCCGTGGTCGTCAACGGCGCGCAGACCGAGGCCGTGTTGTTCGGCCCTGAAGGCGTCGCGAGGATGATGAAGCCCGGGGCCGTTTTCATCTCGTCGGCAACCATGGATCCTGCGGTCGCACGCGATCTGGCACAACGGGTCGAGGCTCTCGGCCTGCACTATCTCGACGCGCCGATTTCGGGCGGCGCGGCCAAGGCGGCGCTTGGCGAGCTGACGATCATGGCGTCGGGCTCCAGACAGGCCTTCGACACCGCCCGTCCGGGTCTCGACGCCATGGCCGGCAAGGTCTACGAACTCGGCGATGCGGCCGGAGCGGGCGCGGCCTTCAAGATGATCAACCAGCTTCTCGCTGGGGTACACATCGCAGCCGCCTGTGAAGCGATAACGTTTGCCGCCAAGCAAGGCCTCGACCTCGACAAGGTCTATGAGGTGATCACGGCCTCGGCCGGCAATTCGTGGATGTTCGAAAACCGCGTGCCGCATGTACTGGCCGGAGACTATACGCCGCTCAGCAGCATCGAGATTTTCGTCAAGGATCTTGGCATCGTCCAAGACATGGCCCGCTCCGAGCGTTATCCGGTGCCGCTCGCGGCAGCAGCCCTGCAAATGTATCTGGCCGCCGCCGGCGCCGGCATGGGCCGTGACGACGATTCCTCGCTCGCGCGGCTTTATGCCCAGCTTTCCGGCGCGGAATTGCCCGGTTCCACCAAAAACCCGCAGAGCCTGTAAAGGAACTCCAATCATGCCGGTTTTCGCCGCCAACCTGACGATGATGTTCAACGAATGGGCATTCCTCGATCGCTTCGACGCCGCAGCCGATGCCGGTTTCTCCGCCGTCGAATATCTCTTTCCCTACGACGCGGCGCCGGACGCAATCGCCGAACGGCTTGCCCGCAACAATCTGCAGCAGGCATTGTTCAACCTGCCGCCGGGCGACTGGGCAGCAGGCGAGCGCGGCATCGCGGCTCTTCCCGGACGGTTCGATGCGCTGAAGGCGGATGTCGAGCGGGCATTGGACTATGCGGCGGCGACCGGCGTCAAGCGGCTGCACCTGATGGCAGGCATCGCCGACCCTGGTGGCCAAGACGCCTCCTCCTCTTACCGGCGCTCCGTCACCTACGCTGCCGGACGGCTCGCGGAAAGAGGCATCGATCTCCTGCTCGAGCCGATCAACCGGCGAAACATGCCGGGATATTTCCTCAGCGACTTCGGCGCGGCGGAAAGCCTGATTGCCGAATGCGGTCTGCCGAACCTGAAACTCCAGTTCGACATCTATCATCGTCAAATCATCCACGGCGACGTCACGATGGCGTTGCGACGCCTGCTGCCGATCATCGGCCATATCCAGATTGCCAGCGTGCCGTCCCGCAACGAGCCGGACGGGGAGGAACTGAACTATCCCTATCTGTTCAGCGAAATTGACCGCCTGGGTTACGACGGTTTCATCGGCTGCGAATACGTCCCGCGCGGCCACACCCTGGACGGCCTCGGCTGGTTCAGACCTTTTGCACGGAGCTAGACGATGGCTATTTTGCTCGGATCAATCGCTGACGACTATACGGGCGCCTCCGACCTCGCCAACACGCTGACGAAGAACGGTCTGCGCACGGTACAGACGGTCGGCATTCCCGATCCGTCGCTCATGCTGCCGGATGTCGACGCCGTCGTCGTTTCCCTGAAGATCCGCTCGGTCCCGGCCTCGGACGCCGTGACGGCCGCGACCAGCGCCGAGCGATGGCTGCGCCGGCGCGGCGCGGGTCACGTGCTTTACAAGATCTGCTCGACCTTCGATTCCACCGATGCCGGCAATATCGGTCCGGTCACAGAGGCGTTGAACGATGCGGCCGGCGGCGGCGTCGTGCTGGTTACACCAGCTTTCCCGGAAACGGGACGCACCGTCTATCTTGGCCATCTCTTCGTCGGCGGACAGCCGTTGAACGAAAGTCCGCTCAAAGACCATCCCCTCAATCCGATGCACGATGCCAATCTCGTGCGGGTCCTCACCCGACAATCGCGTGGCGCTGTCGGGCTGATCGATCTGGCAGCCATTGCGGCCGGACGCGGCGCCATCAAGGCGAGGCTCGACGCCCTGCGCAATGCAGGCGTCACCGCCGCCATCGCCGATGCAATTTTCGAGCGGGATCTCGAAACGCTCGGCGAGATCGCACTCGAAACGCCGGTGTCCACCGGTGCGTCCGGCCTCGGTCTCGGCCTTGCCCGCGCGCTCGTCCGCTCCGGTCGGATATCGTCCGGCGGTGCAGCGCCGGCGGATGCCATTCGCCCCGTTGGCGGGTTTTCAGCGATCGTCGCCGGCAGTTGTTCCAAGGCAACGCTGCGCCAGCTCGACGTCGCCGAACGGTCGATGCCCGTCCTGCGGCTCGACCCGGAGCGGCTGCTTGCCGGCCCGGATGAGATCGCCGCGGCGATTTCCTGGGCGGGAGACCGCATCGCCGCCGGCCCCGTCGTGGTCGCCGCGAGCGCCGCACCCGAAACCGTGTCTCGGCTGCAATCACTTTATGGACGAGAGGCCTCCGGCCACGCGATCGAGACCGCCACATCGATCATCGCCGCCGAGCTGGTGGCAAGAGGCGTGCGGCGCCTCGTGGTCGCAGGCGGCGAAACCTCGGGGGCAGCCGTCGACAGGCTCGCCATTCCGGCATTTCTGATCGGACCGGAGATTGCGCCCGGCGTGCCGGTGCTGCGCACGGTCGGCAATACCCAGGGCGACATGCTTCTGGCGTTGAAGTCGGGAAACTTTGGAGGCGAGGATTTCTTTGCGGCAGCGCTGGCGATGATGCACTGAGGTGGGTCCCGCGCATGCAGGATACCCCAAGCCGGGGCTTGCAGAAATTCTTGGACTTGTCGCGAATTCTACGCTTGGCCAGCGCGGCTTTGAAATCGGCTATGGCACATCACCCTCCAGGTGCCATCTTAGGCGTCGGGTCGAGACGCGACTCGACCGATCGTTTGCGACCCGCTTCACACGCTACTTCTGCATACCCAAGGATAGCCTGAGCGCAATCAGTTCATCTCGATCGATATTGCGGCTCATCCCGGGTTGGCGCAGGCTTGAGTCCGCATCAGAGCGATGCGCGACTGATGCGGGGCTGGCGCCGCTCAGCGAACATCGGCAGTCGCGGCATCTTCGATTGGGCTGAAAGCACCCTCCTTTTCTCAGCGGGCGCGACGGCGTTCATCGATAGACTGCCACCGGCTGCACCGGAACGCTAAGCTCCGTCCGGCGCACATGCTTCACGCTGGACGAGACTGTGACCGATCGGATGTGCACCGGCGATGCAAGCGCGAGAATATCGCGAAAGGGGCAGATTCGGTATTTTGTGCCGCCATATAGCGCCTTTCAGGAGATTCCGGCGCAGTGCAGGTGACAAACTAATATCGGTGAAGGGCTCGGATCCCGGCAAATGCGGGGCCTTCCACATAAGAGCGGGACAATGATCCTGCCTGCGGGAACAGAATATTCTTCTTCGAGAAACCGCGCTCCCGCTGGAGCCGAACACTGGGGAATTCACGTGAGCAAGAGCCTTCCGGAATTCAGATACATGACATTCGACGTCGTCGGTACGCTCATCGACTTCGAGGGCGGCATCAAGGCCTGTTTCGCCGAGATCGCGGCCGAGGTGGGAAGCACGGTGGATGGCGAGCAGGCGCTTAGCCTCTATCGCGCAGCCCGCTACTCCGAGGATGCCGGCCTATTTCCCGACGACCTCGTGCGCGTTTACCTCGCGATCGCACCGAAGCTCGGTCTGCCTGCTGATCGAAAATATGGCGAACGACTACGGGACTCTGTGAAGAGCTGGAAGGGTTTCGCTGACAGCGCCGCAGCGCTGGCCAAACTCGGGAAGGATTACCGCCTCGTTGCGATGACCAATGCCCGCCGCTGGGCATTTAATTTGTTCGAGAAGGAACTCGGCAATCCGTTTTATGCTGCCTTCACGGCCGACGATACGGGCACCGAAAAACCCGATCCCGCGTTCTTCGCGACGGTCTTCGCCTACGTTGCCTCGGAAGGCCATTCGAAGGACGACATCCTGCATGTCGCCCAGAGCCAGTACCACGATATCGGGATTTCCAGGGAACTCGGGCTGGCCAATTGCTGGATCGAGCGGCGACAAGCCCAAAAGGGTTACGGCGGAACGATCGAGCCGGTCGAGTTCACCAAACCCGATTTCCATTTCACGTCCATGGCAGGCCTAACAGATGCCGTGGCTGCTGCACGCGCCTGACTTTAAAACCGGATCGGGCCTGCCCGAAACGGGCAGCCCGCCATAGAAAAAAGGGGAATGAGATGAACAACAAGATTACCAATTGGACCAGCTCCGACGACGCCATGGTCGAAACCGCCATCCGTCATGGCGCGACCCGTCGCGAGCTGCTGCATATGATGCTCGCCGGCGGCGTAGCCATGTCCGCAGGCGGGCTCGTGCTTGGCCGCGCCGGCAAGGCGCTTGCGGCGACGCCCGTTTCCGGCGGCGCGCTCAAGGCGGCCGGCTGGTCGTCCTCCACTGCCGATACGCTCGACCCCGCCAAGGCGTCGCTCTCCACCGACTATGTTCGGTGCTGCTCCTTCTACAACCGCCTTACCATCCTCGACAAAAGCGGTAAGCCGCAGATGGAGCTTGCCGAGGCGATCGATTCCAAGGATGCGAAGACCTGGACGGTGAAGCTGAAGAGCGGCGTCACATTTCACGATGGCAAGCCGCTGACCGCCGACGACGTGGTCTTCTCTCTGAAGCGCCATCTCGACCCCTCCGTCGGTTCGAAGGTCGCCAAGATCGCCGCCCAAATGACGGGCTTCAAGGCGGTCGACAAACAGACCGTCGAGATCACGCTGGCCAGCGCAAATGCCGACTTGCCGACCATCCTGTCGATCCATCACTTCATGATCGTTGCCGACGGGACGACCGACTTTTCGAAGGCGAATGGCACCGGCGCTTTCGTCAAGGAGGTCTTCGAACCCGGCGTTCGCTCGGTCGGGATCAAAAACAAGAACTACTGGAAATCGGGCCCGAACGTCGATTCCTTCGAATATTTCGCGATCAGCGACGACAATGCCCGCGTCAACGCCCTGCTTGCGGGCGATATCCACCTCGCAGCCACGATCAATCCGCGCTCCATGCGCCTCATCGAGGCTCAGGGCGACGGGTTCACATTGTCGAAGACGACCTCCGGCAACTATACCAACCTCAATATGCGGCTGGATATGGAGCCCGGTAACAAGCGGGACTTCATCGAAGGCATGAAGTCTCTCGTCAACCGCGAACAGATCGTCAAATCGGCGTTGCGCGGTCTCGGCGAGGTTGGCAACGACCAACCCGTTTCACCAGCAAACTTCTATCATAATGCGGACCTGAAAGCCCGGGACTTCGATCCCGAGAAGGCGAAGTTCCACTTCGAAAAAGCAGGCGTCCTCGGCCAATCCATTCCGATCATCGCTTCCGACGCGGCGAGCTCGTCGATCGACATGGCGATGATCATCCAGGCCGCCGGTGCTGAAATCGGCATGAAGCTCGATGTCCAGCGCGTGCCATCCGACGGCTACTGGGACAACTACTGGCTCAAGGCGCCGATCCACTTCGGCAATATCAACCCACGGCCGACCCCTGACATCCTCTTCTCCCTGCTCTACACCTCGGACGCTCCGTGGAATGAAAGCCAATACAAGTCGGAGAAGTTCGACAAGATGCTGATCGAGGCTCGCGGTACGCTCGACCAGGAGAAGCGCAAGGCGATCTACAATGAGATGCAGGTCATGGTCGCCCAGGAAGCCGGCACCATCATTCCAGCCTATATATCGAATGTCGACGCCACCACAGCCAAGCTCAAGGGTTTGGAACCCAGCCCGTTCGGCGGCCAGATGGGATACGCATTTGCCGAATATGTCTGGCTCGAAGCCTGATAAAGCACCGGGGGCCGGGGCTGCAATCGCGCCCCCGGCTTCCATTTTCGTTGATTAAGCTCAATTCGAACGCCAAAAGGGAGCCGCGCGTGAACAACCAGGTCTTATCCCTTGTGCTGAGCAGATTGCTCATCGCCCTGATCACCCTGGTGATCGTCTCATTCGCCGTGTTCTTCGCGACAACGCTCTTGCCGGGAGACACGGCGACGATCCTGCTTGGCCAGGCGGCCACGCCGGAAGCCATCAAAGGTCTCCGCACGGCCATGCATCTCGACGAGCCGGCGCTCTTTCGTTTCCTGCGCTGGTCCGTCGGACTGCTGCAGGGCGATCTTGGCACGTCCTATGCCAACCAAATGCCAATCGCCGACCTCATTGCCGGCCGCTTCGTCAACACGTTGAAACTCGCCGGCGTCACCGCGCTCTTCTCCGTGCCG
Organism: Rhizobium sp. NZLR1b; assembly: GCF_019685155.1. Lineage (NCBI taxonomy): Bacteria > Pseudomonadati > Pseudomonadota > Alphaproteobacteria > Hyphomicrobiales > Rhizobiaceae > Rhizobium > Rhizobium sp. NZLR1b. The sequence goes on from NZ_JABDWC010000001.1 coordinate 476,502, forward strand.
ATTGCTCTGACGCTCGGGATCACCGCGGCGATGCTGCGTGGCACTGTTTACGACCGGATCGTTACCGTGATCACCATCGGCGTGATCTCCGTACCGGAGTTCATGGTCGCGACCTCCGCCGCGCTGATCTTCGCCGTCTATCTGAAATGGCTGCCGGCGCTATCTTTCGCCAATGAAATTCACAGCCTGGCCGACATGTTGCGGGTCTATGCCATGCCGGTGATCACGCTCACCTTCGTCGTCTCGGCGCAGATGATCCGCATGACGCGCGCGGCTGTCATCGAGACCCTCAACACACCCTATGTCGAGATGGCGTTGCTCAAGGGGGCCTCGCGGCCACGCGTCGTTTTTCGCCATGCACTGCCCAATGCGCTGGGTCCGATCGTCAATGCCGTTGCGCTTTCACTGTCCTATCTGCTTGGAGGCGTCATCATCGTCGAGACCATTTTCAATTATCCCGGTATCGCCAAGCTGATGCTGGACGCCGTAGCCACCCGCGACCTGCCGCTGATCCAGAGCTGCGCGATGATCTTCTGCCTAGGCTATCTGCTGCTGATCACCATCGCCGATATCATCGCCATCCTTTCCAATCCGAGGCTCCGATGACCATGACCAGTTCCGAAACCACGTCCGGCCGGCTGTCCGGAACCCGGCTTGGCTATCGCTTCAATATCGTCGGAGCCATCGGCCTTGCCGTCATCCTCTCCTGGGCGCTCGTCGCGATCTTCGCGCCCTTGGTCATCCCCCACCCCGTCGGCGAGATTGTCGATCTCGACTATTTCGGCCCAATGAGCCGGGAACTCTGGCTCGGCTCCGACTATCTCGGCCGCGACATGCTCTCGCGAATTCTGATGGGCGCCCGGTACACGGTCGGCATCTCGCTGGCGGCGGTAACGATCGCCTGCTTCAGCGGCGTCGTGCTCGGCATGATCGCGGCGGTGGCCGGCGGCTGGCTGGACACGATCCTCAGCCGCCTCCTCGACGCCCTAAATTCCATCCCGAGCAAGCTGTTCGGCCTGGTGGTCGTCGCGGCCGTCGGTTCCTCGGTCCCGGTTCTGGTCATGACGCTATCGGTGATCTACATCCCCGGCGCCTACCGCTTCGCCCGGGCGCTGGCGGTCAACATCAATGCGATGGATTTTATCATGGTTGCGCGCATCCGTGGAGAAAGCACCCTCTATCTCATTCGCTCGGAAATCCTGCCCAACATCGTCGGACCGGTGCTTGCCGACCTCGGGATCCGTTTTGTGTTCATCGTTCTGCTGCTTTCCGGGCTTTCCTTCCTGGGCCTTGGCGTCCAGCCGCCCTATGCTGATTGGGGCGCGCTCGTGCGCGAGAACATCGGCGGGCTGCCGTTCGGTGCGCCGGCGGTGATGTTTCCTTCACTTGCCATCGCCAGCCTGACGATCAGCGTCAACCTGCTGATTGACAACCTGCCGCATAAAATTCGCGACCGGAGCGTGTCATGAGCAATTTCATTGAAATCCGTAACCTGAAGGTCGAGGCCACCACCGATTCCGGCCGACGCGTCGAGATCATCAAGGGTGTCAGCCTCGACGTTGCTAAGGGCGAGATCGTCGCGCTGATCGGCGAGAGCGGCTCGGGCAAAACAACCATCGCCCTGACCCTGATGGGCCATACCCGTACGGGCTGTCGCATCAGCGGCGGCAGTGTTTCGGTTGGCGGCAAGGACATGGTCACGCTTAGCGAGAAGCAGCGCGCCAAGGTGCGCGGCACCGAAGTCGCCTATGTCCCGCAATCAGCCGCCGCCGCCTTCAACCCGGCCATATCGATCATGGACCAGGTGATTGAAGTCACGCGTATTCATCAGTTGATGTCGCCGGACGATGCGCGCGCCCGGGCAGTCGAGCTCTTTCGGGCGCTGTCGCTGCCCGAACCCGAGACGATCGGCAGCCGTTATCCCCACCAGGTTTCCGGCGGCCAGCTGCAGCGTCTGGCGGCGGCCATGGCGCTGATCGGCGACCCGAGCCTAGTCATCTTCGACGAGCCGACGACGGCACTCGACGTGACCACCCAGATCGAAGTGCTGCGCGCTTTCAAGTCGGTCATGAAGAAGGGCGGCATAGCCGGTGTCTATGTCTCGCACGACCTTGCCGTCGTCGCGCAGATCGCAGATCGCATCGTCGTGTTGAAAGGCGGGGAGACCCAGGAAACCGGCACGACCAAGGAAATCCTCAATAACGCGAAGCACCCCTATACCAGAGAGCTGCTCGCAGCCTTTGAGCCGAAATCGCGTGGCGTAGCAGGCGCTATAGGAAGCGCGACGGAGCCGCTTCTGAAGATCGACGATCTCGTTGCGGGTTATGGACAACGCCAGGCCGACGGCCTGCCCCTCGTTCGCGCGGTCGAGCACGTGAGCCTGAAGGTGGAAAAAGGGCGCAATCTCGGCATCATCGGAGAATCCGGTTGCGGCAAATCAACGCTCGCCCGCACCATCGCCGGCATCCTGCCGGCCGCAGTCGGCAAGATCGTCTTCGACGGAACGGAATTGCGCCGCAGCGCTCGCGAGCGCTCGCGCGACCAGCTGCGCGAGATGCAGATCGTCTTCCAATATGCCGATACCGCTCTCAACCCGGCAAAATCGGTTGAGGACATCCTCGCGAGGCCGCTGGTTTTTTACCACCGCATGGATCGGCAGGCGCGAAACGCCCGGATCGATCAACTGCTCGACATGGTTCGCCTGCCCCGCAACCTCCGCCATCGCCGGCCGGGAGAACTTTCGGGCGGGCAGAAGCAGCGCGTCAACTTCGCCCGGGCGCTCGCCGCCGATCCAAAGCTGATCCTCTGCGACGAGATTACCTCGGCGCTCGACACCGTGGTTGCCGCCGCGGTCATCGACCTGCTCAAGGAATTGCAGCGCGAACTCGGCCTCTCCTACATCTTCATCAGCCATGATCTCTCGGTCGTGGAGGCGATCTGCGACGAGATCGTGGTGATGTATGGGGGCCGGAAGGTTGAGGAAATCACCCACTCGACGGTGAAGGCGCCGACGCACCCCTATTCGCAACTGCTCTTCTCATCAGTGCCGACGCTTGATCCGGCCTGGCTTGATGGGCTCCAGCAGGATCCGGAATTGGTGCGGGCCTATTGTCGGCAATAAGGGTCGGCGTGCTGATCGTTTTGTCCGGCAACGTTTAGAGCATGATGCCGAAAAGTGTGAGCGGTTTTCGGACGACATCATGCTCTAACTCTATAATGTAGAACAGGATTCAGATTTTAGGCCGACTCGGCCTAAAATCATCCTGTTCTGGCATTCGTGAACCGGCCATTCTTCTGCAATCCGCAAAGGATCTTACCTCGTTCCGATCGAGTCTGATCCTACACCTTCTCCGTTTGAGATCGCTAAGGACGCGGAAGATAGCGATGCGGCTTCTCCGACATCGACTACTCAACCGATGAGGCGACGCTGACCACGTTCCGACATAGGCGGAAGCACGAATGGCTGCCGGGCTCCCCGCAAGACGGAATCTTCTGCTGCCGCCATCTCAACTGCGGCAAAGGCGTGGCGCCAGATCCGCTAGACTACAGGCTGAAACGGAGACCCTGCCATGCCCGCACCACTCGATCGCATCGACACCACGCCGGAGCTGCCCACCGCCGCCGATACGGTGGTGATCGGCGCCGGCATCGTCGGTGTTTTCGCGGCCTATTATCTGGCCCGGCGCGGATTGAAAGTCGCCCTCGTCGAGAAGGGCCTCATCGGTGCGGAGCAATCAAGCCGCAACTGGGGCTGGTGCCGGCAGCAGAACCGCGACGCCCGTGAACTGCCGATGTCGACGAAGAGCCTCGATCTCTGGGAGCGCTTCGCCACCGAGACCGGGGAGGACACGGGTTTTCGCCGCTGCGGCCTCTTCTATCTCAGCAATAGCGACGAGGAACTGGCCGGCTGGGCACGCTGGCGGGATTTCGCGCGCTCGGTCGGCGTCACGACGCATATGCTGAGCGGCGTAGAAGCGACCGAACGCGGGCGCGCCACCGGCACCGCGTGGAAAGGCGGGGTATTTTCGCCGACCGACGGCACTGCCGATCCGGCACGTGCCGCGCCGGCCGTCGCGCGCGCGATCCTGAAGCTCGGCGGCACGGTGCATCAGTCCTGTGCGGCCCGCGGCATCGCCGTCGAAGGCGGCAGGCTCTCGGGCGTCGTCACGGAGCATGGCACGATCCGGACAAAAATCGCGATCCTCGCCGGCGGCGCCTGGGCCTCCTCCTTCTGCCGCCAGCTGGGCATTCGATTTCCGCAGGCATCGATCCGTTCGTCGATCCTTTCCGTTTCACCGGGCGCCAGCGGCCTGCCGGATGCACTGCACACATCTGCGGTCTCCGTCACGCGCCGCAGCGATGGCGGCTACACGCTGGCGATCAGCGGCCGCGGCCGCGTCGATCCCACGGCGCAGCAGCTCCGCTTCGCGTCGCAGTTCTTGCCGATGTTCGCCCGGCGCTGGCGCAGTCTCGCACCCGGTGGGTTGGAGGGGTTTCGCTCCGGTCACGAGTCTCTGGCACGCTGGCGGCTCGACAGGCCGACGCCGATGGAGCGCATGCGCATCCTCGACCCGGCGGTCAACCAGGCCACCATTGCCCTCACGCATTCACGGGCACTCGAGCTTCTGCCCGCCTTGAAAAAAACGAGCATCAGCGCGGCCTGGGCGGGCTATATCGACAGCACGCCGGACGGCGTGCCGGGGATCGGCGAGATCGCCACGCTTCCGGGTTTCATCCTCGCTGCGGGATTCAGCGGCCATGGCTTCGGCATCGGGCCAGGCGCCGGTCATCTGATTGCCGATATCGTCACAGGCGACGAGCCGATCGTCGATCCCCGGCCCTATCACCCAGACCGCTTCGGGGAACCCGCCTGGGGCAAAGTGGCCGATTTTTGAATGCGGATCGGCCGAAGGAGAACTTCATGGAAACGCCCACCAATTCTATATCGGTGGTGAATGGGTCGATCCCGACAGGGGACTAGAGGTGCGCACCGCGCCTCTCATGTCAAAAACCGGGGACAGCACGTGTTCAGGAGGCCACGGACATCCGCGGGCTGCCGGCAGGCGAGGCCCTGCGACCGTCGGCGGTTTGAAAGTGGGAGATTCTTTCGTTCAATACTTCCACCTGCTGCCGAAGCCGATGGATTTCCGCGGTATTTTCCTCGACCATTGCGGCGTTGTGCTGGGTGATGTGCTCGACGTCTCGAACGGCGTTGTTCACCTCATCGATCCCCTTATATTGCGTGGTCGTCGCAGTCGAGATGACCTGCACCAGCCCGTTGATCGCGGTGAAGTGCTCCATGATCGAGGAAAGCGCCTCGCCGGTCTCCTCGACGAGCCTGACGCCCGCGCCGACCTGCGATGCGCTGGTGGAGATGAGATCCTTGATCTCGCGGGCAGCCTTTGCGCAGCGCTGCGCAAGCTCGCGCACCTCCTGGGCGACGACGGCAAAACCTCTGCCGGCCTCTCCTGCGCGCGCCGCTTCCACGCCGGCATTGAGGGCGAGGAGATTAGTCTGGAAGGCGATCTCGTCGATCACGCCGATGATGCTGCTGACTTTTTCGGATGAGCGATTGATGGCGCCCATGGCGTCGACGGCCTTGGCGACGACGGCCGCGGAATGCTCCGCCTGACGGTGGGCTTCGCCAACCGAAAGCGAGGTCTGACGGGCGTTTTCGGCTGTCGTCCGCACGCTGACGGTCAATTCGCCCAGTACCCGCGAACTTTCCTCGAGGGACGCGGCCTGCTGTTCCGTGCGCCGCGCCAGATCGTCGGCGGCTCCCGAAAGGTTGGTGCTGCCCTCGGCGATCTCGTAGGTCGTGTTGCGGACCTCGGCGAGCGTCAGGCGCAGCGCATCGATGGCGTGATTGTAGGTTTTCGCCATGGCGACATAATCTGCGGCCAGATCCTCGCTCATTTCGGCGGCAAGGTTGCCATTGGCAAGTTTGCCGAGCATGTCCGACAGAGCATTGAGAGCCTCGCTCTGTTCAGCCTCGACACGCGCCTGTTCGGCGGCGCGGCGGGCCTGCTCCCGTTCGTCCCGCGCCCTGTTTGCTTCGGCCACCTCTTCCAGCCTGGTCTTCTCAAGCGCCTGATCGCGGAAGACGGTGACCGATCGGATCATGTCGCCGATCTCGTCGCCGCGCTTGCCGTCACCGATCGGCACGTTCAGATCGCCGTCGGCAAGCCGCATCATCGTCTGGGTAATCCGCTTCAGCGGCCCGCGCAGGGTTTCGATCAGCATGAGGCCGCCGATGATCGCAAGCACAGTGCCCGCAATCATCGCCGCGAGCGACATCGTCGCCGAGCGCTGGCTGATTTCCTTGCCGCTCTCCTGCGCCGTGCTGACGAACTGCTCGAGCGTGTGGCTTGCCGAGGCCACGAGCTCGGTGGCCGCCCCCTTCTCTGCCCGCCACCGATCCGCAATCGAAATCAGAAGCGACGTATCCTTTTCGATCGCCGCAAGCGAAGGCTCGATCTCTTTCGCGAGATCCTGCAGCGCGGCATTTCGGCCGCTCAAAGGCGCAAGCGTCGCGGCGCTTTCGCGCAGCGCCTTGAGATCGGCGAGAGCCGCATCCCGCGCCTCGGCGTCGACGCGTCTGTTCAGTTCGCTCAGGTGCAGGCGCAGATCGTCGATCGATTTGAAAGCGGCGTTGACGATCATCACCATCGAGCGAAGCGTTGATATGCTCGCATCCATGCCGGCAAAGCGCTCGATCGCGGTGTCCGCATTGCCGGAGGCGAGTTTTGCAAACTGCTCCTGAAAGCCCTGCAGGTCCTGGTCGACGGGAGCGTAACTCTCGAGCGACAAGCTGCTGTCCTTGGCCATGACCGCGAGCTTGTCCAGCATCGGCTTCAGCGCTGCAATCTGGCTTTGAGCTTTCTCGGAGGCAAGCGCCTCGCTTTCGCCCGTCTCCTTGACAAGCGGCGGCAGGAGGCTGGCGATCGCCTGGGCAAGCTTCTGGGGATCGGTCGCCCCTCCGGTCGCCTTGCGCAGTTTTGTAATGCGTCCAGCCAGATTCTTATAGGCCGAGGCGTCGAGAAGAAGCGCCCGGACAAAGGCCTCCTTGCCATTCGCCTGATCCTGGAGAACGTCGAGCTGTTTGCGGGCGGTCTGGCTTTCCTTGAACAGTTGGGCGACCGCGTCGTCGATCGCCTGTTCGTTACTGGCGCGCTCCTGCGCCACCGCCCAGAGCGCGTCGGCGCCGCCCTGCATCTTGCCCCCTAGTTCACGCACCATGGATATCTGCTGTTTCTGCGCGGGATCGGAGAGCATCGCATCGAGCGTCGCAGCGCCCTTATTCTGATCGGAAATGCTGGCGATCAGACGATCGCGGGTGGCGGCAGTGGGAAGATCGGTAAAGGCGGTCAGAGCCGATCGCAGTTGCTGAAAGCTAGAAAGAGCTTCGATCGTCTGCCGGGTCAGGGTCATCTGCCCGTTCAGCGTACCGGCGGTGAAATAGCCGAAAAGCCCGATGCCGGCGATGAGGACGATCAGCGGCACCACGAAGAAGAGGACCTTCGTCACGATCCGCATACGCTGCAACAGTCGATCAATCAACGCCATAAGGAAGCCCCGCCCCAGGAAAATAGGCACTTTTACCGGCAGCCCTCTGTTGGGTTGCCGCGCCTCAGCGCACCACAATAGTCACGACTGTTAAAACAATGGTCAATGGTGTCGAGTTTTGGCGGAACATGCGGAGAGGGCGCATTGTCTACGCCCCCATCCGGTTTCCTCAGCCAATGGCCATCAGGCTGGCATTGCCGCCGGCAGCGGCGGTGTTGATCGAGGTCGACACCTCTTCCAGCAGCCAGTTCAAGCAATAGGCCTCGGGATCGCTCGCCAATTCCTCGATCGTCGCGGCCTGGACCAACAGAAGCGGGCCGGGCAGAGCAGCGATCTTCCGATTGACGACCAGAACACTGTCGTGATCCCCTTCGACGAGCGCGCCCGAGAACGGCCCCTCCTTTTCCCAATCCGACGTCCAGGAAACCCGGCCGGCGACAGCCGCCGGGAGATCCGCCAGGACCGATTTCGATAGGGAGCCCGCATCCACGACGATGTGGTTGCCGGTCGACAGGGCTGCGGCGATCTGGCGATGCAGCCCGCTTTCGGTCTGCGGCACGGCAAGAATGCGGCCGCGGGGATGGAGCGCATAGAGATTGAGCTCGCCGACGGGGCCGGTGAGTTCACGCTCAAGTCCGAGCGCTGAACGGCTCGCATAGCCACGCGCTGCCTCTCCCTCGCCCGGCAAGCCCTTCTTGTCGAGCCAGACGATATAGTCGCGAAGGGCGAGGTCCGTATGAACGGAATCCTGCTGCGGCGGCACCGGAGCACGCTGCACCAGCCGGCCGATATAGAGCGGACCGCCGGCCTTCGGACCGGTGCCCGACAGGCCGCGGCCGCCGAAAGGCTGCACGCCGACGACAGCGCCGATGATGTTGCGGTTGACGTAGAGGTTGCCGGCCTTGATGCGGCTGGTCACATGCGCGATCGTTTCGTCAAGCCGGGTGTGAAGCCCGAAGGTGAGGCCGTAACCCGATGCGTTGATGTCGTCGATCAGGCGGTCGAGCCCGTTTCGCTTGAAGCGGACGACATGCAGGACCGGCCCGAAGATCTCCCTCGTCAGGTCCGACAGGGACTTGATCTCGATGATCGTCGGCGGAACGAAGGTGCCGGCCGCCGCACTTTCGGGCAGCGGCAGTTGATCCACCTTGCGACCCATGCCACGCATCTGCTCGATATGCTGGTCGATCTCCGCCTTTGCGCCATCGTTGATGACGGGTCCGACATCGATGCTCAGCCGATCGGTGCGGCCGATCGTCAACTCGCGGAAGGCGCCCTTCAGCATGGCGAGGGTCCGGTCGGCGACATCATCCTGCAGGCAGAGGACGCGGAGCGCCGAGCACCGCTGGCCGGCGCTGTCGAAAGCCGACGCAATGACATCGGCCACCACCTGTTCGGCCAAGGCCGAGGAGTCGACGATCATGCCGTTCTGGCCGCCGGTTTCGGCAATCAGCGGGATCGGCTTGCCGGTCGAAGACAGCCGTTCAGCCAGCTGCGCCTGGATCATCCGGGCGACTTCGGTCGAGCCGGTAAACATGACACCCGCTGTTTCCGGGGCACCCACCATGCCGGCGCCGAGGCGACCGCTGCCGGGCACGAACTGCAAGGCGGCCACAGGCACGCCCGCCTCGTGGAGGATCTTCACGCTCTCCGAAGCGATGATCGGCGTGACACCGGCGGGTTTGGCAAGCACGGGATTTCCGGCCACCAAGGCTGCGGCAACCTGCCCGGTGAAAATCGCCAACGGGAAATTCCACGGGCTGATGCAGACGATCGGGCCGAGAGGCGCATGGGACGGCCCGAGGGTCTTGCGCGCCTGCTCGGCGTAATAACGCAGGAAGTCGATCGCCTCACGCACCTCGCCGACGGCATTGGCCGCCGATTTGCCGGCCTCGCGCATGATGATGCCCATCAGCGTCTTGATGCGGGCCTGCATGATGTCGGCCGCCCGCTCCAGGCAAGCGGCACGCTCCGCGGGCGATACGGCGGCCCATTGCGGCGCATGCTCGGCAGCCATGGCAACGATCCGGGCTGCTTCCTCGACCTTCAGCTCGGTGACCGTGCCGACGATGTCGCGGTGATCGGCAGGATTAAGGACGTCACGCGTCACCCCGTCCGTGGAGCCATCGGCAAGGATCGGACCCGCATGCCATGGGCTCGCTGCCGAGGAAACAAGCGTCTGCGCCAGATCGGAAAGGGTCGCCTCGTTCGAGAGATCGAGGCCGTCGGAATTGGCGCGGGCACTGCCGTAAAGCGCCTTCGGCGAGGCGATCTGCGCGTGCGGGGCGCCGACGACCGGCATGGCGGCAACGGTCTCGGCGGGATCGGCAATCAGCGCCTCGACGGAGACGTGCGGATCGGAGATGCGATGCACGAAAGAGGAATTGGCGCCGTTTTCCAGAAGGCGCCGCACCAGATAGGCAAGCAGCGTCTCATGCGTACCCACCGGCGCATAGATACGGCAGGGCCGGTCGAGTTTTTCCTTGCCGACGACTTCATCGTAGAGAGGTTCGCCCATGCCGTGCAGGCACTGGAACTCGTATTTGCCGACAGCGAAATCCGGACCGGCAAGATGATAGATGGTGGCGAGCGTCTGCGCATTGTGGCTGGCGAATTGCGGGAAGACGGCATCCGGTGCGTTCAGCAGCTTGCGGGCGCAGGCGATATAGGCGACGTCGGTGTAGATCTTGCGGGTATAGACCGGATAGTCGTCGAGACCGTCCAGCTGGGCGCGTTTGATCTCCGCATCCCAATAAGCGCCCTTGACCAGACGCACCATGACCCGGCGCCCGGAACGACGGGCGAGATCGATGACGTAATCGAGCACAAAGGGGCAGCGCTTGCCGTAGGCCTGGACGACAAAGCCCAGCCCGTTCCAGCCGGTGAGATCAGGGGCGAAGCAGAGCTCCTCGAGCAGATCGAGCGAAAGCTCCAGCCGGTCGGCCTCCTCGGCATCGATGTTGAGGCCGATATCATAGGTCTTGGCGAGAACGGCCAGCGCCCTGACCTTCGGCAGCAGCTCGCTCATCACCCGGCCGGCCTGCGCCCGCACGTAGCGGGGATGCAGGGCCGAAAGCTTGATCGAAATACCAGGGCCATCATAGATGCCGCGCCCGTCCGAGGCCTTGCCAATGGCGTGGATCGCCTTTTCGTAATCCTTGAAATAACGTTCGGCGTCGGCGGCCGTCGTCGCGGCCTCGCCCAGCATGTCGTAGGAATAACGGAAGCCGCGCGCTTCCAGCGGCCGGGCACGCTTCAGCGCTTCCTCGATCGTTTCGCCGGTGACGAACTGCTCGCCCATCATGCGCATCGCCATATCGACGCCGCGACGGATGACCGGCTCGCCGGCGCGCGCGATCAGCCGCGTCAGCGCTGCCGACAGGCTGCGGTCGTTGACCGTCGAGGTCAGCTTGCCGGTGACGACAAGGCCCCAGGTGGCTGCGTTGACGAACATGGATTTGCCGCCGCCGATATGCGAGGTCCAGTTGCCCTCGGCGATCTTGTCGCGGATCAGCGCATCGCGGGTGTCGGTATCGGGAATGCGCAGCAGCGCTTCGGCAAGGCACATGAGCGCCACGCCTTCCTGGCTGGAGAGCGAATATTCCTGCACCAGCCCCTCGACACCGGTGCCCTTGTGCTTGGCGCGCAAGGCCTCGATCAGTGTGCGGGCCGTGCTGCGGATATCATAGCGTTTCGCCTCGGAAACGCGCGCGGCCGCCACGAGCGGCGGCAGGCATTCACTTTCCCGGCGGCGATAGGCTGACGTAATCGCCTGGCGAAGCTCGGATTGCGGTCGGATCGGCGGGGCAAAGCCGGAGAACGGCGCGCCATTGGCGGGATTACTGGAGGATGCGGGGTCGATCGCTGCGTTCAACATGAGAGTCCCTATCAAATCGGTGTCTGATCTAACGGATAAATGGAACACCGGGCTCATCGTCCCAGGCATCATCCGTGAAAACTGGGCCGGAATATTCCGTCTCGAGAAGCGGGCGCGCATCCGGCTTGTCGCGCTTGACGGTGAATGCCGCCGCCACGGCCCTTATCGCCAGCGGCCGGTAGTGAACGAGCAGGTCCGGCTTTTGATCGTCATCCGGCTCTCCCTTGTGCATGTATCATCCCCATTTTGGGTTCGGCGTTGACTGCCATCCCGGTAATCTGCCAGGCGGCTTCGCTCTTCCTCCATTGCCGGTCGACAATCTACCACAATCGCAAATCGCGATCTCACTTGATTTTTTCAGTTTCCAGGCTGTATGAACTTATTAACTCATCCAAGAAAGATCAAATGGCTATCGATACCGACATCTTTAGTGAATTGGACCAGTTCGACAGGAAGATCCTCGCCGAACTCGCCGAGGACGGCAGGCTGTCGATCACGGATCTCGCGGCGCGTGTCGGATTGTCGAAGACGCCGTGCCAGATCCGCTTCAAAAGGCTGATCAGCGACGGCTATATCGAAGGCTTCAAGGCCGTCCTCAATCCGTCGAAAATGCAGCTCGACCACATCGCTTTCGTCGAGGTGAAACTGTCCGATACCCGCGAGGATGCGCTGAAAAGCTTCAACGACGCCATCAAGAAGATCAGGGAAGTCGAAGAATGCCATATGATCGCCGGCAGGTTCGACTATCTCCTGAAGATCCGCACCCGCGATATCGGCCGCTACCGCCGCGTTCTCGGCGAGCGCATCTCGACACTGCCCCACGTTGCCAGCACCTCGACGAATGTCGCGATGGAAACGGTCAAGGAGAGCTGGGACAAGTTCGGGTCGAGTCTTTCATGAAGAGTGACGATTGCCGACACTCTTGCTAAGCCAACATTCGGCCACGGAAACGAAGACGAGGATCGAAATGGATCAGGCCAATAATTCGCAAGCATCGGCGAACGAGCAGAGAGAAGCGCGCCGGCTGCAATATCTTCCCTGGGAGCGCATTGCGTCGGACCTCGATCATCCCGCCCATCTCGCCCGTAAGGCGGAGCTTCGGCGAGCCTGCGCTGCTGAATTGGCCGAGACGTCCTATATCGCCGAAGATGCCGCAATCTTCACCGAAAGCCTGGCGATGGGTGAGAGGTCCTGGATTGCCGGGCGCGCGCTTGTTCGGGGTGATGTCATCCTCGGCGACGATTGCACCATCAATCCCTATGCCTGTGTTTCCGGCAAGGTGACGTGCGGCAATGGCGTGCGGATTGCCTCGCATGCATCGATTGTCGGCTTCAATCACGGCTTCGACGATCCTGATCGACCCATCCATCGCCAAGGTGTCATCAGCCTCGGCATCGTGATCGGCGACGATGTCTGGATCGGTGCCAATTCTGTCATTCTCGATGGCGTCAGCATCGGAAATGGCGCCGTGATCGCCGCTGGGGCGGTGGTCACGCAAGACATTCCCGCCCTGTCGATTGCCGGCGGCGTACCGGCAAAGGTGCTGCGAAGCCGAGGCGCGCCGGCCAGGAAATCCGGCATTGCAGACGTCGAAGATCGATTGGTCAGGCTCGGTCAGAAAGCGCAGGAGCAATGGCCTGATATTCTTGCACGCTGGAAAACGCCTGAGGCCTATGAATCGCTGGAGGCGGACGGCATCAGGAGACCGGCGATCCGGCATCTGTGCGATGCAATCGAGATCGCGGCCGGCTTCGGCCACCTGCCGCCCGACATCAATCAGTCGGAGACCGTCCAGCTTCTCCAAAATCTCCAGGAACGAGAGGCCGGCCTGTTCCCGGAAGAGCATTCGCGACTGCATGGCGGGTCATTGAGGGAGGATCCAAAGGCGCTCTATAACGTCCTTGCGGTTGGATATGCGCTTGAGCTGCTTGGCTCCAGTCCAAGGAATCCTGTCCACGCGGTCGAGCTCGGCGCGAAAGAGTTGGACGAATGGCTGAGTGCCCTGCCCTGGTCGACCCTGGCGTGGCAGGCTGGGAGCGTGGTCGATGCCATCGGAACCGCGATGTACTTCAATGCAAAGTATTTCGGCATCAGGCAATCACGCCAGGAACTCTTCGAGTGGTTGAGCCGGCATGCCAACAGCGTCTCGGGCCTATGGGGCGAGCCGACAGCGCTGGAAGGATGGTTGCAACCGGTGAACGGCTTTTACCGTCTGACGCGCGGCACCTACGCCCAGTTCGGCGTCGCGCTTCCACATCCGTACGCCTCGCTCGAAACGGTTCACCTCAACTATCGTAACCACAAGGGCTTCGCTGCTCAGAAATACAATGCGTGCAATCTCCTCGATACGATTCATCCTCTGCTGCTGATTGCCCGCCAGACCGACTACCGACGGGCCGAAGGGGAGGCGATTGCCCGCAATCTCATCTCGAGGGCTCTGGATAGATGGCGGGATGGCGAAGGTTTCCCATTCGCCGACGGTGGTGAACCGAGCCTGCAGGGAACGGAAATGTGGCTTTCTGTCATTCACCTCGCGGCCGATTTCCTCAGCCTCTCCGATCGCTTCGCCTTCGTCCCGAAGGGCGTGCACCGAACGGCGTCTGTGGGACTGGGTTTGTGAATGGGGGCTTTTGATCAACCGTGCAATGATGCCGTCAGCCAGGCGGCGGCAAGGTCGCGGGCATTGCTTCGTTTGGCTTTGACGGGCACGATGACGTTGTATCTGCCTTCGGCGGCAAGCTCGCCGCTGTCGGCCTGCACGAGGGTTCCGTCCTCCAGAAAAGTACCCACCAGCATGCGCCATCCCAGCGCAATCCCCTGCCCTGCGCGGGCGGCGGCGATGGTTTCGGTATAGTGGCTGAACCGAAGCGACGGCTTCACCGCGATATTGGCGCCGGCCAGGGAAATCCATTGTGCCCAGCTATACCAGGAACGATCGAGAACGTCCGTTTCAATGAATTCGTCAGCCGAGCCTAGCGGACCATTGCCTCGACGCCGGAGATAATCCGGGGAGCAGACGGGGGAAATGACGTCGCCGCGCGAGGCGATGACGGTGCCATCGCTGAAGGGCGGTAGGCCGTATCGGATCGCCACATCGACCTCTCCGCCGTGGAGAGCGATCGGGCTATCCTGCGATATCACCCGCACCAGAATGCCGGGGTTCGCCCGGCGGAACTCGGCCAGCCGCGGCAGCAGCCAGAAGGAGGAGAATGCGACGGTTGCCCCGATCGTCACTACGTCCTGGCCGTGCGACTGGATCGCTTCCACGCTCTCGGCGATATCGGCAAAACTCTTCGCCAGCGTCGCGCCGAGGGTGACGCATGCCGCCGTCGGTTCGATCGCCCGATGTTTGCGCACGAACAAGGGCTGGCCGAACTCCTCCTCCAGCACCGCAATCTGCCTGCTGACCGCTGCCTGGGTGACGCCGAGTTCGCTCGCAGCCAAGGTGAAGCTCTTCCTGCGCAGCACTGCTTCCAAGGTCACCAGCGCCGTCAGCGACGGGAGCCGTCTTCGAAACTGCATCCTGAAATTCCTTTTCGCATGATAAAAACTTATGCGAACGTGATTTTTTATGCCGTTGAAGCCCCTGCAATACAAGAGCAATTTACAGAAACGATCACATAAGGGGTTCTCATGCTAAACAGGCTTCCATCCTCGATTTCGGCGCTGCTGGACTCCCGCTCCGAGGGCCATTCGCTGCCGGCCGGCCTTTATGTCAGAGAGGACGTGTTCGACGCTGATATCGAGGTCTTCTTCCACAAGCACTGGATCTGCGTCGGTCTCGACTGCGATGTTCCCGAAGCCGGCGACGCCACTGTAATCGATATCGGCAAGACGAGCCTGATCCTGCAGCGCGACGACGATGGCGAGATCCGCGTGCTGCACAATGTCTGCCGCCATCGCGGCTCCCGCCTTCTCGATCCGGGCAAAACGATCGTTTCGAAGCTCGTCTGTCCCTATCACACCTGGACCTATGAGCTGACGGGCGAGCTCAGCTACGCCCCTCATATGGGCAAGGATTTCGACAAGGACTGTCGCGGCCTGAAGCCGGTCACCTTCAAATCGATCGGTGGGCTGATTTACGTCTGCCTGTCCGACAATCCGCCCGAGGACATTGCCGGCCTCGAGCAGGCGATGACCGAGCGCCTCGCGCCCTACGATATCCGCAACGCCAAGATCGCCCACCAGACCGACGTCATCGAGGACGGCAACTGGAAGCTGACCATGGAGAACAATCGTGAATGCTATCATTGCTCGGCCAACCACCCGGAACTCTGCGTCTCCTTCGTCGATCTCGACTTCGGCTTCGATCCAGAAACGCTGAGCCCGGAAGATCGTGAACAGGCCGCGGAGCATTTTCGGCTCTATGAGAAGCGCACGCAGGCATGGGAGGCCGACGGCTTCCCTTCGGCCGCCGTCGAGCAGCTCGCCGACTGCGCCACGAACTTCCGCACGCAGCGGCTGATCATATCAGGCGCCGGAGAATCCCAGACCCATGATGCCACCGCCGCATCCTCGAAGCTTCTCGGGCAGATGACCCGCAAGGATCTCGGGGACATGCATCTTTGGGGGCACAACAGCTGGAACCACTTCATGGGCGACCATGCCGTCGTGGCAATTGTCATCCCGCTCTCGGCAGGCAGGACGCTTGTCCGAACCAAGTGGCTGGTCCACAAGGAGGCCGTCGAGGGGGTCGATTACGATCTCGACAAGCTGACGGATGTCTGGGTAGCGACGACGGATCAGGACGCGGACCTGGTCGCCCGCTCCCACGCCGGCACGCTCGATCCCGCTTATGAGCCAGGGCCCTACTCCCCCTTCTCCGAGACGAACCTCGACAAGTTCGCCACCTGGTACATCGACCGGATGCGCACCCATGGATACTAGGAACCCGCAGGAATTGCCCGGAAACGCCGTTCTCAACGGCGTTTGGAATCCCGAGGAAGACGACGCGCTCGTCTGCCTCGACGTCCAGCAGGAAACCCATGACGTCAAGACGTTCACTTTCGCATCACGCGGGGGCAAGCGGTTCGCATTCAAGGCCGGACAGTATTTTCTGTTCGACCTGGAACACAATGGAGATGCTGAAAGCCGGTGTTACAGCATTTCCTCTTCGCCGCATCGAACGAACGCCTTCTCCGTTACGGTGAAGCGCGTTCCGGACGGAAAGATTTCCAACTGGCTTCACGACACCCTCGTTCCCGGGGCATCAGTCAAGGCGAACGGCCCGCTTGGCAACTTCGTCCGGTCCGAGGCGCCGGGACGTAAGCTTCTGCTGCTTTCAGGTGGCTCGGGCATTACCCCAGTCATGTCCATTCTGCGGGAACTCGCAGACAGCTGCGAACCTGCCAACGTCGTCTTCATGCATGCCGCGCGCACACCGCTGGATCTGATCTTTCGCGACGAGCTTGCCTGCATCGCCGGTAGGCTGAAAGCCCTTCGGCTCCATTTCCTCCCGGAAACCGTCGCGGGCGAGGCGTCGTGGCCAGGCCTTACCGGTCGCATTTCGGCAGACTATGTCAGGCTTGCGGTTCCGGATATCGCCGAGCGAACGGTGATGTGCTGCGGCCCCGCGCCGTTCATGGCGGCAGCGCGCGGCATTTCTGCCGAGCTCGGCGTCCCCGCCTCGCACTATCTCGAGGAAAGCTTCGACGCCGCGGTCATCGACGAACCGGAAATCCCCGCGGTTCAGGATGCTGCCGCCAAGGCCTTTCAGGTCACCTTCTCCAAGCAGGCCCGCAGCATCGAAGTAACAAGCGGCCAAAGCGTGCTCTCCTGCGCGAAGAAGGCGGGCGTCAGGATTCCCTCCTCCTGCGCCAATGGCGTCTGCGGCACTTGCAAGTCGAAGCTGACCTCCGGCGCGGTCGACATGAGCCACAATGGCGGAATCCGCCAGAGGGAAATCGACGCCGGCTTTTTCCTGCCCTGCTGTTCGAAGCCGCTCAGCGATCTCGTCATCGAGCGCTGAACACTGAGCGAGGGCGACGTCACTCGCCAAGGGATCGGAGAGCATCAAACTGGAAACGCAGGCTCTGATCATGGCCAAGGGAGCGGCTGACAGTTTCCCGCGGAAGATATTTGAAGTGCGTTCAGTGCACTCTCGAAGCCGCTGCGCGATGCTGCGACGGGGTCTGCCCGAAGGTGCGCTTGAACGTTCGTGTGAACTGCGAGGCGTTTTCGAAGCCGACATCAAGCGCGATCTCGATCAGCGGCGCCTTCGATTGGACGAGGATCGATTTTGCCCGCTCCATGCGAACCCGATTATAGGCCTTGGCAGGAGACATTCCCGTCTTGTCGAGGAAGATTCGTTCCAACTGCCGCCGTGACAGGCCGACCATGGCGGCAAGCTTCTGGATCGATATGCTGCCGTCGACGAATTGCTCCATGGTAATCATCGCCGCCTTGACGCGGGCGTCGTCATAGTCGTCGTATAGCGGACGTCGGGGCTGTATATCAGCCGTCGTCCGGGCCTTCTCGATCTGAAGGACTTCAAGCGCATTTCTCTCGGCATCGCGGCTGATATACTTCCTGACCAGCAACGCAGCCATGTCGGCGGCGCTGCTGCCGCCTGCGCAGGATCCACGCTGGCGATCGAGATTGAAGAGCCGGTCGGACCGAACGCCGAGGTCGGGAAACCGCTCGCGAAACTCCTTGTAATGCAGCCAGCTCACGCAGGACTCGTGCCGCTTCATCAGGCCTGCCGCCGCAAGAATGAACGAACCCGTGCACACGCCGATCAACGGCACCTTCTTGGCATCCGCCTGCCGGAGAAAGGTGATGGTCTGCTGGTCGACAGGGTTCTCCACCGTCAGAAGACCGCCGACGACCACAATGTAATTGAAATTCGACGGATCGACGAAATCGGACGTCGGAGCGACCTGGACGCCGCAGCTCGAGTTTATCAGGTGCCGCGTGCTGCCAATCACCTGCCAGTCAGCAAGGACCCTGCCGGAACGATCCTGCTCGTCGCTGGCAAGCCGCAGCGTGTCGATGAAGAGCGCGAAGGCCGACAGCGTGAACGATCGCGCCAGAACGAACCCAACCTTGAGCTGGGCGGGTTTCGCGGCGCCGTCTGCCTGCCGATGCTGCTCCGGTCGCATAGTCATCTCCTTGCCGCTGCTGAGCAGCGCTTATCGAATCTGAAAACCGTGCGCCAGGGGGTCACGATCGTCAACGAAAATGGTGTTGTGCCCGATGACGCGGGCCCAGCCGCCGATGCTCGGAAGAATACCGCGATAAGATCCGATACTTGCCTCGGCTTCAACCCGGCCCTCGAAAACGGTTCCGATCAGGCTTTCATGACGGTAACTCGACCCGACCGACATCCGCCCCTTCCCATAGAGTTGGGCCATGCGCGCCGAAGTGCCGGTGCCGCCTGGTGACCGGTCGATGGCTTTCTCACCGTAGAAGACCGCGCAGCGCCCACCGGAGTGGTCGTTCACAGGGCGATCGCACCAGATCGCGTGATGCACGCCGGAAATCCTGGCGTCGTCGGGATGAACGGGATCGCAGACACTCGCAAGTGCCGCCCTGAGCTTCTGGCTGCAGCCGACGATATCGGACGCCGTCATGCCGTCGAGCCCGCTCCAATTCTCTTGCGGTTCGATGACGGCATAATAGTTGCCGCCATAGGAAATATCGACGCGCAGACGGCCCATTCCTGGCACATCGACCTCGACATCGGCCTCATGGAGATAGCTCGCGACATTGTGGAGGCGAACGGAATCGACATATCCGCCCTTCTCCTCGTAAGTGACGTCCACTCTGCCGGCAGGCGTTTCGATGGCGACCCTTCCAGCTTCGCGCGGCTTGATCAACCCTTCCTCGATCGCGGCGGTCACGGTGCCGATGGTGCCGGCGCCGCACATCGGCAGGCAGCCGCTCACCTCGATGAAAAGAACGGCGAAATCGCAGTCCTCCCGATAGGCCGGGTAAATGATCGAGCCTGACATGATGTCATGCCCCCTCGGCTCGAACATCAGTGCCTTGCGCACCCAGTCGTGGTCGCGGACGAAGATCTCCCGGCGCTCGCCCATGGGCACATGCGGAAGCAGCGGACCACCGCCGGCGACGAGACGGACGGGATTGCCGCAGGTATGCGCATCGATGCAGAAGAAGCTGTTTCTCATCTTGTTATGTCCTTGCTCATCTCGCCTTCGGCAGCCTGTCGCGGTCGAGCAGGCCGCGGGATACCCGGTCGAGTAGCAGGGCGACCGCGACGATCGCCAGGCCTGCTCTCAAGCCAAGGCCCATCTCCATGCGCGTCAGGCCGCGCGTCACTTCCGCGCCGAGGCCGCCTGCGCCGACGAGGCCGGCCAGCACGACCATCGCCAGCGACAGGAGAATGCATTGGTTGAGCCCGACCAGCAGCGTCTGCTTGGCCAGGGGGATTTCGATCTTCCAGAGGATCGATCGCGGCGGCGCGCCGATGGCGCTGCCGAGTTCGATGAATACCTTCGGGACCTGGTTGAAGGCCAGCGTCGTCAGGCGGAGCATCGGCGGAATGCCATAGACGATGGTGGCGATGATTGCCGGCACCCGTCCGAGGCTGAAGATCATCACCGCGGGGATGAGGTAGACCCATGGCGGCACGGTCTGCATGACGTCGAGAACCGGTCGCACCACCGCCTCCAATGTCTTGTAGCGTGAGCACAGGACGCCGAGCGGGAAGGCGATGAGCACGGAGATAAGGACTGCGACGGTCACCAGCGAGAGGGTCTGCATCGATGCCGTCCACAGCCCGACAAGAAGGCAGAATCCCAGACAGAGGCCTGCCAGGATTGCGGCGCGGAGGCTGACGGCAAAAAATGCCAGGAGGACGACGATCGCAATCAGCGCATAGGGCGGCACAAAGAGGAGTGCCCCCTCGAATGCGGAAAGCACCGCTTCGACCACGGAACTGATGGCAGCAAACAGCGGGTGAAGGTTGGTGTTGAGCCAATCGACTGATGGAGCCAGGAAAGCGCCAGGCGAAAACTGAAAGGTTGACGGATTCATGACTTCCTCCCTGCGCCCAGCCGAGCGGCACTCTGGGTTATTCGGTCAAGCACCATAGTCAGTACCACGATGGCGATCGCGCCGTTGATGGAGGTGGCGATGTCGAGTGTCCTGATCGCGCCGTAGATCGTCTCTCCGAGCCCGCCGGAACCAACGATGCCGGCGATGACGACCATGCCAAAGGCCATCATCAGGCTTTGATTGATGCCTGCCATGATGCTCGGCAGCGCAAAGGGAAGGCGGATCTTGAAGAACATCTTGGTCGGCGTGGTCCCAAGCGCCTCTCCAAGTTCGATGAACTCTTTGGGCGTCATGCGGATACCAAGCGAGGTCAGGCGGATGGCCGGCGGCACGGCGACGATCACGGTGGCGATCAGCGCTGTGGCCGGTCCGTAGCCGAGCAGAGCGATCGCCGGCAGCAGGTAGATATAGGGCGGAAGCGTCTGGATCAGATCGAGGCCGGGCTCCATGAAACGATCCAGCGCCGTGAAGAAGCCGGCGGCGATTCCGATCGGGATGCCGATCGCCAAGGCGATTGAGGTTGCGGTCAAGACCAGAGCCAGGGTGCTCATCGTTTGCGGCCACAGCCCCATCGAAAAACAAAGCGCCAGCGCGATACAGCTGAGGAGAGCGAACCAGATATTGACCAGCCGCCAGCCGATAAGCGCCACGATCAGAGCAACCACGTAGAACGGCGGGAGTTGCAGGAGCCAGAGGATTCCGTCATAGAGCCCTTCGAGAACCTGTCTGATATAGTCGAACAGGAACTCCCCATTGTCGCTCACCCATTCGAGCACGGAGTCCGTCCATTCGTCGAAAACATCGGTGAAGGCTGAACTATCCATGTCAATCAGCTCCAGTTGGGGTCACGCCGCCGTGAGATTGTGGGCCGAGGTTCCTTTGACGCCCATCAGCAGGCTGCGCAGCGTGACCACGCCGACGACCTGGTCACTGTCGACGACGGCGATGGCATCGCGCTCCGACTGCATCGTCAAAGAGATGAGTTCGTCGATATCGGCGTCCGGCGTCGTGCGTGCCAGCAACGCGATGTCGACGTTCGGCGTGCTCTGCTGGAATTCGGCGACACTACGCATGACCGAATGCGCCTTGATCAGATGAAGGCGGGATATTCCCGCGACGAATTCGGCGACATAGGCGTCGGCCGGGTTGAGGATGATCTCCTCGGCCGTGCCGGTCTGGATGATGACGCCATCCTTCATGATCGCGATGCGGTCGCCGATGCGGATCGCCTCGTCGAGATCATGGGTGATGAAGACAGCGGATTTGCCCAGGGCTTTGGTCAACTGGCGGAATTCATCCTGAAGCTGACGGCGGATCAGTGGATCGAGCGCGCTGAACGGCTCGTCCATCAGAATGATCTCGGGGTCGGAGGCGAGCGCGCGAGCAAGCCCGACGCGTTGCTGCATGCCGCCGGAAAGCTCGTTGGGGTATCGGCTGAGCCAGTCGGCGAGGCCAACCTTCTCGAGGGCGGCCGCGGCAGTCTTGTTTCGCTCCGGCTTGGAAATTCCCTGGACCTCGAGGCCGAAGGCGGCATTTTCCAGCACTGTCCGGTGCGGCAGCAGCGCGACGCTCTGAAACACCATGCCGATGTTCTTGGCCCGCATCTGCCTGAGATCAACCGGCGACAAGGCGGCGATGTCGCGTCCCTTGACGAGCACCTTGCCGGAACTCGGCGTGATCAGCTTGTTGAGAAGGCGGATAAGCGTCGATTTTCCGCTTCCCGACAATCCCATGATGCAGAAGATTTCGCCCCGCCGGACCTCGATGCTCGCATCGGAAACGCCGACGACACAATTGAATTCCTTCAAGACGTCTGTCTTTCCGAGGCCGCGCTCCTTGATTGACTTCATCGCTGCGGCGGATTTGCCTCCGAAGACCTTCCAGAGGGATTGGCAGTCGATCAGGACATCTTCGGCATCGATATTGGCGGTTTTCATCGCGATCCCCTTTGAGCCAATCGGCGCTGGCTTCTTCATTTCAGGTTGGCCGCCCGACGGATCGGACGGCCATGAAGCGATTACTTCTTCTTGATGTTTTCCCAGCGCTTGATCAGGTCGGCATGGCTGCCGATCCAATCCTGCACGGCCTGGTCCATCGTCTTGCCGTCCTTGACTTCACCGTTGATGGTGGTGATGTCGGCGATTGGCACGTAGACGCTTGCCATGACTTCGCGGGCGTGCGGGTTTTCTTCTGAGAAGCCCTTATGGCCGATCCAGTAGTAGCTCTGCGGCGGCGGGAATACGCCCTTCGGGTCCTTGAGATACTTGACCTCGTACTTCTGGACCATCCACGACGGCTCCCAGATCGTGACCGCGATCCATTCCTTGCGATCATAGGCGGATTTCAGCGCCGCCGTCATCGCGGCCGTGCTGCCCTCGACGAGCTGGAGCTTGAGGCCGTAATCCTTGACAGCATTCGCCGTATCGCGCATCAGGCCGGCGCCCGGCTCGATGCCGATAATCTTGCCGCCGAATTTGTCGGCATTTTCACTGAGCTGATCGAGCGAGTCGATCGGAACATATTTCGGAACGGCAACGCCCTGGTAGAGGCCGTGCGACACCGGCGAAATCTTCTCGAGACGGTTCTTGTTCTTGTCCCAGTAATCCTGAGCGACGTAGTCGGTCTGCGAGGTGAGAGCCTGGATATCGCCCTTGGCAAGAGCGGCATAGGCGATGCCCCATTCGGAAAACTCGGTCACCTTGACGGTGTAACCGGCATCTTCGAGAACCTTCTTGGTAATGCCGGTGATGGGCGTCAGGTCTTCCCATGACATCGTGCCCAGATTGATCGTCTTTTCTTCCGCGCGAGCAGGAAGGATGCTGATCCCTATCACCGCAGCGGCGCAAAGCGCCTTCCACAAAGTCTTCATTGTTCTTACTCCTGGTTTTCGTTCCCATACTCATTGAAGTCTGCGGGCGGCAGTCTTCATATTGCGCGGGCAGAGGGATCATCCCTCGCGGCCTGCGCGCAATTCCTGAAAGCGGATGACCGAGTTGACGCCGAGCCACGCGATGGGCTCCGGAGGCAATCTCGTCGGTTCCGGCTGATTGCTGTATTTGTCGAGTTCGAGGCTACCGGCACCCGCCGCCAGATCGGCCGCCATCATGCCCGCAAAAGTGCTCTTGACCGTGCCGAGACCGTTCTCGCAGCAGGCGGAAAAGAGCCCTTCCTCGACCTCGCCGAATGCCGGCACATGGTTCCGGCTAAGGCAGAGCGCGCCCGCCCAGCTATATTCCATCGGCAGGCTTTCCAGCCCGGGGAACCGGGCATCGAACGACCGGCGCTGTTCGACCGCGATACCGGCAACGCGCTTCTCCGACACTTTCAGGCTCGGGTCATAGGTGAACCTCGTCCTGACGACGATCCTCGAAAGCCCGTCCTTGGTGATCTTGCGCACCGTCGCGCCCATCGGGTCGGCCGGCAATAGCGCCCAGCGATCCACACCGGTGACGTCACCTGCGAATTCGTTCTGGGAAAAGGCCGATGTCATCGACGCGTAGGTGAAGATGTGCATCAGCCGGCCGCGGAAATGGCCGAAGCTTTGAATATGGCCGTTGACGCCCAAAATGACCTTCGGCGCCGAAACGGAGCCGCAACCGGTCTTCGCCTTCCAGGTCCTGCCTTCGCGCGAAAGCTCCAGCACCGGCGAGTGCTCGTGGATGGCGACCTTCGAATGGAGCCCGCGCGCCAGGCCACGAATATAGTCGGCCGGCTGGATCATTACCGCGCCCGGCGTGTAAAGGCCACCATGGTAATAGCGAGAACCGGTCATCTCTCGCATTTGATGTGCATCGAGAACGCGATGCTGCTCGCCGATCTTCTCGAGCGACTTCCTGTAATTGTCGTTGAGACCCATGCCCCGGTCGGAGGCCGCGGCATTCACCTTGCCCGATGGGTCAAAGGTTTCCCGCGACAGGCCGTTTTCGGCCGCCACATCGGCTGCGAAGGCAATCGCCAGGCGGTTCTGCCGAATCTCCTCTTTGGTCGCCTCTTCGTCGGCCACCGAATACTCGCCCGAGGACAGGTTGTGCGGCACGTCGATCATGAAACCGGAATTCCGGCCGGCCGGACCCTTGGCGAGCTCGCGAGCCTCCAGGACGACGATCTTGTCCTGGGGGCGCAATTGCGAGAGGCGGCGCGCCGCCGAGAGGCCGGCAAATCCGCCGCCGATGATCAGCCAGTCCGCAATAGTGTCGTGCTCAAGCGCCGCTACGGGAAAGGCGCGTTCGCTGGTCGCCTCCCATCCCGAAACGCCGGTGTCGGTCGGCAGGTGCTTGATCACATGGCGGCTCATCGGATGGTCTCGTCGACCGACCGCTCGGATACGTCGATCCAGATGGTCTTGAGTTCGCAGTAATTGTCGTGAGCAAAGACCGACTTGTCGCGGCCGCCGAAGCCGGACTCCTTGTAGCCGCCGAACGGCGTGGTGGCATCACCTTCACCGAAGCAGTTGACGGTGACGACGCCGGCGCGGATTTCGCGCGCGAGCTTGATGGCGTTTCTCAGGCTGCCGGTATAGACCGACGCCGTCAGGCCGTAATTGGTGTCGTTGGCAAGGGCGATCGCTTCGGCAAGCGAATTGAAGGTTGTGACCGAGAGTACCGGCCCGAAGATCTCTTCCTGGAACAGGCGGCTGGCGGGCGTTACGCCATCGAACACCGTCGGCTCGATGAAGATGCCGCCATGCGTTTCGCCGCCGTGGGCGACCGTTAGCTTCTCCGTCTTGGCGTCGTCGAGGAAGGATTTCACCTTCTCGAAATGCGCTTTGCTGACCAGTGCGCCGATGCGATTGTCCGGATCGAGCGGATCGCCGGTCTTCCATTCGCGCATATAGGCGCCGATGCGCTTCAGCAACTCGTCCTTGATCTTGGAATGAACAATGAGACGCGACGTGGCAGAGCAGTTCTCACCCATGTTCCAGAAGGCGCCGTTGACCACCTGCTCGGCAACGAGATCCAGGTCTTCGGCATCGTCAAGAACGACCGCGGGATTCTTGCCGCCGCATTCGAGTACGACCTTCTTGAGGTTCGAATCCGCGGCATAACGCAGAAAGCGGCGGCCGGTCGGGGTCGATCCGGTGAAGGCGACCATATCGACACCCATGTGCAGGCCGATCGGTTCGCCGACTTCGCGGCCGGAGCCGGTGACGACGTTGAACACACCAGCCGGAATGCCGGCTTCATGGGCAAGCTCGGCGACACGCAGCGTCGTCAGCGTCGTTTCCTGGGCCGGCTTGACGATGACCGAGCAGCCAGCGGCGAGCGCCGGGCCGATCTTCCAGGCCAGCATCAGCAGCGGGAAATTCCATGGAAGCACACATCCGACGACGCCGATCGGCTCGCGCACGATCATCGTCAGCGCGTTGGCTCCGACCGGGGCGGTGTTGTCATAAAGCTTGTCGATCAGCTCGGCATGCCAGCGGATCGTATGAATGGTATCAGGAATATCGACCGTCTGGCATTCCCGCACCGGCTTGCCGCTGTCGATGCTTTCCAGGACGGCAAGCTCGTGCCTGTTCTGCTCCATGAGCTTGGCGAGCTTCAGAAGCACTTCCTTGCGCGCTCCCGGCGAGCGCAGCCGCCAGCGTCCATCATCGAACGCATCCCTCGCCTTCGTAACGGCGAAGTCGACGTCGCTGGAATCGCAGGCGGCGATTTCGGCAAGGACCTCGCCCGTTGCGGGGTTCGTGGAGGCGAAGGTCTTGCCGGAATTTGCCGGACGGAATGCGCCATCGATGAAGGCATTCGTCGGAAACTGAAGCTCGGTGGCGATCGCCTTGTATTCGGCGGCGGTCAAGGGTTCATGCATGGTTTGCTCCCGATGTGATCTGGGCGACCGTGCGCTTCAATGTGGCGACGACGGTCTGGAGGGTTCGCTTTTCTTCGGAGTTGAGCGGACGCAGCGGCGCGCGGACCGATCCGACATTCAGCCCGATCAATTCGCATCCGTGCTTGATCGACTGGACGAACTTGCCGCATTCAAGGAAATCCATCAGCGGCAGCATTGCCGTCATGATCGCCCGGCCCTTGTCGAAGTTCTTTTCCAGGACGCAGGCCTCATAGAGAGCGACATGCTCGCGCGGCAGGAAGTTTGAGCCGGCGCAGACCCAGCTCTTCGCACCCCATGCGAAGAATTCGAGCGCCTGATCGTCCCAGCCGCAGGACAGCGCGATATGCGGAAATTTCCGGGCGAGCCGATGAAGATTGCCCATGTCGCCGGAGCTTTCCTTGATGGCGATGACGTTCTTCGACTTGCCGACGCGGGAGAAATACTCCTCGCCCATCACCACGCCCATGCGGGCCGGATAGTTGTAGAGCATGATCGGCAGGTTGGCGGCGCGATCGACCGTCAGCGCATGGACGGCGTTTTCGCGTTCGGTCGGCAGCGCGTAGGGCGGTGACGACACCAGGATTGCATCCGCGCCGATTTCCTTCGCCGCCTTGGCATATTCGACCGAATCTTCGGTACGTATGGCACCGGTCCCGATGATGAGCGGCAGCCGTGTGCCGATGACTTCTCGCGCATAGGCGGCGAGTTCGAAACGCTCCTGGCTGCTCTGGGCGTAGTATTCGCCCGTCGAACCGCCGACGATGATGCCGTGCACTCCCGCCTCGATCAGCGACTCGAGCACGGCGGTAAATCCGGCCCGGTCGATCTGTCCATTTTGATCGAGTGGCGTCACCGCCGGCGTATAGATCCCCTCAAACTTCACGGTGACTTCTCCAATAATTGCGTGGCCGGAGCGCCGAGGAAGGCGTCCGCTTTCAGGCCTTGCGGGGCGATGAACATCTCCATGTTCTCGCGGGACAATTCCCAGTGTTCGAAAACGAGATCGACGACGGCATTCTCGTCGTGAGCGCCGAGCGCGGCGATGAAGCCGTCATGGTGGTCGACCGCCACCTGCAGCCGCCGCTTCATGTCCTCGTTCCTCGGTCGGAAGAACGTGTGGCCGATGCGCGCGTGATCGATGAGCAGCCGGCCGAGACTCGGCTGCAGATAGACGTTGCCCGACATTTCGCCGAAGATCTCGTGAAAGCGGTTGTTCTCCAGCACCATTCTCAGGGCGTCTGCGTCCTCGCTGGCGGCGCGAAAGCGCTCCTGGGTCTGCTTCAGGTCGACAAGCTGGGCGGGCTTGAAATTCTGCACGGCGAGACGGCCGATCGCCGCATAGATCAACGGCGCGACAAGAAAGAAATTGCGCAGCGTGGAGTGGTTCATCGGGATGACCCGCGCACCCCTGTTCTCGCGGATATCGATATAGCCCTCACCGGCAAGGCGGCGGAATATGTCGCGGACCGGCGTCCGGGAGAGCCCATATTTTTCGCTCAGACTGGCCTCGTCCAGATCGGCGTCCGGGTCCAGTTCCATCGTCAGAATCCGGCGTTTCAGATCTTCGTAGAGATTGCTCTTGGGTGTCCTCGCCATCGTCGATCTCCAGCCATTGTTGCTCTACGTCATGAAGATGGCACGGCTCTCAGGAGGAGTCAAATAATTGTGTACTTTGCGTACACAATTATTATTCCTAGGATACACAATATCGCGAAGTCGCGCGGAGCCGTTGCCGGTTCGGCGCCGTTTCAATTCCAAGGTGAGGGATTGGCTTGCGCCCGATACGCGGATTGGCCGAAACCGCGGGCAATTCCTTCTGGAAACCTGCGTCGGTCGTCGGAGAGAGTTCTTCGTGGCGGGTTATCAGCGCCTTCGGCGCGTCAACGCCAATCATCGGGCGTCGAAAGCTGGCCGCGGCACGGCGGCGCGCCGCCATCTGCGGATATCACGCTGATGGCGGCGGTTTTGTTGGGGCCGCCGAGGTCGGCGTCCCCATTAGATCACGGGGCGAGCGCTCCGCTCTTCTTGGCGGTCCAGGTTGCGATATAGTCCATCAAGCCGGGGTTGAGGCAATCGTACGGCTCGAGGCCCGACGCCTTCAACTGCGCTCTGACGGCGTCCATCTTGCCAGGATCGAAGCCGCTTTCGATGATCGACGACACGAAGGCCGCAAAGCCCGGCTTTGCCCAGCCGCCTTCCTGGAAGCGCTCCGGATGGATGAACGACAATCCCTGGAACGCATGTTCACGCTCGACCGGGCCGTACAGATGCACGCCGCATTGCTTGCAGGCATGCCGCTGGATCAGCGCCGCGGCTTCGACGACGGCAAGTTTGTCACCGTTCTCCAACACTTCGACGCTGTCGGTCGGCGCAACTGCCACGACCGAAAAGACGGCGCCCTCTGGCTTCCAGCACTTGGTGCAGCCGCAGGCGTGATTATGGGCGATATCGCCCTTGATCCTGACCTTTACGGGGTTGCTCGTGCACTTGCACACGAGCGTTCCGCCTGCAAAGGCAGCGTCAGTCGCCTGAAAGCCTGAATCCACTAGCGGATGAATAGCTATGCTCATTGCTTTTCTCCTTCCCTCCCTGGCCGTTTGCGTTATGCCCGGCCGAGCCCTTCCAAACTAATTTCCCAACCTCTGCGCATGCCAGCGCAGATGGTCTTCCATGAATGTCGAAATGAAAGAGTAGGAGTGGCCGTAGCCTTCCTGCATGCGAAGCGACAGGTCGATGCCCGCCGCTTCGCAGGCTTGCCTGAGCTCATCGGGACGCAATCCGTCCTCCAGGAAGCTATCCGCCGTCCCCTGATCGACGAACAGTTCCGGGAACCGGTACCCGTCTTCGATCAGCGAGCAGGCATCATAGGCCCGCCAGGTCGTTTCATCCGTCCCGAGATATTTCCGCAATGCCGGTTTCGACCAGCCGGAGACCGAGGGACGGCTGATCGGCGCGAAGGCCGAGCAGCTCTGGAAGCGATCCGGGTTCTTGAGCGCGATGGTGATCGCGCCATGCCCCCCCATCGAGTGCCCGAAGATTCCCTGGCGGCCCATGTCGACCGGGAATTCCGCGGCCAGCAGCCGCGGCAACTCGTCGACGATGTAGCTGTACATCCGATAGTTCGCCGAATAGGGCGGCTGGGTGGAATCGACATAAAAGCCCGCACCCTTGCCGAACTGCCAATTGTCGGCTTCGTCGGGGACGTGGTCACCGCGCGGGCTGGTATCCGGGCAGACGACGATCAGTCCGAGCTCAGCCGCAAGCCGCCGATACTCGCCCTTGTCCATGACATTGGCATGCGTGCATGTCAGGCCGGAAAGGTACCATAGAACCGGGCAGTTGCCCTTGAGCGCCTGCGGCGGCACGAAGACAGCAAAGGTCATGTCGCAATCACAGACCTCCGAGCGATTAACGTAACCCCCCTGGATGCCGTCGTGTGACTTCTCTGTCGAGATGGTTTTCATGGCTTAATAGACCACCACGCCGCGGATGCTTTCGCCCTTGTGCATCATGTCGAAGCCTTTGTTGATGTCTTCGAGCGGCATGGTGTGGGTGATCATCGGGTCGATCTGGATCTTGCCCTGCATGTACCAGTCGACGATCTTCGGCACGTCGGTGCGGCCACGCGCGCCGCCGAAGGCGGTGCCCATCCAGTTGCGGCCGGTGACCAGCTGGAACGGCCGGGTGGAGATCTCCTGGCCGGCGCCGGCAACGCCGATGATGATCGACTTGCCCCAGCCGCGATGGCTGGCTTCGAGCGCCTGGCGCATCACCTTGGTGTTGCCGGTGCAGTCGAACGTATAGTCGGCGCCGCCGATCAGGTCGCCATTGCGCTTCGTCAGGTTGACGAGATAGGGCACGATGTCGTCGCCGACCTCCTTCGGATTGACGAAATGCGTCATGCCGAACTTCTCGCCCCATTCCTTGCGGTCATTGTTGATGTCGACGCCGATGATCATGTCGGCACCGGCAAGCCGCAGGCCCTGCAGCACGTTGAGGCCGATGC